>NZ_JAVAYN010000060.1:0-1053 GCF_054863025.1 Bradyrhizobium sp. 23AC
ACAGGCGGCGTCACCGTCAGTCTGAGCGCCGGCTCGGTCACGGGCGACGTCTCGGTCGGGCATGACACCTTCACGGGTGTCAACAGCGTCTATGGCAGCAATTTCGCCGATACTTACGACGCGACCGGCTTCATCGGCTTCAATTCTTTCCAGGGCCTCGCCGGCAACGACCTCATCACCGGCAACGGCAGCACGCAGCTGCTGTTCGCCAACGCGACCGGCGGCGTTGTTGTCGACCTCGCCAGCGGCACCGTCAGTGGGGATGCCTCGGTTGGGCATGACACCATCACCGGTGGCGTGAACGGCGTGTCGGGATCGGGCTTCAACGATACGCTGAAGGGCAGCAGCGGCGCCGACAATCTGCTCGGCAACGGCGGCGCCGACACCTTCGTTTATGTCAGTGGCGGCGGTGCCGATTTCATCGGCGACTTCTCGCATGCCGACAAGATCGACCTTTCGGGCGCAGGTATCTACAACCTCGCTGACGTGCAGGCGATCGCCTCGCAGCAGGGACCGAACACGTTCATCAATTTCGGCAATGGCGACAGCCTGACGCTGCAGAACGTGACTCTATCGAACCTGACTGCTGCGGA
Organism: Bradyrhizobium sp. 23AC; assembly: GCF_054863025.1. Lineage (NCBI taxonomy): Bacteria > Pseudomonadati > Pseudomonadota > Alphaproteobacteria > Hyphomicrobiales > Nitrobacteraceae > Bradyrhizobium > Bradyrhizobium sp. 23AC. Next base: position 594 of record NZ_JAVAYN010000060.1, read on the forward strand.
TTTCATCTTCGCGCCAGGCGTTCACCTGATCGGCGACGCCAATCCGAACACGCTGGTCGGCACGGTCTATGCCGACAATTTGAGCGGCCTCGGCGGCAACGACGTCCTGCAAGGACTCGACGGCAACGATCTGCTCGACGGCGGCCTCGGCTTCGACCGCGCCGATTACGGCGATGCAACGGGAGGCATCACCGCCAATCTTGCGGCCGGCTCCGTGACCGGCCCGGGCGTCGGAACAGACGTGCTGGCGAATATAGAGGGCATCCTTGGCAGCAGTTATGCCGACACGTTCAACGCGGCCGGGTTTACCGGCTCGACCGGTCTGCCGGGCGTGGCCGTCGGCCAGAGCGAGTTCGAAGGCCGCGGCGGCGATGATAGCGTCGTCGGCGATCTCAACGCCCTGGGGCAGGCGGTGACGCGACTGTCCTATCTGAGCGCGACCAGCGCGGTCACCGTCGAC
>NZ_JAVAYN010000061.1:0-967 GCF_054863025.1 Bradyrhizobium sp. 23AC
GACATGAACTACGCCTGGCCGACCGCCCAGATCGCGGTGATGGGCGCCAAGGGCGCGGTCGAGATCATCTTCCGCAGTGACATCGGCGACCCCGACAAGATCGCCGCGCGCACCAAGGAATACGAGGACCGTTTCCTGTCGCCGTTCATCGCCGCCGAGCGCGGCTATATCGACGATGTCATCATGCCGCACTCGACGCGGAAGCGGATCGGAAGGGCGCTGGCGATGCTGAAGGACAAGAAGGTCGAAGCGCCGGCGAAGAAGCACGACAATCTGCCTCTGTGAAAAGCATGTTCAAACGCATCCTGATCGCCAATCGCGGCGAAATCGCCTGCCGGGTCATCAAGACTGCCCGCAAGATGGGAATCCAGACGGTTGCGGTCTATTCCGAGGCCGACCGCGACGCCCTTCATGTCGAGATGGCCGACGAAGCCGTGCTGATCGGCCCGCCTGCAGCCGCCGAGAGCTATCTGGTGATCGAGAAGATCGTCGAAGCCTGCCGCAAGACGGGCGCCGAGGCCGTGCATCCCGGTTACGGCTTCCTGTCCGAGCGCGAGGCGTTTCCGCGCGCGCTGGAGGCGGCCGGCATCGTCTTCATCGGCCCGAACCCGGGCGCGATCGCCGCGATGGGCGACAAGATCGAATCCAAGAAGGCGGCGGCCAAGGCCAAAGTCTCGACCGTTCCGGGCCATCTCGGCGTCATCGAGGACGACAAGCACGCGGTGAAGATCGCCGACGAGATCGGCTACCCCGTGATGATCAAGGCCTCCGCCGGCGGCGGCGGCAAGGGCATGCGCATCGCGCATTCCAAGGCCGAGGTCGCCGAGGGCTTCAATCTCGCCAAGGCCGAGGCCAAGGCCTCGTTCGGCGACGACCGCGTCTTCGTCGAGAAGTTCATCGTCGATCCCCGCCACATCGAGATCCAGGTGCTGGGCGACAAGCACGGCAACGTCATCTATCTCGGCGA
>NZ_JAVAYN010000062.1:0-961 GCF_054863025.1 Bradyrhizobium sp. 23AC
CAGGCCACCGAGGTGATCGACGTCGGCCACTTCCTCCCCATGGCGTTCGCCGACTGGTTCACCCGCAAGGAGATGAAGCCGTCGATGCACTCGCAGTCGGTGCTGCTGGTCGACGATTCAGCGTTCTTCCGCAACATGCTGGCGCCCGTCCTCAAGGCGGCCGGCTACCGCGTCCGCACCGCGCCGACCGCGCAGGAGGGCCTCGCGGCACTGCGCGCCCAGAGCTTCGACGTGGTCCTGACCGACATCGAGATGCCCGACATGAACGGGTTCGAGTTCGCCGAGACCATTCGCTCCGACAACAATCTCGGCTCGATGCCGATCATCGGCCTGTCCGCGCTGGTGTCGCCGGCGGCGATCGAGCGCGGCCGCCAGGCCGGCTTCCACGACTATGTCGCCAAGTTCGACCGTCCCGGTCTGATCGCGGCGCTGAAGGAGCAGACCGCGGGCGCCGCCGGCGCCTCCGAGCTGAACCGGGCAGCGGCGTAAGGCTAGGGATCAGGAGAGACCGAGATGAACAAGAAGACGCAAGTGGGCGAAGGCGCCATGGTCGAATACGTCACCGCGATGATCGGCGGCCAGCTGTTCGGCCTGCCGATCTCCCGCGTCCAGGACGTGTTCATGCCCGAGCGCGTCACCCGCGTGCCCTTGTCCTCGCGCGAGATCGCGGGCGTGCTCAATCTGCGCGGCCGCATCGTCACCGTGGTCGACATGCGCGCCCGCCTCGGCCTGCCGCAGCCCGAGGACGGCAAGGTGCCGATGGCGGTCGGCGTCGATTTGCGCGGTGAATCTTATGGCCTGCTGATCGATCAGATCGGCGAGGTCCTTCGCCTGCCCGAAGCCGGCATGGAAGAAAATCCCGTCAACCTCGACCCCCGCATGGCCAAGCTCGCCGGCGGTGTCCATCGCCTCGACGGCCAGCTCATGGTCGTCCTCGACGTCGATCGCGTCCTCGAGCTCG
>NZ_JAVAYN010000063.1:0-914 GCF_054863025.1 Bradyrhizobium sp. 23AC
GTGGCGCAGACGAACGTCCACGGGACCTACGGCGACTTCAGCATCGATGCCAACGGCGCCTGGAGCTATACCGGCAATGGCGCGCATGACGAACTCACCGCCGGCCAGCAGGTCCAGGACCAGTTCACGGTGACCAGCCAGGACGGCACCGCCTCCGGCATCGTGACGGTGACCATCACCGGGACCAACGACGCGGCGACGGTCTCGTCGGACTCGAAGCCCGTCACCGAGGGCGACGCCGCCTCCGCGCTCAACACCTCCGGCCAGCTCAGCATCACCGACTCGGATACGGGCGAAGCCCACGTCGTTGCGCAATCGAACGTCCACGGCACCTATGGCGACTTCACGATCGACGCCAACGGCGCCTGGAGCTACACCGGCAATGGCGTCCACAATGAGCTCACCGCCGGGCAGCAGGTCCAGGACCAGTTCACGGTCACCAGCCAGGACGGCACCGCCTCCGGCATCGTGACGGTCACCATCACCGGCAGCAACGATGCGGCCACAGTCTCGTCGGACTCGAAGTCCGTCACCGAGGGCAATGCCGCCGCCGCCCTCAACACGAGCGGCCTATTGACGATTGTGGATCCCGACACTGGCGAAGCCCATGTCGTGGCGCAATCGAACGTCCACGGGACCTATGGCGACTTCACCATCGATGCCAATGGCGCCTGGAGCTACACCGGCAATGACGCGCACAATGAGCTCACTGCGGGCCAGCAGGTGCAGGACCAGTTCACGGTCACCAGCCAGGACGGCACCGCCTCCGGCATCGTGACGGTGACCATCACCGGCAGCAACGACGCGGCCACGGTCTCATCGGACTCGAAGTCCGTCACCGAAGGCGACACCGCCGCCGCCCTCAACACCAGCGGCCAGCTCACGATTGTGGATCCCGACACGGGCGAAGCCCA
>NZ_JAVAYN010000064.1:0-848 GCF_054863025.1 Bradyrhizobium sp. 23AC
AGATCCTGCGTCGATCTGGCCGCATTACGCCTCCGATCGCCGGCCCGGTGGCCAGCCAGCGTTTTGAGATGCCGGCACCCAATCTCTTGTGGCAGATGGACTTCAAAGGCTGGGTTCGGCTTGGCAATGATACCCAGTGCCATCCTCTGACGGTCGTGGACGACCACTCGCGCTATGATCTGTGCCTGCAGGCCTGTGCAGATCAACGCACAGATACCGTGCGCAGCCGCCTGGAGAAGACCTTTCGCCATTACGGGCTCCCGGAGGCCTTCTTCGTCGATAATGGTTCGCCCTGGGGTGATCCTTCCGGCGAACGATGGACACGGTTCTCGGTGTGGCTGCTCAAGCTTGGCGTCGCCGTCATCCACAGCCGCCCATATCACCCGCAAAGCCGCGGCAAGAATGAACGGTTCCACCGCACGCTCGCGGCTGAAGTGTTCGCGCTGCGGCACTTCCGCGATCTCACAGAAACACAGCGTGCCTTCGACGCCTGGCGGGAAGTCTACAACTTCGAGCGACCGCACGAAGCGCTCGGGCAACAGGTCCCGGCTAGTCGATATCGGCCGAGCCAGCGGGCCATGCCCGATCGATTGCCGGAGGTCGAATACGACAGCCATGAGATCGTGCGACGCGTCTCCACGACCAAGGCCTATGTCAGCTTCAAGGGACGTCTTTGGAAAGTGCCACAGGCCTTCCGTGGCGAGCGCCTCGCCATCCGCCCCTCGGCCAACGACGCGCAATACGGGATCTTCTTTGCCGCCCACCAAGTCGCTATCATCGACTTGGCGAGCGGAGAAAGTGTCGGCCATGTCCCCGAACACCCGTCGGTCATGTCCCCGGGCTGAACA
>NZ_JAVAYN010000065.1:0-842 GCF_054863025.1 Bradyrhizobium sp. 23AC
TGACCTCGAACCCGCGCTGCTCGAGAATCTCGTAGGCTGGGATCCAATAGACCCCGGTGGATTCCATCGCAACACTCGTCACGCCGCAGGCTTTGAACCAGTCTGCCAGATCATGCAGGTCCTGCGTAAATGTGCCGAACGCACGTACCGGCGTGTCAGTGCAGGCCGGGTTGACCGCCGCCATGTGCATTTTTGATCCGATGTCGACGGCGGCGGTGCCAACATTGACCGGATTCAATTCCGGGCGGTCACTGGTCGTCTTCTTGGGCATCGCAAATCCTCCATCCGATAGTGGGCAGGAGGGTCTGGGCTATGCCAATCGTCATCTTCCTAATCGGGATCACCGCAGGAACGGCGTCACCACTCTCAAGTTCGCATGCACCCATGGACCACGTTTTTTAACGGGGATTGTGCCCTCCAATAAGCTGACGGCCGCTACCCTCCGAGATCGAGGATAGCATTGGGCTGTTTCTGCCGCGCGCAGGCGGGCAACGGCCCGCGACAGTTTTTTAAAATGTCGCGCTCCATGCGCAGCCGTTCGTTCTCTTGGCGCAGCCGGGCGATCTCCGAAGCCTGGACCGCCGGCATCGGCGTCGCCTGCGTGGTGGGGTGCCACGCCGCCGATGCCGGCTGCTGGCGGAGCTTGTCAACCCAGCGCCGCAGCACCGAGTCGCGCAGACCGAGTTCCTTGACGACAGACCCAATGGAGCGCCCGCTTGACAATACCAGCTCGACGGCCTGCCGCTTGTACTCTTCGGTAAATGATCGACGTTGACGTTCCATTCGACACCTCCGGGCTCAACGAGCCTACTACAGGTGTCCACTCATTCGGAGGAGGTTCA
>NZ_JAVAYN010000066.1:0-671 GCF_054863025.1 Bradyrhizobium sp. 23AC
GCCGACCCAGGAGCGCCTCGGCGCCCGTGCCGAGGATCGCGGCAGCCTGACCTGGGTCAAGACAGCGGCGGAGGCGGCGACTGCTGCAGATTTCGTGCAAGAGAGTGCTCCCGAACGGTTGGAGCTAAAGCGAAAACTCTATGCCGAGATCGAACCGCTGGTGCCTGCCGATGTGGTCATCGCCACATCCACCTCCGGGTTCACTATCGTCGATCTACAGGTAGAGGGCTCGCGATCGCCGCGCGTCGTCATCGGACACCCGTTCAACCCCCCTTATCTCATTCCGCTGGTCGAGGTCGCCGGCGCAGCGCACACCAGCAGGGAGGCGCTCGGCGCTGCGGAGGCGTTTTATCAGTCAATCGGGAAAGTCGTCATTCGCATGGATCACGAGATTCCTGGCTTCATCGCCAACCATCTCCAGGCGGCGCTGGAGCGGGAGGCAATGCATCTGGTCGCTGAGGGCCATGCAACGCCCCAGCAGATCGATGCCGCAGTCGTGCACGGTCTTGCCCCGCGCTGGAGCGCAATTGGCCCCTGCATGGTGCGCAACATGGGCAATCCCGCCGGTATCGGCGCCTATTTCGAGCGCTTTTCATCAGGGAAGCGAACCATCTCTCTCTCACGTGAAACCGCCAGAGTTCACGCCTGAATTCATTCGGGCCATGGAAGAG
>NZ_JAVAYN010000067.1:0-670 GCF_054863025.1 Bradyrhizobium sp. 23AC
CTCTTCCATGGCCCGAATGAATTCAGGCGTGAACTCTGGCGGTTTCACGTGAGAGAGAGATGGTTCGCTTCCCTGATAAAAGCGCTCGAAATAAGCGCCGATACCGGCGGGGTTGCCCATGTTGCGCACCATGCAGGGGCCAATTGCGCTCCAGCGTGGGGCGAGACCATGCACCACTGCGGCATCGATCTGCTGGGGCGTTGCATGGCCCTCAGCGACCAGATGCATTGCCTCCCGCTCCAGCGCCGCCTGGAGATGGTTGGCGATGAAGCCAGGGATCTCGTGATCCATGCGAATGACGACTTTCCCGATTGACTGATAAAACGCCTCCGCAGCGCCGAGCGCCTCCCTGCTGGTGTGCGCTGCGCCGGCGACCTCGACCAGCGGAATGAGATAAGGGGGGTTGAACGGGTGTCCGATGATGACGCGCGGCGATCGCGAGCCCTCTACCTGTAGATCGACGATAGTGAACCCGGAGGTGGACGTGGCGATGACCGCATCGGCAGGCACCAGTGGTTCGATCTCGGCATAGAGTTTTCGCTTTAGCTCCAACCGTTCGGGAGCACTCTCTTGCACGAAATCTGCGGCAGTCACCGCCTCCGCCGCTGTCTTGACCCAGGTCAGGCTGCCGCGATCCTCGGCACGGGCGCCGAGGCGCTCCTGGGTCGGC
>NZ_JAVAYN010000068.1:0-649 GCF_054863025.1 Bradyrhizobium sp. 23AC
CCGGGACCAGATCAGGCTGAAGCCGTCGCCGTCCTCGTCGTTGAACAGGTTCGCGTAGATCGGTGCGTTGAACGAGGGGTCGTCGAGCTTGAGCGAGAGATAGTCGCGGCCCTCCTCGGAGCGCTTCGACCAGGCGGCCCCGATCTCGGCCCGGCCGACGAAGACGCGGTGGCTCGGGGCGTTCTCGTTGGTGCGGTTGGCCTCGGGCACGATGCGGACGCCCTTGGTCTGGAGGCTGAGGGTGACGATCTCGCCCTGGAAGTCGCTGCCGATCTTCTTGAAAGAACCGATGGTAGCCATGTTACTTCTCCTTGCTGTTTCGAGCCGCGACCACCGCGGCCTCGATGGCGATCTACAGGCCGAAGACGATCGACGACGCACCCGCCCGCGGGCCGTAGCGCAGCGGAGGACGCCAGCGGGGCGACTTTCTTGCCGCGCGAGGAATGGGCGTAGCCCAGGGGAAGAAAGTCGAGCCGCTGGCGTTGCGTTCAGGCGATCGAGGCGCAGCCGCTCTTCGGCCAGATCGAGCCATCAAGAGGCCAGGTGGTCCGTGCGCTGAACAGCAACCCCAGAGAAGTTGTGGCGCCGCTCGGTTGGGCTGCACAAGAGGTCGCTGCGCTCAGGCGTAGAGTTGGAAGCAAAAGCGAAG
>NZ_JAVAYN010000069.1:0-558 GCF_054863025.1 Bradyrhizobium sp. 23AC
GCGATTGGAACGCCGGGAGCGCCATAGCCTGTGCTCAGACAGAATTGGAAAAGAGGCGGCGCCTCGATCAGCTGTTCTGATATGAGTCTCTTGGCAGTTTCAATATGACCTAGATCGAAGCATTCGAGCTCAGGCTTGACGCCCGCTTCTCGCATGAGCTTAGCGAGTTCTCGCAGGTCCGACATACGTGCGACGAATATCCGTTCCCCGAACGCCATCGTGCCGCAGTCCAAGCTGCTGATCTCTGGCTGAAGTTTGACGGCGTGAAGACAGCGCCCCAAGGGCTTTTTAAGTGTACTTGTTTCGCCAATCTTCGCCGGTTCGATGGAATCGAGTACGAGTTCGCCGTCCATTCCGCTCGTCAAATTGATGATGACGTCAGTGGATGCGTCCCGAAGCTTCTTGACGACCTGTTCATAGAGGTCAAACCGGTTCGATGGAGCTCCGGTCTCTGGGTCGCGGACATGAATGTGAACGACCGCGGCCCCCGCCTTCGCGGCGTCCAGAGCCGCATCCGCGATTTGCGAAGGCGTGATGGGAATCTTTGGATGTTTCGCA
>NZ_JAVAYN010000006.1:0-454608 GCF_054863025.1 Bradyrhizobium sp. 23AC
CATCCATCGACTTGACCAATGGCCAACCTGTCAGTGATGTGTCCGAACAGGTGTCAGCCATGTCTCCGGACTAAACACTCCGCGGGGCATGACAGCATTTTCGGAGCGGCAGCTTCGCCCTTCCCGCCCTACACCGCCTGCTCGCGCGGCTGGTAGATCGCAATGTGCTGGCAATGCGCGAGCGGCGTCGTGCCGTTGGCGACGACGAGCGCGTCGAGCTCGACGAAGCGGTGGCCTTTCTTCTCGTAATTCGCCGTGACCTTGGCCCGCGCGGCGATCTCGTCGCCGGTGCGTACCGCCGACAGCAATTGCATGCGGCTGCCGACGTGGATCCACGGGCCCAGAACGGTGTTGTCCACCAGCACGCGGTTCATGACGCGCTGGATCAGACCGGGATGGCCGAGCCCCTCGCGCGCAAAGATCGGATCGGTTTCCCTGATGTCGGCGAGATAGTCAGCCGCATCCTGCCCGGCCCATCGTCGGGGCGTCGTGCCCAACCATTTGCCTGTCTCGAACGTCGCGGGGCTGACCGGCGTGCGCTCGGCGACCACGGGGACCGCGACATAGTCGCTCAGCGACACCACAGGCGGCGCGGCCGGCAACGAGGCCGTGCCTGTCGCGCAGAGTTCGGTGCGGCTGAACACCTCGATCGTCAGCAAGCCGTTGTGCTCGGTCGCATCGACATCGGCAGGCTCGCCATCATAGACCGGCTTGATGAAGCGGGCCTCGACCAGCCCGCGGGACAGGAAATCGCGGCCCCAGCGCGCCAGCGGCACATGCATCATGTAGGCGAAGACATCAACGCCGGGGACCAGCCCGCCGGAAAAGCCGAAGCGACGCGCCACCGTGTCGTCATGCATCTTGTTTTCGGATTGCTTGGCGGTGTTGTAGGCCTCGACGCGCCAGGTTTCGAGCCGGTTCGGCATGGGGTCATCTTCCCTGTTCTTGTTGTTTCGGGCGGATCGTAGGCTCCAGGGAACACCGGTCAATCCCCTCGCCTTTGCGGCCCGAATGGGGTACCACGCGGCGAATGACTGACACCCCCACCCGCATCTATGTCGACGCCGACGCCTGCCCGGTAAAGGACGAGATCTATCGCGTCGCGCTCCGGCACGGCGTGCCCGTGAGCGTGGTCGCCGGCAATTTCATTCGCGTGCCGCACGATCCACTGATCGAGCGCATCGCCGCAGGCGCCGGTATGGACGCCGCCGACGACTGGATCGTCGAGCGCGTCAAGCCGGGGGACGTCGTCGTGACATCGGACATTCCGCTGGCGAGCCGCTGCGTCAAGGCCGGCGCCGACGTGATCGCCCCGAACGGCAAGCCGTTCACGGAAGAGTCGATCGGGATGACGCTGGCGGTGCGCAATCTGATGACGGATCTGCGCTCGGCCGGCGAGGTCACCGGCGGCCCGCGATCATTCGCACCGCGCGACCGTTCCGCCTTCCTCTCGGCGCTCGACCAGACGCTGCGCCGGATCCAGCGCCGCCGCGCCGATCAGGCCGCAACACATCAAGGCTGATCATGGCGCCGCCGCTGATCCAACTCAAAGACATCAGGCTGACCTTTGGCGGCACGCCGCTGCTGTCAGGCGTCGAGCTCAACGTCGCGCCATCCGAGCGCGTCTGCCTGATCGGCCGCAACGGCTCGGGCAAGTCGACGTTGCTGAAGATCGCGGCCGGCCTCGTCGAACCCGATGGCGGCACGCGCTTCGTGCAGCCGGGCGCGACCGTGCGTTACCTGCCGCAGGAGCCCGACTTCGGCGAGCACAAGACCACGCTTGCCTATGTCGAGTCCGGTCTCGCGCCCGGCGACGATCAGCACCAGGCGCGCTACCTGCTGGAGCAGCTTGGCCTGACCGGTGACGAGAACCCGCATAATCTCTCCGGCGGCGAGGCCCGTCGCGCGGCGCTGGCGTATGTGCTCGCGCCCTCGCCTGACATTTTGTTGCTGGACGAGCCGACCAACCATCTCGATCTCGCCACCATCGAGTGGCTGGAGCAGGAGCTCGACTCCAGGCGCAGCGCGCTGGTGATCATCAGCCACGACCGCCGCTTCCTCACCAATCTCTCGCGCTCCACCGCGTGGCTCGACCGCGGCAAGATCAAGCAGATCGATCGTGGCTTTGCTTCGTTCGAGAGCTGGCGCGACGAGGTGCTGGCGGAAGAGGAGCGCGACCAGCACAAGCTCGACCGCAAGATCGTCGATGAGGAGCACTGGCTGCGCCACGGCGTCTCCGGCCGCCGCAAGCGCAACGTCAAGCGTCTCGGCAATCTGCATGCGCTGCGCGACCAGCGCCGCAACTATCGCGGCACGGCCGGCACCGCCAGTCTTGCAGCTAGCGAAGCGGAGCAATCAGGCAAGCTGGTGATCGAGGCCAAGGGCGTCACCAAGGCCTATGGCGAGCGCATGATCGTCGAGAATTTCTCGACGCGCATCCAGCGCGGCGACCGGCTCGGCATCATCGGCCCGAATGGCGCCGGCAAGACCACGCTGGTCAATCTGCTCACCGGCGGCGGGCAACCAGATTCCGGCACGATACGTCTCGGCGCCAATCTGGAGGTAGCGACGCTCGATCAGCATCGCGAAAGCCTCGATCCGAAATCGACGCTGGCTGAAGCCTTGACCGGCGGTCGTGGCGATCAGATCATGGTCGGCGGCAAGCCGAAGCACGTCGTCGGCTACATGAAGGACTTTTTGTTCACGCAGGAGCAGCGCGGCACGCCGGTGGAAGTCCTCTCGGGCGGTGAGCGCGGCCGGCTGATGCTGGCGCGCGCGCTGGCAAAACCCTCGAACCTGCTGGTGCTGGACGAGCCGACCAACGACCTCGATCTCGAAACGCTCGACGTCCTCGAAGACATGCTCGGCGATTACGAGGGCACCGTCATCCTGATCAGCCATGACCGCGACTTCCTCGATCGCGTCGTCACCTCCGTGATAGCGCCTGAGGGCAACGGCAAGTGGACCGAATATGCCGGCGGCTACAGCGACATGCTGACCCAGCGCGGTGCGGATCTGAAGCGTGAAACGGCGAAGGCGCAGCCGATTGCGGAGAAGAGAGAGGAGCGCGCCGCTGCTCCCGCCTCCGCACCGAGGCGCAAGCTAAGCTTCAACGAGAAGCACGCGCTGGAAACGCTGCCGAAGAAAATGGAAACGCTGCAGGCCGATATTGCAAAACTGCAGCGCGTGCTCGACGATCCCAATCTCTATGCGAAAGATCGCAAGAAATTCGACAACACCTCCGCCGCTATCGCGAAGGCGCACGAAGAGCTATCGGCGTCCGAAGAGCGCTGGCTCGAACTGGAAATGCTCCGCGAAGAGATTGAACAGGCTTAGCTTGTAAGATGGGTAGAGCGCAGCGAAACCCATCGCACAAAGGGATTAGGTTATGATGGGTTTCGCTTCGCTCTACCCATCCTACGGATCCGGAAATAGAGAGATCTCATGACAACTCCCCTCGCCGCAAAAATCGCCCGCGAATATGGCACGCCCTGCGCCGTCATCGACATGGACAGGGTCGAGCGCAACATCGCGCGGATCCAGAAAGCCTGCGACGAGGTCGGTGTCGCCAACCGTCCGCACATCAAGACGCACAAGAACCCGACCATCGCCAAGATGCAGGTCGCGGCCGGCGCCAAGGGCATCACTTGCCAGAAGCTGGGCGAAGCCGAGATCATGGTCAATGCCGGCATCGACGACATCCTGATCAGCTACAATCTTCTCGGCGAAGAGAAGATGGCCCGCCTCGGCGCGCTGCAGGCGAAGGCCAACATGACGGTGGCCGCCGACAATTCGACCGTCGTCGCCGGCCTGCCCAAGGCTGCGGCGGCGTCGGGCCGTCCGCTCTCGGTCGTGGTCGAATGCGATACGGGGCGCAAGCGCGCCGGTGTCGAGACGCCGGCGGAAGCCATTGCGCTGGCGCGCGAGATCGCCGCATCCAAGGGGCTGCAGTTCGCCGGCTTCATGATGTATCCGACCGAGACCGGCTGGGCGGACGCGCAGAAATTCTACGATGAGGCGCTGGCCGGTGTGCGCGCGCACGGGCTGGACGCAAAAATCGTCTCGACCGGCGGCACGCCGAACCTGAAGAACATCGGCAAGCTCAAGGGCGGCACCGAGCATCGTTTCGGCACCTACATCTATAACGACCGCATGCAGGTGGCGGCCGGCGTCGCCAGTTGGGACGACTGCGCGCTGCACATCTATTCGACGATGGTGAGTCGCGCCGCGCCCGAGCGCGGCATCCTCGATGCCGGCTCGAAGACGCTGACCACTGATACCGGCGGTCTCGACGGCCATGGCCTGATCCTGGAGCACCCCGAAGCCAAGATCGCGCGCTTCGCCGAGGAGCACGGCTTCCTCGATCTCTCCCGCAGCAACACGCGCCCGAACGTCGGCGACGTCGTCCGCGTCGTGCCGAACCATGTCTGCGTCGTCGTCAACATGATGGACGAAGTGGTGATGGTGCGCGGCGAGGAGATCATCGGCACGCTGCCCGTGGCGGCGCGGGGCAAGCTGCGCTAACCGATCAACGCCTTCAGCTCCCGATCCAGTCCGTCGCGAAACAACTTGATCGGACGCGCCAATCGGCCGGCGGGCGGGCGATGCACGATCCATGCGCGCACGGCCGGGTTGAAGCCACGCACCGCGACCGGCTTGAGCTTGCCGCGGAATGCGCTCCGCTTCAGCGCAATCGGCGTCACCAGACCGACGCCGAGGCCGCGCGCGACCAGCGACAGACGAAGCTCGCTGTCGAGGGCCTCCACCGCAATGTTGAAGGGCAGATGCTCGGCATCGAAGCGACGCTTCAGCCCGTCACGAAATCCGCAACCATCCTGGTTGATCACCCACGACATTTGCGACAATCGCTCCAGATCGACGATACGGGGCATCTTCACGTCGCGTGCGACGACGAAAATGACCGGCTCCGCACCGAGATCGTCGGCGAGAAGCTCCGCAGGGGGCACAGCGCCATCAGGCAAGCAAATCGCTGCAGCATCGAGTTCGTTGCGACAGACCCGCTCGACCTGAAGCGGCGACCAGCCGGAAACGACCCGCACGGCCAGAGCCGGAAATTCGGCCCGCACGGCGTCGAGCGGCGCGGTGAGCCCCGCCTCCGAGAGAAACGGCGTGAGGCCCAGCCTGAACTCACCGCGCACCACCCCATCATTCGCGACGCCCGATTTGAGATCATCCAGCATTCTGAGCAGGCGTCGTCCCTGCTCATAGGCCTCGTGGCCCGCAGCCGTCGGCTTTAACGGCTTGGAGAGCCGGTCGAGAAGCTGCGCACCCAGCATCTCCTCGAGATTCTGGATGCGCCGAGTTACGCCGGGCTGAGTAAGATTGAGGCGCGCAGAAGCCGCGACGATCGATCCGGTCTCGACCACCGCAACGAAGGCGACGAGGTCATGGGTATTCATAACATACTCGCATATTCTTTATAGGCTTATTTGAATTGTAGCATATTAGCCCACTCGCTTAAAGGACCCACACCATTGTAGCGAGGACCGATGACCGTCTCCGAAACCACCAGGTTTGCATCTCCCAAACAACTCGCCGAGCGCCCCCTGATCTGGCTCGGCGCGATCACCACTGGCGTCGTCGTCACCAATTTGTTTGCACCGCAAATTCTGGTTGGCCTGATCGGCGGCTCCCTGGGCATGGCGCCTTGGCAGGCCGGCCTCGTCAGTACGTTGACGCTGCTCGGCTATGCACTCGGTCTCCTGCTGCTTGTCCCGCTCGTCGATCTCGTCGAGAACAAGCGCCTCATCCTGCGGACGCTCGGCTGCGCCATCCTTGCCGCACTTGCGACAGCACTGGCGCCGACGCCATTGCTTCTGCTGTTCGCCACGTTCGTTCTCGGTGCCTCCTGCGCGGCAATCCAGATGGTGGTCCCGCTGGTCGCGTCCATGGTGGCGTCGGAGCGTCGCGGCCAGGCCATCGGCGAGGTCATGGGCGGATTGATGATCGGCATCCTGTTGTCGCGGCCAGCGGCAAGCCTGATTGCCGATCTCTGGAGCTGGCGCGCCTACTACGTTGTCTCGGCAGGTCTTATGGCGCTCCTCGCCGGCGCGCTCGGCCGCTATCTGCCAGCACTTCAGCCCACTGCGCGCGCGAGCTACCGCGAATTGCTCCGCTCCTTCCCAAGGTTGCTGCGGGAAGAGCCCGTACTCCGCGTACGAGCCTGGACTGCAGCGCTGGTCATGGCGTCCTTCACCGCCTTCTGGGCCGCGGTGGCGCTGCGGCTGCCGGACGCGCCGTTCGCCCTGGACATCAAGGGAATTGCCGCTTTCGCATTGATCGGCGTGGCCGGCGCTGCGGCAACGCCACTGGCCGGCCGCTGGGGCGACAAGGGCTGGGCCCGCCCCATGTTCGTCGCAGCCCATACGCTCATCATTGGCTCGCTCGCGCTCTGTGCCTGGGCCGGCATGCTGGAATCCCGCAACGCCGCTCTGCTGGTGTTGAGCCTGGGCACGATCCTGCTCGACATCGGCATCACCACCGACCAGACGCTTGGCCGCCGCGCCATCAATCTGCTGCGCCCCGAGGCACGCGGCCGCATCAACGGCCTGTTCGTCGCATTGTTCTTCATCGGCGGCGGCGTGGGCGCAGCGGCCGCATCCGTTGCCTGGAGTTACGGCGGCTGGACGCTGGTCTGCGCGGTCGCGGCGAGCTTCGGCGCGCTCGGACTCGTTACCGATCTCGCGACCCGGACCGGAACGTCATGATCCCCGAAATCAGGACGACGATTGCGCGAGCCACTGCAACACGTCTCGTGCCGCGGCCGCGCCCGTCGCAAAAGACGCCTGCAGCAGGTAACCGCCTGTCGGCGCCTCCCAATCCAGCATCTCGCCCGCGACAAACACGCCGGGCAGCTTGCGCAGCATGAATTGGTTGTCGATCTCATCGAAGGTGATTCCGCCCGCAGTCGAGATCGCGCGATCAATCGGGGCAACGCCGGTAAGCTGAACCGGAACGGCGTTGATCAGATGCGCAAGCTCGGCGGGCGAGAACGCGGCCAGTGGCCGGCTGGACACGATGGCGGCCTCCTGCATCAAGCCGATGCCGACCGGCGACACTTGCGCCGCCTTGCGCAGGAAGTTCGCGAGCGATTGCTTGCCGCGCGTGCCTGATAGCCGCGTGGTCAGAGCGGCGGCATCGAGGTCGGGCCGCAACGCAATCATCAGCGTCGCCTGTCCGAGACCCAGCACCGCCTCGCGAAGCTCGGCCGACAGCGCGTAGATCGCGCCGCCCTCGATGCCGCTACGCGTGATCATGGCTTCGCCCCGCACCGTATGCGCGCCGATCGTCAGCGCCACGCCCTTGAGTGGCTGGCCCTCGAAGCGATCGCGGAACACATCGGACCAGGCGACCGTGAAGCCGGAATTGGCTGGCCGCAGCTTTGAGATGGCAACGCCCTTCGCGGCAAGGATGTCGGCCCAGCTGCCATCCGACCCCAGCCGCGGCCAGCTGGCGCCGCCAAGCGCAAGCACCGTCGCATTGGCAACGACAGCCGCACCGCCATCTGGCGTTCGAAACAACAGCCGCCCCTCGTCATCCCAGCCGGTCCAGCGATGACGAAAGGCAAACCGCACGCCGCTCGCATCGAGCCGCCGGAGCCACGCGCGCAGCAAGGGCGAGGCCTTGAACGCTTTTGGAAACACCCGCCCGCTGGTGCCGACGAAGGTCGGCTCACCCAAGGCTTCGCTCCACGCGCGCAACGCCCCAGGCGAAAACGCCTCGACTGCCGCCTGCAGCTTCGGGGCCGCCTCGCGATAGCGCGCCATGAACTCCGACAGCGGTTCGCTGTGGGTGAGATTGAGCCCGCCGCGGCCGGCCATCAGGAATTTTCGGCCCGCGGACGGCATCGCGTCGTACACGGTGACGCGCGCGCCGCCCTGCGCCAGCACCTCCGCCGCCGTCAGCCCGGCGGGACCGGCCCCGATGACGGCGACATCGGTCAGAGCTTGATCCCCGCCCGTGCCGCGGCTTGCGCCACATATTTCTGCGTCTGCTCGAACGCCCCCGTCAGCGCCTTGGCCTTCGACATGTCGCTGATTTCGGCGAAATGCGCGGCGACGGCGTCCGGCGTCCATTCGGACTCCGGCAAGTTGATGCCTTCGCTCTCCACGATCTTGATCACCGCGAAGGAGCCCGCGCCGGCGCCCATGATGGTGCGGGTCGGCGCGTCCTCGCTGAGCATGTACTCGACCGCGGGCGTGATCGCGTTCGGCTTCATCAGCTGCAGCGCCTGCGGAGGCAACAGCTCTTCCGTCATGCGGGTCGCGGCCGTCGGCGAGATGATGTTGACGCGGATGTCGGACTTGCGGCCTTCCTCGGCCAGCACGTTCATCAGGCCGACCATGCCGGACTTGGCCGCGCCGTAATTGGCCTGGCCGAAATTGCCGTAGAGGCCGGAGGACGACGTCGTCAGCACGATGCGGCCATAGTTGCGGTCGCGCATGCCGGCCCAGGCGGCCTTGCAGCAATAGAAGGTGCCGACGAGGTGGACGTCGAGCACCTTCTGGAAGTCGGCCGCTTCCATCTTGCCGAACGACTTGTCGCGCAGGATTCCGGCATTGGCGCACAAGAGATCAACGCTGCCCCACTCCTTGGTGGCGCGCTCGACCATGGCGGTTACCTG
The DNA here is from genome assembly GCF_054863025.1 of Bradyrhizobium sp. 23AC. Taxonomy (NCBI): domain Bacteria; kingdom Pseudomonadati; phylum Pseudomonadota; class Alphaproteobacteria; order Hyphomicrobiales; family Nitrobacteraceae; genus Bradyrhizobium; species Bradyrhizobium sp. 23AC. Next base: position 8,645 of record NZ_JAVAYN010000006.1, read on the forward strand.
CTCGAAATTGGAGACGTCGGCGCCATCCGCCATCGCGGTGCCGCCGGCCTTGCGGATTTCCTCGACCACGGTCTCGGCCGGCGACAGCGAGCCACCGGTGCCGTCACGCGCGCCGCCGAAATCGTTGACGACCACTTTCGCGCCGCGGCTGGCCAGCCCCAGCGCATGCGCGCGCCCCAGACCATTGCCGGCGCCGGTGACGATGGCGACGCGTCCGTCGAACCTGATTGCCATGAGTGCGTTCCTAATGCTGGTCGTCATGGCCGGGCTTGACCCGGCCATCCATCAAATTGACAGGCTTTTGAGCAGCGAAGACCGGCCGGGTCAAGCCCGCCCGCCCTACGCGAAATAGATCAGACCCAGCCACTCCGCGACCAGCGCCGGCTTGTCCTCGCCCTCGATCTCCACCGTGACATTGGTGCGGGACTGCAGCTCGTTGGGCTTGCGGAGCTTGGCTTCGGCCAGCACGAAACGGCCGCGGACGCGCTTGCCCGAGCGGACCGGCGAGATGAAGCGCAGCTTGTCGAAGCCATAATTGACGCCCATCGTGGTCCCCGCGATCACGGGCATCACCTCATAGGACATGATCGACAGCAGCGACATCGTCAGGAAGCCGTGCGCGATGGTGGTGCCGAAGGCGGTCTCCTTCTTGGCACGTTCAGGATCGACGTGGATGAACTGGTGATCCTCGATCACGTCGGCGTAGGTGTCGATGCGCGGCTGATCGATCAAGTGCCACGACGACACGCCGATCTCCTTGCCGACCATGGCCTGATAGGCTTCCAAGGAAATCGGCGGCTTCTTCCAGACTTCGTTCACTTAGGTCTCACTCCGTGTTTTCGGCAGTTCCGGAAAATCCTCCTCACGGAATTCCCGGCCGCGCAGCGGATCGTTGCGATCATCGTCGCGCTCCAACCTGCGTAGCTGCACCCGGCGGATTTTTCCAGAGATCGTCTTCGGCAGCTCGGTGACGATTTCGAGGCGGCGGATGCGCTTGAACGGGGCGAGCCGCGTGTGCAGATGCTGGAAGATCGACAGCGCGGTCTCGGGCGTCCGCTCCGCGCCCGAGGTCAGCAGCACGAACGCCTTGGGGATCGCGAGCCGGATCGGATCCGGGCTCGGCACCACCGCGGCTTCCGCGACCAGCTCATGCTCGAGCAACACACTCTCCAGCTCGAACGGGCTGATCCGGTAATCCGACGACTTGAACACGTCGTCGGAGCGGCCGACAAAGGTAAGATAGCCCTCGTCGTCTTCGAACACGACATCGCCGCTGCGATAGAGCTCGCCTTCGGCGCCGGAGAGCTTGCCGTCGTCGCTCTGATAACCCTGCATCAGGCCGGCGGGCCGCTCGGCGCCGAGCACCAGCGTGACCTCGCCTTCCTTCGCCTTGTTGCCGTCGGCGTCGCTGATCTGCACGCGATAGCCCGGCAGCGGCCGGCCCATCGAGCCGATCTTGATCTTCTGGCCCGGCGAGTTGCCGGCGAGCGCAGTGGTTTCGGTCTGGCCATAGCCGTCGCGGATGGTGAGCCCCCAGGCCGCCCGCACCTGGTCGATCACTTCAGGATTCAGCGGCTCGCCGGCGCCGCAGACCTCGCGCAAGCTCACCTTGAAGAACGCAAGGTTCTCCTGGATGAACAGCCGCCACACCGTCGGCGGCGCGCACAGCGTGGTGACGCCGCAGCGGCCGATGGTCGCGAGCAGCGCCTTCGCATCGAAGCGCGGCTGATTGACCACGAACACGGTGGCGCCCGCGTTCCACGGCGCGAAGAAACAGCTCCAGGCATGCTTGGCCCAACCCGGCGAGGAGATGTTGAGATGGACGTCGCCGGGCTTCAGCCCGATCCAGTACATGGTCGACAGATGCCCGACCGGATAGCTGCGCTGGCTGTGCCGGACGAGTTTTGGTTTTGCAGTGGTCCCCGAGGTAAAGTAGAGCAGCATCGGGTCGTCGGCATTAGTCGGGCCCTCGGCGCTAAAACTCTCCGGGGCCTTTGCGGCATCATCGTAAGCGAGCCAGCCATCGGAGGGCGCACCGACCACGATACGGACCACGTTCTCGGCACCAAGACTTTCGAATTTAAGGCTTGCGAATTTCGCGACCTGATCCTCGGCCGCGACCACCGCCCTCGCCTTGCCGCGATCGAGGCGATCGCGGAGCTCATCCGCGGTGAGCAGCGTGGTCGCGGGGATCACGACGACGCCGAGCTTCATCGCCGCCAGCATCGTCTCCCAGAGCGGAACCACATTGCCGAGCAGCAGCAAGAGATGATCACCGCGCTTCAGGCCCTGCGCGCGGAGAAAATTCGCGACCTGGTTCGAGCGCTTCGACAGCGCCGCAAAGGATAGTTTTGTCTGCCGGTCCTGCGCGGCGTCGACGATCCAGAGCGCGGGCCGGTCCTTGGCTTCGGCGTCCTTCGCCAGCTCGTCGAACCAGTCGAGCGCCCAGTTGAAGGGAACCGGATCCGGCCAGCGGAAGCCTTTGACCGCCGTCTCGTAATCCGTGCGGTGGTTGAGCAGAAACGCGCGCGCGTCCTGAAATGTCGTCATGTTCCGGGCCCGTCGAATTGATGTTCGAGCGTAGCCCGGATGGAGCGAAGCGCAATCCGGGGCCGGCTACGCCATTGGAAGCAGCTGTCCCGGATTTCGCTTCGCTCCATCCGGGCTACGAAGCCTCGCTATTTTCCAGCGAGGCTGCGAACGTGCTTGATAATTCCGGAAAAATCCACCCCACCTTGCCCGGCTGCGTCGAAAGACTGATAGATCTCCTGCGCATGCTTGCCGAGCGGGGTGGCCGCGCCCGCAGCCTTCGCGGCGTCCTGCGCCAGCGTCAGATCCTTCACCATCAGCGCCGAGGCGAATCCCGGCTTGTAATCGTTGTTCGCTGGCGAGGTCGGCACCGGGCCCGGCACCGGGCAATAGGTCGTCAGCGACCAGCACTGGCCCGACGAGGTCGAGGCGACGTCGAACAGCGCCTGATGCGAGAGTCCGAGTTTCTCGCCGAGCGCAAACGCCTCGCTCACCGCGATCATGGAGATGCCGAGGATCATGTTGTTGCAGATCTTGGCCGCCTGCCCTGCGCCGGCGCCGCCGCAATGCACGATCTTCTTGCCCATGTTCTCCAGCACCGGCTTTGCCGCCGCGAAAGCGTTCTCCTCGCCACCGCACATGAAGGTGAGCGTCGCGCCCTTGGCGCCGCCGGTGCCGCCGGAGACCGGCGCATCCACCGAGAGCACGCCGTGCTTGCCGGCGAGCGCATGCGCCTGCCGCGCACTCTCGACGTCGATGGTGGAGCTATCGATGACCAGCGCGCCCTTGGTCATCGCGGGAAGGATTTCGTTCCAAACGCCGAGCACATGCTTGCCGGCCGGCAGCATCGTGACGACGACATCGGCGCCCTTCACCGCGCCCGCGGCGCTGTCGGCGATGCCGGCGCCGTCGGCTTTGGCCTGATTGCGCGAGGCTTCGACGAGATCGAACGCCACCACCTTGTGGCCCGCCTTGACCAGATTGGCCGCCATCGGGCCGCCCATGTTGCCGAGACCGATGAATGCGATCGTGGCCATTGTCGTTTCCTCCAGCTTCAATCGTTGATTAGTTGAACTTCAGCTCGTCGGCGCCGATCTCGGCGAGATACGGCGCAAGCATCTCTGGCGTCACATCCTCGATCCGCGGCGGCGACCAGATCGGATTGCGGTCCTTGTCGATCACGGCCGCGCGCACGCCCTCGCGAAAATCATCGCTGCGGAACACCTCGAGCGCGGCACGGTATTCGCGCACCAGGCATTCCTCCAGGCTCGACGCGGTGCGCGCCAGTCGCAACAGATTCAGCGTCACCACCATGCCGCGCGGCGATTTCTCGTTGAGCGTCTTCAGCGTCGCCAGCGCGAACTCCGAGCCGTCACGTTTCAGAGCGGCAAGGATATCTTCCATCCGGTCGAAGCCGAACAATGCGTCGATTGCCGGCTCTTTTGCAGCGACCGGTCCCGCGGTCTCACCGGTCGCAAAACTGTTGATGAGCTTGGTCACCTCAGCCGCGGTCACTCCCTGACGAACCCTGGTGAGGGCCTCGCGCAGCTCGGGCCATTTGGCTGCCGGCACCACGGCGTCGGCGAATTTCGCGTGGATCGCGTCGGGCCCGTTCATGGTCTGGCCGGTGAGGCCGAAGTAAGTGCCGACCTCGCCCGGCGAGCGCGACAACAGAAAGGTGCCGCCGACGTCAGGGAAGAAGCCGAGCCCGACTTCGGGCATCGCGAGCTTAGTGCGATCGGTGACGATGCGGTGGCTGGCATGGGCGGAAAGCCCGACGCCGCCGCCCATCACGATGCCGTCCATGAAAGCGATATATGGTTTTGGGAATTTCTTGATCCGGGCGTTGAGGATGTACTCCTCGCGCCAAAGGATCTTGCCGAGGTCGCCGTTGACCTTCGAGCTTTCCCAGAGCGTGCGGATGTCGCCGCCAGCACAGAGGCCGCGCTCGCCGGAGCCTTCCAGCACGATCACCGCGACGGCGGGATCGGCCTCGAAGCGGTCGAGCGCCTTGTCGATGTCGCGAAACATCTCCAACGTGACGGCGTTGATGGCCTTGGGACGATTGAGCCTGATGATTCCGGCCGCGCCCTCGACGCGGGCAACGAGATCGCCCTCTTCCACTGAACTCATCGCGCGCCCTCGATCAGTTTGCGCGCCACGATGAGCCGCATGATTTCATTGGTGCCTTCGAGGATCTGATGCACGCGCAGATCGCGCACGATCTTCTCGATCCCATATTCGCTCAAGTACCCGTAGCCGCCGTGAAGCTGCAGCGCATGGTTGGCGACCTCGAAGCCGACATCGGTGCCGAAGCGTTTGGCCATTGCACATAGCATCGTGGCATCGGGGTCCTTGCGGTCCAGCGCCGCGGCGGCACGCCACAGAAAAGTGCGCGCGGCCTCGAGCTCGATCGCCATGTCGGCGAGACGGAATTGCAGCGCCTGGAATTCGTCGAGGCGCTTTCCGAAGGCCTTGCGCTCCTTCATGTAGGCGCGCGCCTTGTCGAGCGCGGTCTGCGCACCCCCCAGCGAGCAGGCCGTGATGTTGAGCCGGCCGCCGTCGAGGCCCGCCATCGCGATCTTGAAGCCGATGCCCTCCTCGCCGAGGCGATTGGCGACTGGGACGCGGGCATTCTCGAACATCACGGCGCGGGTCGGCTGTGCGTTCCAGCCCATCTTGCGCTCATTGGCGCCGAAGGAGACGCCCGGCGTCTTGCCGTCGATGACGAGGGTCGAGATGCCGCCCGGGCCATCGCCGCCGGTGCGCACCATCGCGACCAGCAGATCAGTACCGCCGGCACCGGAGATGAACTGCTTCTGGCCGTTGAGAACGTAGTGATCGCCATCGCGCACCGCGCGGGTGCGGAGCGCCGCGGCATCCGAGCCCGCGCCCGGCTCGGTCAGGCAGTAGCTGGCGATCAGCTCCATGGTGCAGAGTTTTGGCAGCCATGTATGGCGCTGGGTGTCGCTGCCGAAGGCATCGATCATCCAGCTCGCCATGTTGTGGATCGAGATGAAGGCCGAAGTGGTCGGACAGCCCGTCGCCAGCGCCTCGAAGATCAGCGCCGCGTCGAACCGCGTCATCGCGGAACCACCGACATCCTCGCGGATGTAGATGCCGCCCATGCCGAGCGTAGCGGCTTCGCGCATCACGTCGACGGGGAAATGCTTCTCCTCGTCCCAGCGCAGCGCGTGCGGCGCGATCTTCTCCGCCGCAAACGCCAACGCCATGTCGCGAACCGCGATCTGATCCTCGTTCAGAGCGAACTGCATATGAGCCTCGCTCTCAAGGGGATCACTTCATCAGCGGGATCGAGAACTCCGCGCCTTCCTTGACGCCGGACGGCCAGCGCGAGGTCACCGTCTTGGTCTTGGTGTAGAAGCGGACCGAATCCGGGCCATGCTGGTTGAGATCGCCAAAACCCGACTTCTTCCAGCCGCCGAAGGTGTAATAGGCGATCGGCACCGGGATCGGCACGTTGATGCCAACCATGCCGACATTGACCTTGGCCGCGAAGTCGCGGGCGGCATCGCCGTCGCGGGTGAAGATCGCAACGCCGTTGCCGTAATCGTGATCCGACGGCAGCGCCAGCGCCTCCTTGTAGTCGTGCGCGCGGACGACCGAGAGCACGGGGCCAAAGATCTCTTCCTTGTAGATCCGCATGTCCTTGGTGACGTTGTCGAACAGCGAACCGCCGAGATAGAAGCCGTTCTCATAGCCCTGCATCTTGAAGCCGCGGCCATCGACTGCGAGCGTCGCGCCTTCCTTGATGCCGATGTCGATGTAGCCCTTGACCTTCTCGACCGCCTCGCGCGTCACCAGCGGGCCGTAATCAGCCGAGGGATCGATCGAGGTGCCGATCTTGAGCGACTCGACGCGCGGGATCAGCTTTTCCATGAGACGGTCGGCAGTGGACTTGCCGACGGGGACTGCGACCGAGACGGCCATGCAGCGCTCGCCGGCCGAGCCGTAGCCCGCGCCGATCAGTGCATCGACGGCCTGGTCCATGTCGGCATCCGGCATGATGATGGCGTGGTTCTTGGCACCGCCGAAACACTGGCAGCGCTTGCCGGTCTGGGCGGCGCGCTCATAGATGTACTGCGCGATCGGCGTGGAGCCGACGAAGCCGACGGCCTTGATATCGGGATCGTCGAGGATGGCATCGACGGCTTCCTTGTCGCCGTTGACGACGTTGAGGATGCCGGCCGGCAGGCCCGCCTCGATCATGAGTTCGGCAAGCAGCATCGGCACGCCGGGATCGCGCTCCGACGGCTTGAGGATGAAGGCGTTGCCGCAGGCGATCGCGGGCGCGAACTTCCACATCGGGATCATCGCCGGGAAGTTGAACGGCGTGATGCCGGCGACGACACCGAGTGCCTGACGCATGGAATAGATGTCGATGCCGGGGCCGGCGCCTTCGGTGTATTCGCCCTTCATCAGATGCGGGATGCCGCAGGCGAACTCGGCGACCTCGAGGCCGCGCTGGATGTCGCCCTTCGCATCGGGAACGGTCTTGCCGTGTTCGCGGGCGAGCAGCTCGGCGAGCTTGTCGTAGTCGCGCTGAACCAGCTCGACGAATTTCATCATGACGCGGGCGCGGCGCTGCGGATTGGTCGCGGCCCATTCCGGCTGCGCGGCGCGGGCATTCTCGACGGCGGCGCGGACCTCGGCCTTGGACGCCAGCGCCACCTTGGCCTGGACGTCACCGGTCATCGGCTCGAAAACGTCGGCGGTGCGGCCAGACGTGCCCTTTACTTCCTTGCCACCGATGAAATGTCCGACTGAACGCATGAATGATCTCCTTGAGGCCGAGCTTGAACGCTTTGACAAATCCTATCGACCTGCATTTTATAGGATTCAAGTCTGAGATAATGCACCATAGATGTGCGAAAATGCTGGATCAAGGCGCTATCGATTGGGACGACTTTCGCTTCGTGCTGGCCATCGTGCGGGGCGGCTCGGTCTCGGCTGCGGCAAAACAGCTCGGGGTCGACCATGCCACGGTGATCCGCCGCGTCGACCGGCTGGAAAAGCACCTCTCGGCCAAGCTGTTCGACCGGCGCAAGACCGGCTACCTCCTCACCGAGGCCGGCCAGCGCGTGGCCGACAGCGCGGAAGCGATGGAATCGACCATCGTCGCCAACCAGGAGCAGGTCGGCGGCTCCGTGGCGCGGCTGACGGGGACGGTGCGGATCGGCGCGCCTGATGGCTTCGGCACCGCTTTCCTGGCGCCGCGGCTGGCCCCCTTCGCCGACCGGTATCCCGATCTCGATCTGCAACTTGTGGCCACCGCGCGGCTGTTCAGTCTCTCAAAGCGCGAGGCCGATATCGCCATCAGCCTGACCATGCCGAAGGAAGGCCGCATCGTCGGCCGCAAGCTGCTCGACTACCGCCTCGGCCTCTACGCCGCCCCCACCTATCTGGACCGCTTCCCGAAAATCGTCTCGCGGCAGGACCTGCCGCAGCACCGCTTCGTCGGCTACATCGAAGAGCTCTTGTTCACACCGGAACTCGATTATCTGCCGCAGGTGTCGCCGCGGATCTCCGCGCGCTTCCGCAGCGCCAATCTGATCGCACAGCTCAACGCCACGCTCTCTGGCTTCGGCATCGCAGTGCTGCCGCACTTCATGGCGAGCGATTATCCGCAACTCGTGCCGGTGCTGCCCGAGGAGATCTCGATCACGCGGACATTCTGGATGCTGATGCACGCCGACAGCAAGGATCTGGCGCGGATCCGAGCGGTGGCGGACTACATCGGCGAGATCGTGGAGCGCGAGCGGGCGTTGTTTGCGGGGCGCACTTCGTAGGGTGGGTTAGGCGTAACCCACCACGTCTGTCTCCGCGGAAATCGAAGAGGTGGATTACGCTTCGCTAATCCACCCTACGCATTCAACGGCACCTCGCCTAGTTCTTCACCTTCTTCACCGCCGCCGCCTTCGGCTCACGCTTCGTACCTTCCACCGCACTGTCCCGGCCCACCTTCAACACCTCGTCGGAGAGCTCGCTCGACCCGGCAATGCGCGCCAGCAACATGGTGCCGGCCATCGTCGCCAGCGTCGCAACCGCCTGCTTGCGCGCGGCCTTGCGCGGCATGTTCGGAATGTTGTCCGCCAGCACCTCGATCATCTCATCGAGCTTGCCGGCAAAGGCCTTTCGCGCCTTCGGGCTCTCGCGGGCGATCTCGGCACCGAGAGCGGGAATCGAGCAGCCATGGCCGGGATTGTCGCGATGCAGCGCCGACAGGTAGGCCTCCGCGATCATCGCCAGCCGCTTGTCCGGCGAAACCTCGTCGGTGATCTTGCGCCAGTGCTCCATCGAGCGGTCCATCGCGTAACCGAACGCCTCGATCACCAGCGCCTCGCGGGAATCGAAATGCGCGTAGAAGCCGCCATGGGTCAGGCCCGCCTCCTTCATGAGGTCGGCCACGCCGATGCCATGGGCGCCCTTTTCGCGCAGCCGCACAGAAGCCCTCTTCACGATCCGGTCGTGGGTTTCCTGCTTGTGTTCCCGGGAGTAGCGCATGCGGTTCTCATTGAATGTCGATGGTCATCTCATAACACCCAAATGACGAAAAGGGTGCATTAATTCATGTTAAGTTGCTTCCGATCATGGAAAACGTTGCAGTTGCGTGCACCGCAAGGGCGCCCTTGCCGTCCCGGACGAAGCCTTCGGTGTAGCTGGTCTGCCGTCCCAACTTGATCACCTTGCCTTCGGCCGAGATCAGGCCTGAGCGAACCGAGAGCGGACGCAGGAAGGTCATTTTCAGGTCGAGCGTCACAGAGCTCTGCCCCGCTTCCAACCGGGTCGAGATCGCGCATCCCATCGCGGTATCGAGCAGCGCAGCTGCGGTCGCGCCGTGGATGAGGCCGATGGTGTTTTCGAGGTCCTCGCGCGGCTCCAGTTCCATGACGATCCGCCCCGGCTCGACCACCCCCACCGTGAAGCCGATCAGTTTTGCGAAAGGCGGCGGGGGCAGCCGGCCATCGCGAATGCCCAGCATGGCGTCCATGCCCGACAGGCCCATCGCTACTTTCGCGACCAGCGCCGGCACCTGCCAGTCCACCACGCGCTCGCGCCGCTGCGCGGGCGAAAACAGATCGAATTGGTCGGGTTCAGTCATAAGATCCCTTTTGTATGTTACTCATCATACTATGCCACGGACTTCGCCCTTGCAACTCGCCCCCCGCCCCGCTTGACAATAAGGACGTTTCGGCCCGGAAGTGGCACCGACCCGCGCGCCTCGCGCCGGTCCACGAAACCTTCGAGATCCCACGATGGAAATGCTCAACCCCCACTGCGGCGTGACTCGCGATGCGCGCGGCGTCGTTCATGTCGCGATCTGCAACGCCGGCCCGCTCAATATTCTCGGCTCGCCGGTGACCGACGCCGTGCGCGAAGGCCTGCAGCAGCTTGCATCCGACCGCAGCATCCGCGTCGTGGTGCTGCGCGGCCAGAGCGAGAAGAGCATGATCGGCGGCGCCGACATCAAGGAGATGGCCAAGCTCGACCAACGATCGGCCGAAGCTTTCATCAGCCGCCTGCGCGATCTCTGCGAGGCCGTGCGCGCCTTCCCCGCCCCGGTCATCGCGCGTATGCCCGGCTGGTGCCTTGGCGGCGGTCTCGAAGTGGCGGCCGCCTGCGATTTCCGGATTGCCGCGCATGATGCGCATTTCGGAATGCCGGAGGTGCGCGTCGGCATCCCCTCGGTGATCCACGCAGCGCTGTTGCCTCGCCTGATCGGCTGGGCCCGCGCGCGCTGGCTGGTGATGACGGCGGAGAATATCGACGCAGCCACCGCGCTCGCCTGGGGACTGGTCGACAAGGTCGCGGCGGAGGGCGAACTGGACGCGGCCGTCGAGCACACCGTGAAGGCGCTGCTCGAATGCGGCCCGGAGGCGCTGCGCTCGCAGAAGGCGCTGCTGCGGCAATGGGAGGAACTGCCGCTGACGGAGTCGGTGAATCTGAGCGTCAAGGTGTTCGGCGAGTCGTTCCTGACGGACGAGCCGACCCGGCTGATGCAGGCGTTTGTGAACAGGAAGCGATAGGCGCGAGGAACGAAGGCGCTTCCTCAAAGACGATGTCATGCTCCGCGAAGGCGGGGCATCCAGTACGCCGCAGCCTCTCGGTTCTAGCCTCACGGCCTCTGGAATACTGGATCGCCCGCTTTCGCGGGCGATGACAGTGTGCCGTAGGTAAGCCTCCCTCGCTCGAACGACCAAATCTCATCCCACCCACGACAATTTCTCATCCCTTGCGCGGTTGCATTTTTTGCACCGCATCATATGATGATCATAATCTTACACATCACCGCCAGGGAGCCCCATCATGGCCGAAGCCGCCGATCCCGTCGTCATCGTCTCCGCCGCCCGCACCCCGCTCGGCCGCTTCATGGGCGAGCTCTCGCCGCTCCCCGCGCACAAGCTCGGGTCACACGTGATCGGCGCGGCGCTGCAGCGCGCAAGACTTGCACCCGAGAAAGTCGACGAGGTCTTCATGGGCTGCGTGCTGCCGGCCGGACAGGGCCAGGCGCCCGCGCGTCAGGCGGCGCGCGCGGCCGGACTGCCCGACGCAACCGGCGCGACCACGGTCAACAAGGTCTGCGGCTCCGGCATGAAGGCGACCATGCTGGCGCACGACATCATCCGCGCCGGCTCGGCCGACATCGTCGTCTCCGGCGGCATGGAGAGCATGAGCAACGCGCCCTATCTGCTCGCCAAGGCGCGCGGCGGCTATCGCGTCGGCCACGACCGTATCATCGACCACATGATGATGGACGGCCTGGAGGATGCCTACGAGACCGGCCGCTCCATGGGCGATTTCGGCGAAGCGACCGCCGAGGCCTATCAGTTCACCCGCAAGGACCAGGACGCCTATGCGATGGAGACGCTCAGCCGCGCCCGCAAGGCTGTCGAGGGCGGCGCGTTCAAGGCCGAGATTGCGCCGATCACGCTCGCGGAAAAGGCCGGTCCCCGCATCGTCGCCAATGACGAGCATCCACTCAAAGTCGATCCGGCAAAGATCCCGGGCCTGAAACCGGCGTTCCGTGCCAACGGCACCATCACGCCGGCCGCCTCCTCCGCCAATGCCGACGGCGCCGCCGCGCTGGTGCTGGCGAAGCGGTCGCTCGCCGATCGGACTGGCCTGCCCATTCTCGCGGAGATCAAGGGCCACGCCACCCACAGCCAGGAACCGCAATGGTTTACCACGGCGCCGATCCCGGCGATCCGCAAGCTGCTCGACAAGGTCGGCTGGGCTGCCTCCGACGTCGATCTGTTCGAGATCAACGAGGCCTTCGCCGTGGTCGCAATGGCGGCGCAGCGCGACCTCGGCATTCCCCGCGACAAGCTGAACGTCAACGGCGGCGCCTGCGCACTCGGCCATCCCATCGGCGCGACCGGCGCGCGGCTGATCGTGACGCTGCTGCACGCGCTCGAGGCGAACAACCTCAAGCGCGGCATTGCCGCGCTTTGTATCGGCGGCGGCGAAGCCACGGCGATCGCGGTGGAGCGGCTGGCACGCTGAGCGCGGGTGTCCGAAATAGAGGGAAGTCTGTCATTTCAGACTTCCCTTCCCCGTGCCAGACTGGAACCATGACGCGAGTCCCACCGGGCTCGCCAACCCACATTGAGGCCCAATGATCTCGAACCGGCTCGCGGCAGCATTGTCCCGCCGCAACATTCATTACGGCTGGGTGATGGTCGGCGTGACCTTCCTTGCCGCGCTGATCAGCGCCGGCACGGTCGGTGCGCCCGGCGTGTTCATCGTTCCGCTTCAGAAGGAGTTCGGCTGGAGCACGGCGGAGATCTCCTCCGCGCTGTCGATCCGGTTCATCCTGTTCGGACTGATGGCGCCATTCGCGGCCGCCCTGCTCAACCGCTACGGCCTGCGCAACGTCACGCTGGCGGCCCAGCTGATCGTCGTCTCGGCGCTCGTAGCATCGCTCGGCATGACCGAGGTCTGGCAGCTCGTTGCGCTGTGGGGCGTGGTGATCGGCATCGGCACCGGCATGACCGCGCTGGTGCTCGGCGCAACCATTGCCACGCGCTGGTTCGCGGCGCGGCGCGGCCTCGTCGTCGGCATCATGACCGCAAGCGTCGCTACCGGTCAGCTCGTGTTCCTGCCGTTGCTCGCAAGCCTCACCGAACGCTATGGCTGGCGGCTGGCGCTCGGCTTTGTCTGCATCATGCTCGGCGTCTCCGCGGTGGCCGTCCTGCTTGCGATGCGCGACCGTCCGAGCGATCTCGGCCTGCGCCCGTACGGCGATGGGGGCACCGAGCCCCTGCCGGCCCCGCCCGTGAGCCACGGCTCGATCACGGGCGTGGCGCTCGGCACGCTGCGCGATGCCTCGAAGTCGACCGCATTCTGGATCCTGTTTGCGACCTTCTTCGTCTGCGGCGCTTCCACCAACGGCCTCGTCCAGGTTCACCTGATCCCGATGTGCCTCGATTTCGGCATCCCGCAGGTGCAGGCCGCGAGCCTGCTCGCAGCCATGGGCATCTTCGACTTCTTCGGCACCATCATGTCGGGCTGGCTGTCGGACCGCTACGACAACCGCTATCTCCTGTTCTGGTATTACGGGTTGCGCGGGCTCTCGCTGATCTTCCTGCCGTTCAGCGATTTCTCGTTCTACGGCCTGTCGATCTTCGCGATGTTCTACGGGCTCGACTGGATCGCAACCGTGCCGCCCACCGTGCGCCTCACCGCGCAGAAATTCGGGCCCGAGCGCGCCAACCTGGTGTTCGGCTGGATCTTTGCCGGCCACCAGCTTGGCGCCGGTACCGCCGCCTTCGGTGCCGGCCTGTCGCGGACCGTCTATGAGAGTTACCTGCCTGCGTTCTTCATCGCCGGCGCGCTCTGCGTGTTCGCCTCGTTGATCGTGCTGGCGCTCTCGCGGCAACCGAAGCTGCAGCCGGCGGCGGCCTCGGCCTAGTATCTAATCGTGGTGGTGACGCCGAACACTGCGGCGTCACCGATCCGCGAAACACCGCTCGGATCGTTCGGATTCGGGACGCCGCCGGAGGGACGGAACACATATTGAAAGTAAGGCGCGATCAGCCAGCCCGGCTTGATGTGCGCCTCGTAGATCATCTCGATCAGCGTCTCGTTGCTGCGCACCGGACTGCGGATGCCGGTGAAGGCCTGCGTGTCGACGTCGAGATTGCGCGCGGTATTCGAGATCCGCATGTAGGCCATGGCGACGCCGAAGCGGTCGAGCGGACGGCCCGGCGTGAAGCCGACGAAGCCGATGCCGCCGTCCATATAGAGGTCGATCAGATTGCGATCCGGCGGGCTGTAGGCGATGCGGCCGAACGCGGTGATGCCGGGGAGCGAGGCCGACGTGCTGGTCTCGGTGACCTCAGGCGGGCGATACAGCACCTGCTCGATCACGGCGAAGATGCCGTAATTGCCTTTGAGTCTTGCGGGAATGCCGCTGCCGCCGGGATCGGCGATCGACATCCCCTCCGCCGTCAAGCGCTGGCTGTCGAACGAGCCGTAATGCTTCCACGCACCCGGCGTGAAATTGCCGGCGAGCGGGCGGCCGCCGATATCGATGTCGTAGTTGAAGCGGACCTGCCCGATCACCCATGGCGGATCGTTGATGCGGAATGCCAGGCCATGATGGTCGCGCAGCTGCGGATCGACATCGCCCGGCCCGGACGGATCGCCATTGAACACCGCACCATACGCGATAATCTTGTCGGTCAGTGCCGCCTTGATGCGAATGCCCGGCACCGCGATCGGTGGCGCCGGGCCGCCCGCCGGAAGATTGCTGGCCTTGATCGCGGGCCAGCCGAAGGTGCCGTTGATGAAGAGGTCGTCGGTCTGGCTGTCGAAGAACTCGACATCGGCGGCCTGCTGGCCGGCCCGGATGTTCAGGCGGTCATTGAAAAAGCTCTGCTCGAAATAGGCATTGTAAAGCCGCTGGTCCGGCAGCGCCTCGATCTCGCTGATGGTGGCGAGGTTCATCACGTAGTTGCGGGAGAGGCCCTGGCCGTAGATGATGAAGGCATTGGCGTAAAAGCGGCCGCCGGTCCAGCCGACCAGCTTGTCGAGGTCGGCGTCGACCGACAGATCAAGCCGGCCGAAATGGACGGCACCGCGCTTCACGCCGCCGGCGGCGTTGGCGATATTGTCTGCGATATAGGTGGCACCGAAATTCAGGCCCTTGCCGGCAAGGCCGTCATGCCACGCGTTGAACCATTTGGGAAACAGCCATGCGGCCGCGCTCTCGTCCTTGGCGCCGGCGAGCGCGCTCGTCGCCGTGCAGGCCACGGCAAGCGCGGCCGCCACGGATATTTGGGTCCCCCAACTCACGATCGACACACGCTACTTGAAGATACCGGTGCGCCGCATGAACAGATAGGCCGCGGCAACCGAGGAGGCCATCAGTACCGCGGCCCAGAGGAATCCGCTCTCGACCTCGGTCAGCGGCAGGCCCTTGGTGTTCATGCCGAAGATGCCGGTGATCAGCGTCGGCGGCAGCAACAGCGAGGTCACGATGGAGAGGGTGTGGAGATGGCGGTTGCTCTCCTCCTCGTTCTTGAAGCGCAGCTCCTCCTCGAGCAGGCGACTGCGCTCGCGCAGCTCGACGATGTCGTGATCGAGGCCATCGAGCCGCTGCGCGAGCTTGCCGGCCTGGATCCGCAACGCCGGCGACAAATGATCGGTGTTCTTCTGATCGAGACGGTGAAACAGCGTGCGCAATCCGGTCAGCTGCCGATGCAGCCGCACGCAGGTGCGGCGGAGCCGGCCGAGGTTGCGGCGCATCTGCGGCTTGGCGTCATCGGCCAGGATGCGCTCCTCGATATCGTCGATCTCCTGGCCGAGCTTGTCGGCCATCCGGTCAAGCGTGTCGGCGACCTCGTCGACGATCTTTTCGAGCAGATGGGCGACGTTGTCGACGCGGTAGCCGCCTTCGAGCACCCGCCGCGTGGCGTCCGCCGAGCACAGCGCCTGATGGCGGCCGGAGACCAGCAGCCGCTCGGTCATGGCGAAGCGCAGGAACGCGGTCTCCTCCGTCGCGCTGTCGATCTCGCGCACGAGGTCGGAAAACACGCCATAGACGCAGTGATCGATGACGTGAAGCTGCTGGAAGGTGTCGCTCGACAGCAGCAGCTCGCGCGCGAGCGGCGGCAGCTGCGACGCCGCGATCCAGGGCCGCGCCCGCGCGTCAGTCAGGTTGAAATGCAGCCACAGCCGGCCGTCATGGCTGAACTCGATCGGCTGCTCGACCGGCAGCGCCTCGGCACTGCCGTCGCCGTGCAGGCGGAAGGCCCAGACCAGGCCGGGAATGGCGGGTTCGCCGTCCGATAGTGCGCTGACAAGCTTTGCCGGCTCAGCCATGGCCAACCCCAACCGCCAACAACTGCCCCATTCCGGAAGATGGCTGACGGCATCTTCCGGACCCCCACGCGGGTACTCAATTACGCCAGTGTTACAGTTTGATGATGCCGCCCTATTCCGCCGCGAGCCCGGTCGCGGCCGCCTCGGCTTGCCTGATGTAGTCGTGCACGACGCGGCCGAACGGCAGCGTCAGATCGGCGATGTAATGATGCGCCCCGAGGCAGCGGCGGACCGGAAAATCCGCAACTGGCGCGTTGACATGCGGCACCAGATGCAGCCGGCCCGGCCCCATCCAGGAGCCCTTCGGCACGATATCGACGAGGTTGATCGCGACCAGCTGGCAGACTTCGAGACGGCCGTCGACGCCCGGGATCATCTTCAGATTGATCTGCGTCTTCGACAGCGTGGCGCGGGTGAGATCGCCGTTGCCGGCCATGCTCTCGTGCTTGTAGCCCATGGTGCCCATGGCGACGAGCTGGCCGGCATATTCCAGCGTGCCCGTCAGCGTGTCCTTGACGATCTCGAGCTTGGGGTGGGCGTATTTCTTGGGAAAGCCCCAGATCTCGCGGCCGGCGGCGATCGGCGGATCGTCGTCGAGATACATCTGCGAGACGAAGTTGACGTCCTCGCCGTTGAGACGCGCGGGGATGACGAGGCCGGATTCGGTGTAGCTGCCGAAGCCGGAAGAATCCGGCATCCTGATCCATTCGTAATGCACGATCGGCTGGTCGATCGGCTGCAATGGCTCAGGCAGGCCGGCGCGGATCAGCACCGGGTCGGTCTCGTAGGTGATGACGAGGAATTCGCGGTTGACGAACCGATACGGCCCGGCCGGATAGCTCGGCCCCGCCGCGGGCATGGACGGAAGTCTCAGCACGTCTTCGCTTCGCATCGCTGGTCTCCTGTGAATCCTGATCGGCGGCAATTGCTAGCGATCCTCATTGACTGCGATGTGAAGCTTTTCCGTCAGGCGCACGACCCCTGCCATTGCAGCGTGGTCGATCTGCGTTGCCGGCGATGCATTGGTGCCGCCTTGTCATCACGCCGTCACCGCGGGACGCAATCGTCTGGCGCAAGCAGGAGGCATCGCCATGGACGCCCGCACGTCGCAACCGACCTATCAGACACATCAGGCGCCCTCGCGGGGCTGGCGGCCCGAGCGCTGCGATCGCGTCGCGCTGGTGCTGCAGGGCGGCGGCGCGCTCGGCGCCTACCAGGCCGGCGTCTACCAGGCGCTGCACGAGGCCGGCATCGAGCCCGACTGGGTCTGCGGTGTCTCGATCGGCGCGATCAACTCTGCCATCATCGCCGGCAACAGGCCGGAGAAGCGGCTGGAGGCGCTGCGCATCTTCTGGGAGCGCATCACCAACCGCAAGATCTGGCACTACACGCCCGACGGCGACATCTTCCGCCAGTGGCGCAATCTCACCAGCGCCTGGATGACCTCGGCGATGGGACAGCCGGGCTTCTTCACCCCGCACCAAATGAACCCCTGGTTCAGCCCGGTCGGCGCGCGCACCGCGACCAGCTATTACGACACGATGCCGTTGAAGGAGAGCCTGCTCGAGCTGGTCGACTTCGATCTCATCAACGAGAAAAAGGTCCGTTTCGCGGTCGGCGCGGTCAACGTGCTCTCGGGCAATTTCATCTATTTCGACAATTCCCATGACGAGATCGAGCCGGAGCACATCATGGCCTCCGGCGCCCTGCCCCCGGCGCTGCCGATGGTGCGGATCGGCACCGATCATTTCTGGGACGGCGGCATCGTCTCCAACACGCCGCTGCAGCACCTGCTCGACCAGGAGGATGCGCTCAACTCGCTGGTGTTCCAGGTCGACCTGTTCAGCGCGCGCGGCGTGCTGCCGCGCTCGATCCAGGACGTGATGGCCCGCCACAAGGACATCATGTATTCCTCGCGCACGCGCCACAACACCGACGTCTATCGCCGCACCCACAATCTGAAGGTCCTGCTCCACAAGGCGCTGGCGAAGTTGCCGGACGAGCAGCTGTCCGACGAGGAGCGCAAGCTCAAGGCGAGCCTGTGCCACATGCCGGAGATCGCGATCCTGCATCTGATCTACCAGCAGAAGGCCTATGAGGGCGACGCCAAGGACCACGAATTCTCGGGCACCTCGATGCGCGAGCACTGGACCAGCGGCTATGAGGACACCAAGCGCACCCTGAAGCGCCGCGACTGGATCAAGATGCCGGAGGAAGGCATGGGACTCGTGGTGCACGACGTGCACCGGGAGACGGAGAGCGCGTAGGAGCGCTCATAGGATGGGTAGAGCGAAGCGAAACCCATCAACGCTTCTTCGACGTCGAACCATGATGGGTTTCGCAAGGGCTCTACCCATCCTACGACCTAGCAGACACGGCCTCGCATTCTCGCGGCCCATTTCGCCCGAGCTTTGCTCTCTTCGTTGCCCTTCTTGTTCAGAAAGGGCGCAGGGAAGGCCGGGCGCCGGCTGGCACCCGCGGTCCCGTGTGCGAACAAGACGCGCACGGGGTGGACAACAGGTGTAGCCGGGCGACCGGCCTTCCCTGCGCGAATGGCTTTACGGCTTATGTCGTGCTCTCCCCGGGGAGCGATGCACTATTGCCCCCGTCGCCTTGCGGATGACTGATGTGCAGACCCGGTTGGGCCGCAACATCACCGCAACACTTGACGCACAGACCCCGGGCGTCAGGACCACACGATTTTGCCGTCCGCGCACATCCCCGTTCCTGTCCCCGATGGCTTGCGTGCGCTCGCCGTCGAGGCCGAACCGAGGACGCCGCCAGCGCCGTGTCGTATCGCGCGTGCTGCTGCTCACGGGGATTCCCGCCCTGCAGCCTGCCCAGCGCGCCGACGCCGTCGCGGCCACCGCCTCCCGGCCCGCGTCTCGTGACGATCGCGAAACGCCCCTCGTGGCGGGCGGGATGGGCCGTTGATACGACATATCCGAAATTCGGTAAACAAGAATGTTTTTGCGTGGAGGGATTGACAGGGTGTTTTGCCCGACGGGCGGCGGGCGGGTGCCACCGTGACTGAATATTCGATGCAATAGCGTAATGGGCGTTCGGGTCCCTCTCCTAATTACCGGGGGCGGGCAACAGCAGATCGTTTCGAGCAAGTCGCTCGCCTTCGGGCCGCGCCTGCCAGGGACGAAGAGCGCGCCTGGTCAAGCGTTCGAGCCGCGACATGGAATACTCGTTAGGTCAATTGCCCGTCAATTTCCAGTGCGCAGCTTCGTCAACGGTGCTGACGGTAATTCTCCGGAATTGCCGTTGCGTCTGCCCCGGTCTGGGATGGGCCATTCAATGCATCCACGTCGAGACAAGACGACTGCCCCTGTATCTGTATCGTACATTGAGTCTGGAGATGATCATGCGCAACATTGCATCGGCGATTGCAATCGTGATCGCGTTGAGCGCGCCGGCTTTGGCTCAGAAGGCCGAGATCGAAGCAAACAATGCGAAATGGATCGAGATGTTCAACAAGGGAGATTTTTCCGGGATTGCGTCCCTCTACAGCGCCGATGCGACCGCGCTCCCGCCCGGCTCCGCGATGGTGCGAGGCCGACCAGCCATCGAGGTCATGTGGAAAAGCATGGCTGAACAAGTGACCGATCCGAAGCTCACAACGGTGGATGTCAAGCCGCTCGGTTCTTCCGCGGCCCGTGAGATCGGCACCTTCGTCCTGAAGACCAAGGGATCGACACCGCAGGACGTGACCGGAAAGTATGTCGTCGTCTGGGAGAAGGTCGGAGACGACTGGAAGCTCGCCACCGACATCTGGAACGACGGCAAGTAGCCGTCTTACGTCCAAACAGCGCTTGCGCAGGAAGCAGGAGGGATCAAACCGACGCGCGTGTTCATTCGCCGTTGTCATTCGATACGCAGGCGCTATCGTGCGCATGCGGCGCAGCCGCGACATTCATCCGATAATTCTAGTCATGGGAGAATCGCATGAAATTCATAACCACCTGGAGCGTACCTCAAGGCACCTTCAATGCAGCCGTCGCCCGCTTTCTCGAGACCGGTGGCGCACCACCCGAGGGCGTCAAGATGCTGGGTCGCTGGCATGGCATGAATGGACAGGGATTTGCGATCTCTGAATCGAGTGATCCAAAAGCCATGTATCGTTGGCTCGCACAATGGTCCGACCTGCTCCCGTTGACCGTCACGCCCTGCCTTGAGGACGGAGACGCGGGCGAGGTGATGGCGTCGCTTCCCAAGCGTTGATCATCAATACTCACGTCGCTGCCGCCGCTAAAACCGGCGGTGGTGACGTGCTCGACCGTGGTGACGTCGCCGCTAAAGCGCGATGCGATTAGGATGAATCGTCATCGCGCTTTAGGTTGTTGTTTAAGCATGATCTTTTCGGAAAACCGCGGCGCACTTTTCCGGATCATGCTTTAGCGCTCAGACAGGGGCCGAATCTCCCATTGCTCGAGCCGGTCGATTGGCGCGCGCCTATCGTGCTGGCCCAGCCAATCATGAGGAGAACCGGCGCGCCAGCGAGAGCGCTGATGCCATCATTGGCCATCCGCCCCATCGTCGTCTTCAACCTGCAGAATGGTCTCCGACAGCAAGGCGGCCGCCTTTTGAAGCGGCGCGATGAACCGGTCCAGTTCGACGAAACTCACGCGCGCTACCGGCACCGAGACGCCCAGGCAAGCGATCAATTCTCGATCGGGTGACAGAATGGGGACGGCGCACCCCACAACGCCCTTGACGTATTCTTCGTTTGTCTTGGCCCAGCCCTTCTGCCGCGTGTCCTCGAGGACCTTCATCAGTCCGTGGACATCGACGATCGTCGTTTCCGTGTATCTGGTCAGAGGGAGTGCGCGGCACAAACTCGCCCTCGTCCGCTCAGGCAGTCTGCTCATGTAGATCTTTCCGGTCGACGTGCAGTGTAGCGGCGCCGCTTCTCCCGGATTGAACTGAAGGCCTTGCGGCTCCGAAACGCGAACGCTGTCGACATAGGCAACGACGTTGTCGCGGACGACGCCGATTTCGCACTGTTCGCCGATCTCTCCCGCAACCGCCCGAAGCACCGCGTGCCGTCGCGCGGTGCGGAAGGCCGCTCCGATGACGGCCGCGGACAGTGTGACGAGCTGGTTTCCGACAACGTAACGCTTGGTCCCCAACGCCTTCTGAAGCAGTCCGCGGTCCTCGAGATTTCCGATCAGCCTGTGCGCCGTCGGCAGCGGCAGCGAGAGAGCCTTTGCGATCTCTGCCGCCGAGACGGCTTTGCGTTGGTCGGCGACGTGCCGAACGATCGCGAAAGCACGATCCAATGGCCCGTCCTTCTGAATGCGCTTCGTCATTGTCCCCACCAGGCCAAAATCGCCAGCGAAATCAAGATCAATTCCAACTATTATCATTTTTCGGAATGAAATATATTGAAAATCGAAAAATTTGTTTGTTGAAATTCTCAAAGCTCATATTCTCAGCGCTGCCGGTGATTGACCAGAAATTGTGCAACGCAGTCTCGCCGTTCCCAGAATCTCGCTCCGCCGCTTGGCCGAGAGCCAAGTCGCTGGCGGGGCGCCAACAGGAGATGTGCATGTCTCGTCACTACGACGTGGACGCCGTGAGGAAGGAATTCCCCGCTGTCGAGCGGATGGTCTATCTGGACTCCGGGTTTCAAACCCCGCTTGCGCGCCCGGTGAAGGCCGCGATCGAACTCTTCCTTCGCGAGGGCTTCGAGACGGCTGGACCGAAGAGCGTCTGGCTCGACCGGGTGGAGCAGACCCGCGCCAAGGTCGCTCGCTTTCTCGGCGTGACGGCGGATGAAATCGCCTTCACGAAAAACACGTCGGAAAGCATGAATGTCGCGGCAAACGCACTGCCGCTCCGGGCCGGCGACAATGTCCTGATGATCCACGGCGATCATCCGAACAACGCCTACGCATTCCTCAATCTGCAACGGAAGGGCGTCGAGGTCCGCTTCATCCCGATGACTGACGTCGTCGATGCCGACAGCTTTGCGCCTTTCATCGACGAGAAAACGCGTGCGATCTCTATGTCGCACGTGACCTTCCACGCCGGTCACCGCTTTGACATCGAGAGCGTCGGCGCGATGTGCACCAGGAAGAAGCTCTACTTCGTGGTGGACGTGATGCAGGCAATCGGCGTGGTGCCGGTCAACGCGACGGCGATTGGCGCAAGCTTCATCGGATCCGGCAGCCACAAGGGATTGCTGGTTCCGCAAGGGCTCGGGCTTCTCTATTGGGACAAGACGCTCAAAGAGCTGGAGCCGGCCTATCTGGCGGCCGCGAGCCTCGCCGAGATCCCCGATGATCTCATCGCGCGTGCCGACAGAATGGCGCCCTCGCCCGCCGCCAGGCGCTTTGAGCTCGGCAACTTCAATCTGCCCGCGGTCCATGCGCTGGGTGCTTCCCTCGACATGATCGAGCAGATCGGGGTGCAGAACATCCAGAACCACTGCTTCGACCTCGGCGATCACCTGATCGCGCGCCTGGACGAGCTGGGCGTCCGCCTCGTTGGCCCGCGCGAGCGCAAGCACCGCGCTCCGCATATCTACGTCATCGCCCTGCCGGCATCGGATTGGCTTGGCCATTTCGAGGAGAACGGTGTGCGCGTGTCACCCGAACGGGATGGCATCCGCGTCTCACTCGGCATGTTCAACACCGCCACCGACATCGATCGCCTGATCGACGTCATCCGCCGGCGGGGGCTCGGACGCCCTTCCGCCGCAGCTTGACTTCGACAACCGATGGGAAGGGAAAAACCATGAAGAAGCTTGTTCAGATGCTCGGACTTCTCTCAGGACTGCTGGCCGTATTCCTGGCCGTACTCCTGGCCGTCAGCCCAAGTCCTTCCGCGGCGGCCGACAGCCCGACGCTCGATAAGATCAAATCCAGCGGCGCAATCACGATCGGCCACCGCGAGGCTTCGATACCGTTCTCGTATCTCGGGCCCGATCAGAAGCCCATCGGCTTCTCGCTCGATCTCTGCGCGGCGATCGTCGATCGCATCAAGGAGGAGCTGAAGTTGCCCAACCTCAAAGTCAACTACACGCCAGTGAACTCCTCGAACCGGATTCCGCTGATCCAGAGCGGGACTGTCGACATCGAGTGCGGCGGCACCGCGAACGACAAGAAGCGGCAGGAGCAGGTCTCGTTTTCGGTCGCGACGTTCGTCAGTCAACCGCGATGGCTCGTCAAGGCCACCAGCGGCGTGAAGACCGCCGGCGACCTGAAAGGCAAGACGATTGTCGTCACCCAAGGCTCCAACGCAGTCGGTTTCGCGCAGAGCGTCAACGCCAAGGAGCAACTCGGCCTCAACATCGTCCAGGCCAAGGACCATGCGGAATCCTTCCTGATGTTGAACACCGGCCGTGCGGCCGCCTTCATGGAGGACGATATCCTCCTCGCCGGGCTCAAGGCTGCCGCGCCAAATCCGGACGCACTCCTGTTCCTTCCCGAGGGCTACGCAAAGATCTACTATGGATTGATGTTCACGAAGGGTGATGCCGGGTTCAAGAGCCTCGTCGACGACGTCCTCTCCAAGCAAATGGCATCCGGCCAGTTCGAGAAGACCTACGCGAAATGGTTCACCAAGCCGATTCCGCCCAAGAGTGAGAACCTCGCATTCCCGCTCACCGACGAGTTGATGGCGCGGATCGCGCATCCCAGCGATGCTGTCGACTGATTGACGGAGCTGACCGTCTCGCACGGAAATCCTCGTTCGCACCTGCAACCTGAGGGCTCGCGATGTTCGGAGTGCTTTTTGAACAGACGGCGGACGGCCAGCGCTATATCGACTGGCTTCTGTCGGGTCTCGGTTGGACGTTGGCCCTGGCCTTCTTCGGTTGGTGGATCGCCTTCGGCATCGGTGTGGTCGTCGGCGTAGGCCGCACGGTGCAGAATCGCTTCTTCTCCGTCCCGGCCCGGCTCTATGTCGAGATATTCCGGAACATCCCCGTCCTGGTGCAGATGTTCCTCTGGTACTTCGTCTTCCCGGAGGTCGTGCCCAGCGTGCTGGGCGATGCCATCAAGCAGATCCCGCCACCCTGGGCGTCGTTTTTCCCGGCGCTCCTCTGCCTGGGACTCTACACGGCGTCCCGAATAGCCGAGCAGGTCCGGGCGGGCATCGAAGCGCTCCCAAGGGGACAGTTCGAAGCGGCCAACGCTCTCGGCCTCAATGGCTACCTCACTTATCGATACGTCATCGTGCCGCAGGCCTTGCGCCTCATCGTGCCGAGCCTCACCAGCGAGGTGATGGGCATCTACAAAAACACCTCCGTCGCCCTCACGATCGGCTTGATGGAGCTGACCGCCCAGGCGCGCCAGATCAGCGAGGCCACGTTCCAGACATTTACGGCATTTGGCGCAGCGACGATCATCTACCTTTGTCTGGCGCTGGTTGCCTATCAGGCCATGACGCTCATCGACAAAGCCGTCCGCATTCCCGGCAGCGCTCCCGTCAAGCCCACGACTGACGAGGATCTGGCCACTGAGATGCGGCAAGGCGCCGCCCTGCCCGTCACCATGGAGGTCGTGAAATGAACACCCTCGATTTCTCGATCGTAACGCTATCGTGGCCCTATCTCTGGTCGGGCCTGCTGTTCTCGCTTGCGCTCACGGCCGCCGCATTCGTGATCGGCATGGTTCTCGGAACCTGCCTGGCGCTCGTTCAGCATTTCGAGATTCCGGTGTTCGCCCAGATCATCCGCGGCTACGTTGCGGTCATCCGATCGATTCCGCTGATCCTGGTCCTGTTCTGGTTCTTCTTCCTGGTGCCGATCGTGCTTGGGCATCTCAGCGGCAACGGCCGCCCGATTCCGATCGGCGCCACCTATACGGCCTTCATCACCTTCGGCCTGTTCGAGGCCGCCTACTACTCCGAGATCATCCGTGTCGGGCTGCGAGCGGTGAACAAGGGCCAGTTCGAGGCCTGCCAGGCGCTCGCGCTGTCCACCTACGACACCTACCGCCATATCGTCCTCCCGCAGGTCCTGCGCGTGGCCAGTCCGATCATCCTCAGCCAGACGATCATCCTCTTTCAGGACACCTCGCTCGTTTACGTGCTGTCGCTGACGGATCTTCTGGGCGCCGCTTCCAAGCTTGCGCAGCTCAACGGCCGCCTCGTCGAAATGTACCTCGTCGTCGCAGTAGCCTATCTCGCCATCAGCTCGGCAGCTTCCCAGTGTGTCGCTGTCCTTCGCAAACGATACGCGCTCGCCAGATCGCGATAGCGCCTCGAATCCGGGAGACGAACATGCATCGAGAGACCTCCAGCAATGCCGTGCAGGCGGGTGCGATTGTCGTCATCGAGAGCTTGGTGAAGCGGTTCGGGGCATTCACCGCGCTGAACGACGTCAACCTCAGGGTCGGCAAAGGCGAGAAGATCGTGCTGTGCGGACCTTCGGGCTCCGGCAAGTCGACGCTGATCCGCTGCATCAACCATATCGAGAAGCACGACGGAGGCCGGATCATCGTCGACGGCATCGAACTGAGCAACCGCCTCGCCGACATCAACAGCGTGCGCTGCGAAACCGGGATGGTGTTTCAGAGTTTCAACCTGTTTCCGCACCTCACGGTCGCCGAGAACTGCATGCTGGCCCCGATGAAGGTTCGCGGCATTTCGCAAGCAGAAGCCCGCGATCGCGCACTGGGCTTGCTGCGCAAGGTTCGCATTCAGGATCAGGCGGACAAATATCCTGCGCAATTGTCAGGCGGCCAGCAGCAACGCGTTGCCATCGCCCGAGCGCTGTGCATGCAGCCCAAGATCATGCTGTTCGACGAACCGACATCCGCGCTCGATCCCGAGATGGTCAAGGAAGTGCTGGACACCATGGTCGAGTTGGCGCGGGACGGAATGACGATGGTCTGCGTGACACACGAGATGAGCTTCGCCCGCGAGGTTGCCGACCGGGTGGTCTTCATGGATCGCGGAAGCATCGTCGAGGAGGCAGATCCGGGAACATTCTTTCGGGCTCCCCGCACGGAGCGAGCGAAGGGTTTTCTGAACCAGATCATCCACTGAAGCGCGATGAGACCAGGATGAATCGTCATCGCGCTTTAGTTTATTGTTTGAGCATGATCTCTTCGGAAAACCGCTGCGCGCTTTTCCGGATCATGCTCTAGGGTCCGGCCGTCTCCTAAAATCTCCGGACAGCGGCTACTTCGCGTCCTTGTTCAATTCGATCGCGACCTCCGCCATCCAGGAGCCCGGCGCCTCCATCAAAAAGGATTGATGGTTGCTCCTGGTCTGGATCGTCACCAGCGCGGCCACTGTGTTTCCCTCTATTCGCGCCTCGATCAATCCGTCCTTGTTGGTGCCGTAGACCTTGCCGCCCTGCCGGTACTCGCTCTCGAACCAGTTGCCGGAAAGCTCCGTCCCGCTCTGCTCGATGTTCGCGGACAGGACCATCTTGTACGCATCGCTTGCGCAGCGGAGGTCGAGTGTCAACGACCGCCCCGGCCTGGTGACGTTGTACGCCACCTTGCAGCGAACCTTCTCACGCGGACCGTCCGACGGCCTCATCGTGCCGATGCCCGACCATGCACCGGCCAAGCTGTCGAACACCGGCTCTGCGCACAATGGGCTGACGCCGACGAGCACGAGGCAGGCCGCGCCGATGCCCATGCGCGCCGCCAAAAACTTCAATCGCATTTCATCAATCCCGATCTGTAAAGTCCGAGCGCGTTCTACGCCCGAACGGTCGCGGGAAGTTGACGGAGATGTTTAGAAATGTTGCAGAGATTGTCTGAACGTTGCCGGGTTGCTGGTGGGGTCATCGCATCCTTGCGGGCTTGCTCCGCCTCTCCCGCTTGCGGGAGAGGGAGCCGAGTGCCGATGCCGCCGCATCCTGCACACCATACGCTATTGCCCGGCCTCAGTTCGGACCGGGCATATTGCCCGCGAACTGCGGATAACACTCGCGCAGTTCCTCGCGAATTCGGCCCCGGATCAAGGCCAACGTCGCCTCGTCCGGCAGCGGCGTCGTGACCTCGCATTGCTCGTTCTCGTACGAGAATCCTGTCGTGCCTCGAATGTCGCGCCAACCATATCCCGGATGGCTGCTCTCGAGGCGAAAGCGTCCCGCCTCTCGGTCGAAGGAAAACAACGCCGCATTGGTCAGCAGCGCATGAGGGCCGCCTCGCCGATAGACCGTCTCGTCGGTAACTCCAGGTGCGGAGACGAAGTCCACGCGCTCCACCAGGGATCGCAGGCTGTGCTCTTCGCGGAACAGAATGACCCGCGGCACCAGGAAATACAGATAGGCGGAGCCGAACGAGCCGGGCCATCTGACCGGATTGTTTGGATAGTCGCCGGTGCCAACGAGATTGACGTTGCCCTGGCCGTCGATCTGGCCGCCGCCGAGAAAGAAGGCGTCGAGGCGTCCCTGCGCGGCGCAATCGAACAGCTCCTCGGCACCGCCGGTGAAGGAATTGTGCTTGACCGACCCGAGGATCGAGACCTGCACGTGCTCCAATCCGTCACGCTGGTTGAGCGCGCGCAAGAGCATCGCTCCCGCCGCCGGCATCGGCGACGATTGACCGACCGCAACATGCCGCACGCCTTTCAGCAGCCGCGAGATCGTATAGATCATCAACTCACGGCTGGTGCACGCCTCGCTCATGCCGCGCTCCCCAGGCCCCGAACGTAGGCCTGGAATCCCTCCGGCGAACGCGCCGCGCGCGCGTATTTCTCGATTTCCTGCCCGTCCCTCGGATATTCGGCGTAGAGCCCGGTCGGCCATCCACCCTTCTCGAGCTGTGCCACCGCGCTCACATAGATCGCGGGCAGGATTCCCGCGGCCATTTTCTCGTCTTCCAGCAGCGACACTTCGGAGATGCGCTCGACGGTCACAAAAGCCTTCTTCGACGCGTGGGCCAGCAGCATCGTTTCGCGCCGGCGCCCGAGCCTGACGTTGCCGAACCGGTCCGCTTCAGGTGCATGAAACAAGGCGATGTCGGGCTGGATCGCCGAGACCACGACGATCTTCTCAGCGTCATCGAACGGATTGGACGTCACCTTCCAATCGTCGCGCTTCTCCAGGACGTCGCTGCCGATGATGCCGCGGATCGGCATGAACGGCACGCCCTTCTCCGCGGCCGTTAACCCTGCGAACACCGCCGGACAGGTGGCATCACGCAGGCGAATGGATCCGTCGCGCACAGCCCGGCTGAAACAGGGCGCGCCGCCCGCTTCGCCGAGACTGACGGCGCTCGTCTCCAGCGTCGCCACGGCACCGGCGCCGATCAGCATGTCGACTTGCATGCCGCCGATCGGCGCGCAGACCACATGGAGATCGCGAATGCCGCGATCGATCAGCATCCGAACCAGTCCCGGGGCGGCGGCGTAGTCATCCGGCGCCAGGCCGAGCTTGCACCCCGACGGTATCATCTCCGCCATCTCTCGCGGCGTTACGAAGTCTGTCATCTCTTCACCTCTCCCTCGGGTCCCCATCAACACGCCGTGTCGCGCACGATAGCGCCCTAGCCCTTTGCCGCAAGGTCCCTTGACACGACGTAGCCATCGCGCGTCTGCGGCAGCTTCCAGCCCAGGATCTTGCTGGCGACCAATGTGCGCAGCACCTGGGCCGTGCCGCCGCCGATCGTGAACATGCGGACATCGCGCGCCATCCGTTCGAGCGGAAAGTCGCGCGAATAGCCGCGGGCTCCGAACACCTGCAGGGCGTCGTTGACGATCTTGATGGCGGCTTCCGAGGCGAAGATCTTCGCCTGAGCGGCAAGCATGGGATCGGGGAATGCGCTGTCGCCCGGCCCGCGAGAAGCCGCCGCAGCGTGGAGCATCAGGCGCGATGCGGTCAGCTGCGTCTGCATATCGGCGAGCATCCAGTGCAGCCCCTGAAATTCGCCGATCGGCCGGCCGAACTGCTCGCGCGTCTTCGCCCATGCGATGGCGTGCTCCAGCGCGCCGGCCGCAATCCCCATGGCGACCGTGCCGGCGCCGACACGCTGGCTGTTGTAGGCATTGATGAGGTCGGCAAAGCCGCGCTTGAAGCCTGACGGCGGCAGCAGCACCATGTCCGGCGTGATCTCGAGGTCCTCGAAGACGAGCTCGCCTTCCGGCATGCCGCACAGTCCCATCGTCGTCTCGCGCTTGCTGACGCGGAGCCCCTCCGCCTCGCCGCGCACCGCCAGGAAGCCGCCGACACCCAGCTCCTCTCCGCTCTCGTCGAACACGCGCGCAAAGATCAAATGGAGGCGGGACACCCCGGCGCCGGTGATCCAGTGCTTCTTGCCGTTGAGCACATAGCGGTTGCCACGCTTGTCGGCTCGCGTCGTCATTCCGCTCGCATCACTCCCCGCGTCAGGCTCGGTGATGCAGATGGCCGGCTTGTCGCCATCCAGGACGAGATCGGCCGCGCGCTTTTTCTGCGCGTCGGTGCCATAGGCCATCACGGTCGAGATGGCGCCCATGTTGGCCTCGACCACGATGCGCGCGGACACGGTACAGGACCGGGCGATCTCCTCGATGACCAGCACCGTGTCGAGGAAGCTTCGTCCCTCGCCGCCATATTCGACCGGAATGGTCATTCCCATGAAGCGCTCGGCCTTCAGCGCCTCGACGACGTCCCATGGATATTCACGCGACCGGTCGATGTCGGCAGCACGTTTGCGGATCGTCTCGTTGGAGAGCGCAGCAGCCCTCTCCTTCAGCGCCAGCTGCTGGGATGAGAGCTCCATGTCCGTTCTCCATGTCCGCGGACAAGCGTGCTTGCCGAACAGGTCAGTCAGCCCGATCAGCCGCGTCCCATGTTATAGAATTCCGGGTTCGGACGCATGCTGGTGACGTTGGCAAGCCGGTTGGAGAGGCCGAAGAAGGCCGAGATCGCGGCAATGTCCCAGATGTCGTCTTCCGTGAACCCGTGCGATTTCAGCGTGGCGAAATCGGATTCGGAAACCTTGTAGGCCTCGGTCGAAACGCGCACGGCGAAATCGAGCATCGCCTTCTGCCGGTCGGTGATATCCGCCTTGCGGTAGTTGACCGCGACCTGATCGGCGATCAGGGGATCCTTGGCGCGGATGCGCAGAATCGCGCCATGGGCGATAACGCAATACTGGCATTGATTGAGGTTGCTGGTGGCAACCACGATCATTTCCCGCTCGGCCTTGGTGAGGTTGCCGGGCTTGTCCATCAGCGCATCGTGATAGGCAAAGAACGCGCGAAACTCGTCTGGCCGGTGCGCCAGCACGAGAAAGACGTTTGGGATGAAGCCGGACTTCTCCTGGACGGCGACGATGCGGGCGCGGATGTCCTCTGGCATGTCGGCCAGATCAGGGACAGGGAAGCGACTAATTGCAAGTGCCTGGGTCATGGCCTGGTTATCCTTGTTACTCGTCGATGGAAATCGGTACGATCACGCGTTCCTTCGCCTGGATCATCGCGAGAAATCCTCGCGCGAAGACGTCGAGCGCGTCGGGGCGTCTTTCCAGCTTCGCCCGCAGCACCGCGCCCTCCCAGCCGATCCAGAAGAAATGCGCGAGGCTGTCGCAATCGACGCCTTTGGGGATGTCGCCCGCCTGCTGCGCCGCGCGGAGACAGCGCGAGGTCCGCGCCTCCCAATCCCTGAAGACGGCGGCGAGCCGCTTTCGGAACGGCTCCGGCAGCGCGCCCATCTCTTGTCCGAGATTGCCGACGAGACAACCACGCCGATAGCCGTAGCGCGCCATGCCCGACCGCGCGTCTGCAATGAAATCGCGCAGGCGGTCCAGCGGCGCCCGCTCTATGTCGTCGAACCATCGATCCAGCTTGCGGGCGAAATAGGCGGCGTAGGCATCGATTAGCTCGAGGCCGAAAGCCTCCTTGCTGCCGAAGTAGTGATAGAACGACCCTTTCGGCACGTCCGCGGAGTCCAGGATCTCCTCGACGCCGACGGCGCTGAATCCCTTCTCGGTCAGAATCGCAACGCCCGTGCGCAACAGACGCGCGCGCGGCGCGTTCGGCTGCGACTGGTCCCTGGGTGGACGACCCCGTCGGCGCGGCTCTGAAACCGAGGCTGCTCTGTTCATCAGAATTTATTAGACCGGTCGTCTTGCAAAATCAACCCTCACCTCCCCAAGACTCAACTCTCCCGCGGACCGCATTCGTCACCGGCTCCAGATTCGAGACATCTTGCCGTTAGACTCCCCGCGCCAAACGTGGACAATACCCGGGCACGTTACGTGCGCAGTGCACACCAAGATGCGCCAGGGGAAACGAAAATGCCGGTTGCCTTCCCGTCGTCCGAACCCACCATTCCGACCGCTCCCTTGACTGCCGAGATTCGCGATGCGTTGCGCGCGATCGTGGGTGAGAAGGGCCTCATCGAGGACGAGCACGGCAAGCAACCGTTCTTGACGGATTGGCGGGGATTGCTGGTTGGCGGCGCCGGCGCCGTTGTTCGTCCTGGCAGCACCGAGGAAGTCTCGAAAGTGGTCCGGCTTTGCCATGAGCATGGCGTCGCCATCGTGCCGCAGGGTGGCAATACCGGCCTGATGGGCGGGGCGACGCCCTGGCCTGCGCACACCGGCATCGTGTTGTCGCTCGGCCGCATGAACCGCGTGCTGGACGTCGATCCCGTCGGCTACGCGATGACGGTCGAGGCCGGCTGCGTGCTGCAGACGCTGCAGGAGACGGCAAGCCGGCACGACAGGTTCCTGCCGCTCAGCCTCGGCGCCCAGGGCTCGTGCATGATCGGAGGCAATCTGTCGACCAACGCCGGCGGCGTGCAGGTGCTGCGCTATGGCAATGCCCGCAATCTCGTGCTCGGGCTGGAGGTGGTGCTGCCGAGCGGCGAGGTCTGGGACGGATTGCGCGCGCTCAAGAAGGACAACACCGGCTATGACCTCAAGCACCTCTTCATGGGCGCCGAGGGCACGCTGGGCATCATCACCAAGGCCGTGCTCAAGCTGTGGCCGGCGCCGAAGGACGTCTCTACATCGTGGCTGGCGATCCGCGATCCACGCGCGGCCCTCGAGATCCTGTCGGAAGCGCACGCGGCATCCGGAGACAATGTCGGCTCTTGCGAGCTGATGAGCCGCGCCGCCATCGACATGGTGCTGCGCCATATTCCCGGCACCCAGGATCCTCTCAAGGCCGACACGCCATGGTATCTGCTGCTGGAATGGTCGTCCTCGCGGGCGCGCCAGGACGGCGCGGAGGGCATATCCGAGAAGATGGAGCAGTTTCTCGCCGATCAACTCGAGGCCGGCCGCGTGCTCGATGCGGTGATCGCCCACACGGTCGGTCAATCGCGCAACATGTGGCACATCCGCGAAAGTGTCGCCGAGGCCTCCCGGGCCGAAGGTCCGGGGCTCAGCTTTGACGTGTCGGTGGCGATCTCAGGGATTCCGGAGTTCATCGCCAAGGGCACCAAGGCCGTGCTCGACATTCTCCCGACCATCAGGCCCTATCCTTTGGGGCACATCGGCGATGGCAATCTGCATTTTTCGTTCATGGGACCGGCCGGCATGGATCAGCAGACGCTGACCCAGTACAAGGGCGCCATCACGCGGGCCGTGAACGATCTCGTCACCTCGATGGGCGGCTCAATCTCGGCAGAACACGGCATCGGCATCGACAAGCTCGACGAGCTCAGCCATTACCGCTCGAAGACCGAGCTCGACATCATGCGAACCATCAAGCGCGCGCTCGATCCGCAGAACATCATGAACCCCGGCAAGGTGCTGCGGCTGTGACCGACGCTGTGCCCCGCGCCGACGATCGGTCAAGCGTGGGCAGGTCGCAACGATGTTGCGACCCGTCCGCGATCTTGTCGAGAGTGGTGGCCGCGGTCCTCAAGCCGCCGAACCGCCGCGCGGATTGACGATCGCATACCCTCGCAATGAACGTGCGTGGATTCGCGTGGTGTGTCCGCCCGAGTTGGCATCATAAGCCATCCAGACATCGCCTCCGAGGTGCTGCTCCAGAACGAAAACGTGTCCTCGTCGCGCAGCAACCATTCCCGGTGCGGGTGATGTCCGCGGAAAGCGCAGCCAATTGGCCGCGAGATTCAATTCCGGCACGATACGACCGAACACGCGCAGAGCCGCGCCGCAGCCGCAGAAGGACGAAGGGCAACCTGCCGGACGACCACCGACAACGCGAGCCCCGGAGACACCGGAGACGGTCGCCGGCGTGGCGGCGCCCCCAGCATCAGTCACTGTCAGCTGCGTCGAGCGGTACGCTTGCAGTGACGGCGTGGAATTCAGTGAGGATCTGGAAGTAAGTGAAGACTTGAAAGTCCGCTCGCGTTGCATCTGCGAATACGAGAAGTCGCAGGGCATGGTGACATTGCATTCGGAAGCATGATGAATGCGATAAGGTCGCGCTTCCGAAGTAACAGAGCTCAAGACAACGAAAAGGTACGCAGAAATTACTAGCCTGTACATTGCAGGACTCCAAAATAGAGTTGTCCTGCCCCAGGCAACGAGAAACCAATAACAGTTTGGCTGAAATGGGCCTAAAGAGCGGCTGAAAATGGCTGCGTCTGCGCGACGCTGTCTGCAATCATCATAGCCTACAAATAGCGACCGAAATGATTAACTCGCAGAGAACGAATGAACGCTCGGCGTGTCCAACGCACCGCATGCAATCAAGCCCGGTTCGCATTCGTCGTAGATTCTGCAGCAAGCTCTCCTCGTCACTGCGCTGCCCTGATCGGCACAACGCCGCTATTCACTGCATCATCGCGGCCGCGATCTTCTCCGCCGACATCAACACGGGAAAGTTGGTGTTGGCGCATGGCACCACCGGAAAGATCGAGGCGTCGACGACGCGCAGGCCCTGGATGCCCTTGACGCGGCCCTGGTTGTCGACCACCGCCATCGGATCGTCGGCGCGGCCCATGCGGCATGAGCAGGAGGCGTGCCACACGCCGATGGTGGCCTTGCGCACAAAGGCCTCCAGCGCCTCGTCGTCGTTCATCACCTGATCGAAGGTAAAACCTTCGACCACGAAATTGTCGATCATGTAGTGACGCAGCGCCGCCGGTCCGTCCATCAGCGTCGCGGCGATCTTGGTCAAGATCCTGTTCTTGGTGTTGACCACGCCGATCTTGCGGACCTTGTCCGTATAGGCGGCCGGGAACGGCTTGTCCGTCACCGCCCTCACCACGTCGCTCATCTGCACCGCCGCCATCTTGCGGAAGCCGCTCATCAGCCGATCGAGATCGCGCCGGTCGGACAACAGGTTGAACTCGACGATCGGCTCTGCCGACGGATCGCGCGAGGCGAGCTTGACCTGTCCGGTCTCGGAATAGGTCTTGTTGACGAAGGTCAGCAGCGAGCCGATCTGCTCGCCGACCGCATGCCAGGCCGACTTGGAGAGCAGCACGACGAACATGTCGCCCTTCGGCACGCCTGCGAGATCGGAGGAATAGCGCAGGCCCAGCTGCATGTGGCGCCTAGTGTGCTCGTTCATGCGCGCGCCGCGGCGGACAAAGGACGACAGCGAGATCGAAGGATGATCCATCAGGCGCTGCCCCACGCCCGGCAGTCCCATCAGCACGGGAATGCCTAGATCCTTGAGGTGGCCGACCGGCCCGATGCCGGCGCGCAACAGATGCGCCGGCGAATGGATGGCGCCGCTGGAGAGGATGATCTCGCGTCCACGGAATTCCTGCTCGCGTCCGTCAACCATCGCTTTGACGCCGACGCATCGCGTGCCTTCGAACAGCAGCTCGTGGACTTGCGTGTTGGTGGAGATGGTGAGATTGGCGCGCTGGCGGGTGTCGCGATCGAGATAGCCCATCGCGGCGGAGACGCGTTGCTCGGCCTGGTTCGAATGCGTCACCGGGAAGAAGCCGTCGACGAACTCGCCGTTCTGGTCCGGCAGGAATCGGTGGCCGGCCTGCTGGAAGGCCTCGGCGAAGGCCTGCGAATGCCGCGTCCAGTGCTCGCGGGGAATGCGGCGGACCGGGATCCGGCCATCCTTGCCATGGTACGGTCCGTCGAAGTCGAGATCGCGCTCGACCTTTTTGAAGAAGGGCAGCACGTCGTTCCACGTCCACCCTTCGGCGCCGCGCGCGTCCCATTCGTCGTAATCGGTGGGAGCGCCGCGATTGGCCATCTGGCCGTTGATCGACGAGCCGCCGCCGAGCACGCGCGCCTGCTCGTATTTGCGCAAGGGAGGCCGCCCCACGTGCGGGTTATTGTGGCTGACGACCTGCGTCGTGACCTTGAGCTCGGTCCAGTGGAAGCGCGGATCGAAATAGGCCGTGCCTGGATAGCTGTCCCTGATCTCGGCCGGCTCGTTGCCGGGCGGCGTGTCCTGGCCGGCTTCGCACAGCAGGACCTTGTTGGCACTCTTCGCGGAGAGCCGGTGGGCCAGCACGGACCCCGCCGAGCCGCCGCCCACGATAATGAAGTCATACACGATTGGCGTTTCCTGTTGTTTTTGTTGGCGGAGCTTAGCGCGTTATTGTTTTGCTGTGGAAGAGCCTTGGATTGCGCCGGGCGCCAGCTTCTCGTGTCCCGGACGCACCGCAACGCGTAGCGTTGCGGTGCTGAGCCGGGACCCAGAAGGCTGCGAGCTCGCTATTGCATGGGCTCTGCAGCGCACCGCTGCCGGACGATGCTTCGCATCGCCAGGGCAGCGCTGCGCTGCGTCCGGGGCACGAGCGTCACGGCCTGGCACAAGGAGGCCTAAGGCCTGATCGAAAAATTCTCCGGCGGTCCCGCTTTTCGCAGCGGCTCGGCGAGGCGCGCGAACTCGCACAGCAGCGACCTTGTCTTCCGGGGATCGATGATCTCCTCGACCCAGAATTTTTCGGCCGAGCGGAACGGCGAGCGCAGCTTGTTGAGGCGCCCCTCGATCTCCTTGAGCTTCTCCGCCTTGTCCTCGGCCGCATCGATGTCGGCGCGGTAGGCGGCCTCGATGCCGCCTTCGAGCGGCAGCGAGCCCCAATAGGCCGACGGCCAGGCGTAGCGGATCGAGAAGCGATCAGCCGGCTGATGCACCACGCCAGCGACGCCGAACGCGTTGCGCAGGATCACGGTGCACCAGGGCACGGTGGTCTGGTTCACTGCGGCCATGGCACGAACGCCGTGGCGGATGGTCGCCGCCTTCTCGGCATCGAGACCGATCATGAAGCCCGGGCAATCCATGAGATAGACGACCGGCAGATGGAAGGTCTCGGCGAAGTCGACCCAGCGCACCACCTTCTGGCACGCATCCGCCGTCCAGGAGCCGCCATAATGAAAGCTGTCGCTGGCGAGCACCATCACCGCCCTGCCCTCGAGTCGCGCGAGACCGACGATGATGGGCTTGCCGAAATTCTTGCCGACCTCGAAGAACGAGCCCTTGTCCACGACGGACTCGATGATGGGCCGCATCTTGTAGACCTGCTTGCGGTTGCGCGGCACCGCGTTCATCAGCGCCTCTTCGGAGCGCTCGGGATTGTCGGTGCAGGGCAAGGTTGGCGGCAGCTCGTAGACCGACGACGGCAGATAAGACAGGAAGCGCCGCGCGCAGGCGAACGCCTCTTCTTCGGTATCGACGGCATGGTCGACCGCGCCGGCCCGGGTCTGGATGTCGGCGCCGCCGAGCTCCTCCTTCGACAGGTCCTGCCCCAGCGCCTTCACCACCGGCGGGCCCGCGACGAACATCGCGGACTTCCGGGTCATGATCGAATAGTGGCTGGCGGCAAGGCGTGCCGCGCCAAGGCCTGCGACCGAGCCAAGGCCGAGGGCGACCACGGGAACGCGCGACAAATTCTCCGTCGTGAAGCGATACCAGCGTGTGCCGCCGATGCCTCCAGGCAGGTTCGCCGCGCCCTTGGTCTCGATGGTCTTGACCGAACCGCCGCCGCCGGAGCCCTCGATGATGCGGACGATCGGCAGGCGGAAATCATGCGCCATCTCCTCCGCCATCAGCGGTTTTGCCGAGATCGACGCATCCGCCGAGCCACCACGCACGGTAAAATCGTCGCCGACCACCACCACGGTGCGGCCATCGACGCGCGCGCGGCCGAACACGCAGTTCGCCGGCGTCAATTTCTGCAACTCGCCGCTGGTGTCGTACTCACCGATGCCGGAGACGGCACCGATCTCGTGGAAGCTGCCTTTGTCGATCAGCTTGTCGATACGCTCCCGAACAGTCAGCCGGCCCTGGTCATGCTGTCGCTTGACCTTGTCAACGCCGCCCATCTCCCGCGCGAAGGCTTCGCGCCGGGCGAGCTCGTCGAGTTCCGGCTTCCAGTTCATTCACTCCCTCCGAATTGATCGGCTTGTTATTGTTGTGCACGGCCATTGCGACCGGTTTACGCGGGATGCGGTTGTTGAAGGCGTCACCTTCCGCGCCCTCCATCAGGCTGCCGAGCGACCGGCCGAGCTCGAGCATCAGGGGTGCGACTTCGGCATGCAGCCGCTGCTCGTCATACATCGTGGACAGAAGGCCGATCGTGATGACGACGTAGGTCTGGTACTGCGGCGACCAGATCGGCACCGCGAGTCCGTTGATGTGCGGGCTCCACAAGCCGCAGGCCACGACATAGCCGCGCTCACGCAACATCTGCCGATTGGCTTCAATGCGGGGTTTCAGGATCTTCGCAGCCTCGGGCGCTTCCCGTTCCACGTCCGCGATGAAGGCATCGCCGATCTCCGGCGCCAGCGCCGCGGTGTAGGCCGCGCCCGCGGCGGTCGAGGCCATCGAGATGCGGCTGCCGGTGCCCTCGTGCAGGCCGAGGGCGGTCGCCGAGCGCGCGAACTGCAGATAGACCAGATGGAAGCGATCGGGCACGACGAGGCCGACGGTGCCCGGCAGCTGCTCGGCGACTTCCTGAAGCCGTTGCCGGATCATGCTGCGCAATTGCGCGCCCTTCATCATCGAGGCGCTCATCGCCACCGCGCTCGGGCCGATGCGATATTTCTGATCGCGCGGCAGGTAGACCAGCTGGCCCATCCGCGTCAGCGTGTGCGTGAGCCGCGACACCGTCGAGCGCGGCAGGCCGCAGCGATTTGAAATCTCGAGATTGCCGAGCCTTGCCTCGTGGCCCTCGAAGCATCGCAACACGTCGAACGCGCGCGAGACCACCTGGATGACATCACCCTCACCGGCATCGCCAGCGAGCACACCTTGCCTACTCAACCGCTCGGATCGTCGTCCCATGTTCCCTACCGTTTGTTCCGCTGTGCGGAATTAAATTCCACTTGCAGACGACGCTACCTCAGGCATTTTGCGACGACAACAAAAAGGGATGGCATGCCAGAAATTAAGATCGTCACGGAGGTCGCCGGGCGCGTCTGCGCAACTCCCGTGCAAGTTGGAGGAACCGTTGCGGATGGCGATGACGTTGTAATCGTCGAAGCCATGAAGATGGAGATACCGGTATCCTCGCCCGCGAACGGCACGATCACATCGCTTCTGGTGAAACTCGACGACGTCGTTGCCGAGGGACAGGCGGTCGCGATTGTCGCGTGCTGACGGCGTTATCCGTCGCTTCCGCGGCAATCTGTCAGTCTCGTTCCCGCACGCGCGGTACGGCGTTGCCATCGCCTGATACGGGTGACATGATCCGTCGCAAACAAAACTCTGTTTCAAACAAAGAACGAAAATCTTCGCGGCAAACGCGAAAGATCATTGGAGGGAAACATGCTTCGTGGGCTGCTCGTGCTCGCGCCTGCCTTGGTGGCGGGCATCTCTTTTGCGTCTACACGCTATTCGTTCGCCGAAGACATCAAGCTGCCGGCGACGTTGACGTTCACCGCCTATGATACCGGAACCGCCGGCTTCAACATCGCGGTCGGCGTCGGCAAGATGATGAAGGACAAATACGGCACCGATGTGCGCGTGCTGCCCGCAGGCAACGACGTCGCCCGCCTCGCGCCGCTGCGCGCCAAGCGCGCGGCATCCTCGGCGATGGGATCCGGCACCTACTTCGCGCAGGAAGGCATGTTCGAGTTCGGCGCGAAGGAATGGGGTCCGCAGCCGCTTCAGATCCTGCTCTCGACCGTCGACTGCAATTGCGGATCGCTCGGCGTCGCCGCCGACACCGGTGTGAAGGAGCTGAAGGACCTCAAGGGCAAGCGTGTCGGCTTCGTGGTCGGCTCACCCGCGCTGAACCAGAACTCGCTCGCAGTGCTCGCCTTCGCCGGGCTGACGCAGAAAGACGTCAAGGCCGTCGAATTCGCAAGCTACGGCGCGATGTGGAAAGGTCTGATCAACAACGACGTCGACGCCGCTTTCGGCACCACCATCACCGGCCCCGCCAAGGAAGCCGAGACCTCGCCGCGCGGCTTGATCTGGCCGCCGCTGCCCGCCAAGGACAAGGAAGGCTGGGCGCGAATGCAGAAGGTTGGATCGTTCTTCTTCCCGCAAACTGCGACCTGCGGGGCCGGCATCTCGCCGGACAAGCCGGTCGAGCTCGGCAACTACCCCTATCCGATCTTCGTCGCCTATGCCTCTCAGCCCGCCGACCAGGTCTATGCGATCACCAAGGCGATGATCACAAATTACGACGCCTACAAGGATTCGGCGCCCGGTGCCGGCGGGCTCGCGGCCGACCGCCAGACCAAGAACTGGGTGGTGCCGGTGCATCCCGGCTCGGTGAAGGCGCTGAAGGAAGCCGGACAATGGAGCGATGCGCAGGAGGCGCACAACAACAAGCTGATCAAGCGGCAGGAGGTGCTGGCAGCCGCGTGGGCCGATTACGGCAAGTCCAACCCGCCGTCGGACGACAAGGCGTTTCTCGACGGCTGGATGAAGGCCCGCGCAACAGCGCTTGCGAAAGCCGACATGCCGAACGGGTTCGAGGATTAGAGCGCGATGTTGTTGGGCTTGATGGCCGCCGCGCGAGAAGTGCGCCCCCTCTCCCGCTTGCGGGAGAGGGTATCTCCGCAGTGGGACTCCCCCAGAGGAGAGAGCCCTCACCCGTCGCTTCGCGCCGACCTCTCCCGCAAGCGAGAGAGGTTGAGCGAGCTCGCGGCCGCATTCGAGTCAACCAACGGCCATTCGCCTAATTAGTTACCAGCCCACGCGCGGGGTCGATTGATGTCTTCTGTTTCCACCTCCACTGCCCCGCAAGACGAGACCAAGCGGGTCGTGTTCGACGATCCCCATGGCGCGGCCGGCAACATGCAGGAGGCCGAAGTCACGCGCGTGCGCACCTTGCGCGGCGCCTGGCGCTGGACGCTGGTCGCGGCGACCGCGGCGACGATCCTGCTCTGCATCAACCAGCAATTCTCGCTGCGCTTCTTCATCGGCTACACCCAGCTCAACACGGAGTATTTCTATCTCCTGATCGCGTTGATGCTGCCCTTCACCTTCCTGATCTTTCCCGGCACGGAGCGCGCCCCGCTCGACCGGATTCCCTGGTACGACCTCGTCTTGTTCGTCGCGACTTTCGCCGCAGCGCTGCTGCTGATGTCGAACGTGCGCAAGGCGGCGGAGGCCGGCTGGGAGTTCGGCGGCGCGCCGAACAACGTGATCGCCGCGGGGCTCGTAATGTGGGCGATGCTGATGGAGGCGTTGCGCCGCACCGGCGGCTGGAGCCTGCTGTTGAGCGTGTTCCCCTTCACCGTCTATCCGCTGTTCGCCGAATCCAGCTGGCTCGGCCCGTTCCGCGGCACGCAATCGACGTTGGAGCAGGCGACCGCCTATCACGTGCTCTCCGGCGAAAGCCTGCTCGGCATTCCGATCCAGGCCTTCGCCGATACCGTGATCGGCTTCCTCGTATTCGGCACTGCGCTGATGATGACGGGCGCCGGCAAATTCTTCATTAACCTCTCTTTCGCGATGTGCGGCACGTTCCGCGGCGGCGCGGCCAAGGTCTGCATCTTTGCGAGCGGCCTGCTCGGCATGATGTCCGGCTCGATCATCTCCAACGTGCTGACCGCCGGCACCATGACCATCCCCGTGATGAAGAAGAGCGGCTTTCGCGCCTCCTATGCCGGCGCGATCGAGGCCTGCGCCTCGACCGGCGCGGTGCTGGCGCCGCCGGTGATGGGCGCGACCGCCTTCGTGATCGCGCAGTTCCTCAATGTCAGCTACGCCGAGGTCGCGGTCGCCGCCATCATCCCGGCCGCGCTCTATTATGTCGGCCTGTTCATGCAGGTCGATTCCTACGCCGCGCGCCACGGGCTGAAGGGGATTCCGCGCGCCGAGCTGCCGCGGATCATGGATACGATCAAGGACGGCTGGTACTACGTCTTCGTCATCGCCCTGCTGATCGTGATGCTGCTCTACTTCAAGCGCGAGAGCCATGCACCATTCTACGCGACCGCGCTGCTGCTCGTGCTCAACCAGTTCTTCTCCAAGGACACGCGCTGGACCTTTGCGACGATCGGCAAGTTTCTCGAGGTCAACGGCCGCACCTTCGTCGAGCTGGTCGGCATCCTCGCCGGCTGCGGCCTCCTGATCGGCGCCTTCTCGATGACCGGCGTGGTGTCGAGCCTTGCCAACGATCTCCTGCATATTGCCGGCGACAATCCCTTCCTGCTGCTCGGCATGTGCGCCCTCACCAACCTGATCCTCGGCCTCGGGCTGACGACGACGGCCTGCTACATCTTCCTCGCCATCCTGGTCGCGCCCGCGCTGGAGAAGCTCGGGCTGAACAAGATGGCCGTGCACATGTTCATCTTCTATTGGGGCATGCTGTCGTCGATCACCCCGCCGGTCGCGATCGCGTCCTTCGCGGCCGCGGGCATTGCCGGCTCGCCGGCGATGAAGACGGGCTGGGAATCGATGTGGGTCGGCAGCATCATCTATTTCATCCCGTTCTTCTTCGTGCTCAATCCGGCGCTGGTGCTGCAAGGGCCGAGCCCGTATCTCGCCGGTCTCGGCCTGATGGGACTTGCCGCGTTCGGCACGCTGTTCATCTGCGGCGGCATCCAGGGCTACCAGCCCTTCGTCGGCGACCTCCGCCGCGCTGGCGGGCTGGAATGGCCGATCCGCGTTCTGCTGGTGATCGGCGGCTTCGTGGTGGCGACACCGGGCGGCGGGATCATGCCGCTGTCGCAGATGCAGGTGACGCTGCTGGGCCTTGCCATCCTTGCACCCACGGTTCTGCTCGCCCTGCTGCTAGTCCGACGGCAGACGGAGGTGCCGAACGGGTTGCGCGTACCCTGATTGCGTTGCACAA
The DNA here is from genome assembly GCF_054863025.1 of Bradyrhizobium sp. 23AC. NCBI lineage: Bacteria > Pseudomonadati > Pseudomonadota > Alphaproteobacteria > Hyphomicrobiales > Nitrobacteraceae > Bradyrhizobium > Bradyrhizobium sp. 23AC. The sequence continues at coordinate 50,571 of NZ_JAVAYN010000006.1, forward strand.
GAGAGGCGATGACCCCGCTCTCGCCTCTCGCCGCCGCCTGGACCCGCTCGAAGCCGCCCTTGCTGCGGTTTCTGGATAATTGCCTCAACGAATTCTCCGCCGAAACCTCGGGCAGCGTCGCCGACTATATCCCCGAGCTGAGCAAGGCTGATCCTGCCTATTTTGGCATCAGCCTCGCCACGCTCGACGGCCATGTCTACGAGGTCGGCGACTCCAGGGTGCCCTTCACCATCCAGTCGATGTCAAAACCGTTCGTGTTTGCGCTGGCGCTGGACCTTCTGGGCGCAGGCCGGGTCGAGAGCGCGATCGGCGTCGAACCATCAGGCGATCCCTTCAACTCGATCCGGCTGAATTCCGAGAACCACCCGTTCAACCCGATGGTCAATGCCGGCGCGATCGCCTGCACTGGGCTGATTTACGACAGCAAGGGTGCAGATGCCTTCGAGCAGATTCGCCGCGCGCTGAGCCGCTTCGCCGGCCGCGATCTCGCGGTGGACGAGGCCGTCTACGGCTCGGAGAGCCAGACCGGCGACCGCAACCGCGCGATCGGGTATCTGCTCAAGACCAACGCCGTGATCTCCGACAATGTCGCAGGCGTCCTCGACGTCTATTTCCGGCAATGCGCCGTGCTGGTCACCGCGCGCGACATCGCGGTGATGGCGGCGACCCTCGCCAATCGCGGCGTCAATCCGGTCACGGGTGAGCAGGTGCTGACGCCTTACGCGATCTCGCGCACGCTGTCGGTGATGACGTCCTCGGGCATGTACGACTATGCCGGCGAATGGATCTACCGGATCGGCATTCCCGCCAAGAGCGGCGTCGGCGGCGGCATCCTTGCCGCCCTCCCCGCCCGCCTCGGGCTCGGCAGCTATTCGCCGAAGCTCGACAAGCATGGCAACAGCGTGCGCGGCATCAAGGTCTGCGAGGCGCTGTCTTCGCATTACGATCTGCACATGCTCAACCGCAGCGACGATGCGCGCAACGCCGTCATCGCCGACTACGATATCGGCAAGAGCCCGTCACGCCGCGTGCGCCGGCCGCAGGAGCGCGAGATTCTCGCCGCGCATGAGCAGGAGGTGCGGATCATCGAGCTGGTCGGCACGCTGTCGCTGTCCGCGGTCGACTACGTCTCCCGGCGGCTCGCGGGGCGGCCCCGTCCGCAATTCGTGATCTTCGATCTGCACCGCGTCACCTCCACCACGCGCGCCGGGGCGCGGCTCGTCGCCGAAGCGTTCGAGGAGCTCGCGGCGCTGAACGTGACTGTCGTGCTGTCCGGCGTCAGGCGCGCATCCAAGGAATGGGACACGTTGCGGGAATGGACGGCCGAGCTGAAGAACGTCCGTGATTTCTACCTGCTCGACACCGCGATCGAATGGGCCGAAGACCAGATCGTCTACCGCTACGGCGGCTCGATCGACTTCCACGAGACCACCGAGCTTGCCGAGCAACCGCTGCTCGAGGGCCTTGGCGAGGACGAGCTGACGGATCTCACCTCGATCTGCACCATCCGCACCTATCAGTCCGGCGCGAAGATTCTCACCACGGGCGATCCCGCCGATTCCCTGTTTTTCCTGCGCAGCGGCGCCGTGCACGTCACGCTGCCTGACGGCGTGCGGCTCGCGACGCTGACCGCGGGCATGGCGTTCGGCGAGATGGCGTTGCTGGAGTCCACGCGCTCGGCCGACGTCTTCGCCGACATGGCGGCGACCGCCTATGAGGCTCCGCTGCAGGAATTCGAACGCTTTCGCCAGCAGCACCCGCACGCCAGCGAGCGCATCATGCGCAACCTCGCCCAGCTCCTCGCCGACCGCCTGATCGTGGCGAACGCGAAGGTCGATATTCTGACGTCGACGTGAGTGATCCAAGTCCTGATGGGATGAGCCGCGCTTGGCGTCCCGATGGAGGTGCGCTCCCTCCCCCTCAGTCCGTCGCGCCCTACCGGCTGGCCGCCTCGCCCAGCCGTCGCTTGATCTTTGCCGCGCTCTTTTCAAGTAGCTCGGACGGTTTCTGGCCGGTCGTCGCGCAGAGGCAGGCCCAGTAATAGATGACGTCGCCGAGCTCATCGACGAGGCCAGCCTTATCGAGCCAGTCATCGCGCAGCAGCTTCTTGATGTGCTCTGCCACCTCGCCGGCCTCGCCCGCGAGGCCGAGACCGAGATAGGACAGCCGCTCGTTGGACGGATGTTCATCGACTTTCGCAACGCTCGCAGCCCAGGCCGCATATTCATCGATCGTCATTGGCATCCCTCGCCGCGGTGCTTCGATCAGCCCACCACTTCGGTAACGGGCTGGAGATCGATCTCGAACGTCTCCAGGAATTTTGACGTCATGATGTAGAAGCCGACCGAGAGCTGGAGCTCGACCAGCGCAGCCGGCGTCAGCTTCGCTGCGATCGCCTTGAAGGTCGCATCCGTCGGCTTCTTGAGCTTCACGATCTCGTCGGTGAAGGCGAGCGCGGCGCGCTGCACCTCGTTGAAGCACGTCGCCGCCTGCCAATTTTCGAGCGCCTCGTTCTGCGCGTCGGTGACGCCGACATTCTTGCCGATCCGCTTGTGCGCGACGATCTCGTACGGGGCCTCGCACAAGATGCCGGTGCGGGTGATCGCAATCTCGCGCACAACCGGATCGAGCTCGCCCTTGTGACGGATGGCGCCCCCCAAGCGGCAGTACTGCTCGAAATAGCTCGGCGAGTGCGCCATCATGCGGAAGATGTTGGCGTTGCGGTTCTTGTCGAGAATTTCGCGGGTGCGGTCGGATGCCTTGGACGGGTCGCTGTAGCTGATGCGGGCCATGATTTTCCTGAAGTTTTCCCTGATTTTTTGATGCTTTTTGTCGTCGTCCGCGCAAGTTCCCGAAGACTCTATTCGCGCGAGGACGCAGGAGCAACATTATCGAGTCAAATTGCCGCCGCATTGCTGATCGACCCTGACACAGTCGATATTCGCCGCGTGGGGACAAATCACGGTGAGTACTCGCAAATGGGGTGTTCCGAGTAAAACAATTGGCCATTGGGTGCGCTAGCCGCACAACGATGAGTCACGCCCAAGTCTAGGGAGAAAAAGGCATGAAGGAAGCCACCAAGGGGGCGGCCTCGGGAGCGCTCGCGCATATGCTGGCGGTGACGGCGATGCTCGTCATCGCCAGCATCTTGTTCTACGGGCGTTAGTTGGAGTTCTAGAGTTTTCGTCATTCCGGGGTGGCCCTCGCACAGGCCAGGCCCAGAATACCCGTTCCAGGCTCGGTCCCATGACCGCCCCCGAATGACGAATCCCGTTACGTGTCCTTCGTGAAGAACGGCACGAGTTTCCCGGCAAACGGCTTGAAGCTCGCGACGACCGAATCGCCGATGGCGAGTCCGTTGTCGCCATGCGCCATCATGCGAAAACCCTCGGCGCAATCGACCAGCAAAATGTTGTAAGGCACGTGCGCGCGCGTCTCGGGCGTGGCGGCGCGGCAGACCAGCGAGGTGGCATAGACCCTGCCTTTGCCGCTGGCGCGCTGCTCGCGCGGATCCGATTCGCCACAAGCCGCGCAGAAGGCGCAGTGGAAATACTGCACGTGCCCGCATGAGCTGCAGGTCTGGTAGGTGATGGCCGCTTCGCCCTTGGTCCAGTCCGCCAGACGCTCGCTCATCGCACCCGCTCCAGGAACATGCTTACATGCGACGACAGCACGCCGCCGTCGCCATGCAGCAACGCAATCGAGGCGTCGCGCACCTGGCGGCTCGCCGCCCGCCCCGTCATCTGCAAGTGCGCCTCGACCAGATGCGCCATTGCGCCGCCGACGCCGCAATGGCCGTAGCTGAGCAGGCCGCCATGGGTGTTCAGCGGCATCGCGCCGTCGCGGCCGAAATGGCCGGCCCGGACCCGCGCGGCCGCTTCGCCGCGGCCGGCAAGGCCGAGGTCTTCCAGCAGCATTGCGAGCGTGATGGTAAAGCTGTCGTAAATCGCGGCGTAGCGCACGTCAGAGATCGCAAGGCCCGTGGCCTTCTTGGCGCGGGCGATGGAGATCTCGGCGCCGAGTTCACTGAGCGCTGGCGCGGCCGTGACATGCTGATGGGTATGCGCCTGCGCGCAGCCGCGGATGCGCACGCCCGCCTCTCCGGTCCGCTCGCGGCTGATAACGAAGGCCGCGCCGCCGTCGGAGACCGGACAGCAATCGAGCAGCTTGAGCGGCATCGCCACCGGCTTCGAGGCCATGACGTCGGCAACAGTGATGGGCTCGTGGAATTGCGCGCCGGGATGGGTGCAGGCGTGGCTGCGCATCAGCACGGCGAATTCGGCGAGATCCTGTTCGGTCACGCCAAATTCGTGCATGTACCTGTTGGCGACGAGGCCGTAATAGGCGGGAATGGTCGGACCCAGCGGCACCTCGTAGTCGGGATGGCCGACCTGCGCCAGCGCCTGGATCGAGGCATCACGGCTCTGCCCGGTGAGGCGGTTCTCACCGGCGACGACGAGCACATTGCGCGCGACGCCCGAGGTGACGAGGTGATGCGCCAGCATCGTCATCGCGAGCCCCGTGGCGCCGCCGACCTGCACGGCGTGGGCGTAAGACGGGCGAATGCCAAAGTGCTCGGCGAACACGGTCGCCAGCATGATGTGGGGCGAGACGGTGGAATAGCCGCAGAGGATGCCGTCGATATCCGAACGCTTCAGCCCGGCATCGTCGAGCGCGGCTTGCGCGGCCTGGCTCATCAGGTCGAGCGAGGACGAGCCTTCATGCTTGCCGAAGGGCGTGAGGCCGACGCCGGTGATGAAGCTCATGGTGCCTCTCCCCACTCAGGTGGCGAGCGTGTGACGCCGTCGCGCACCATGGCGGCGATCTCGTCGGCGGAGTATCCGATCTCGCGAAGAATCTCCGCGCCGTGCTCGTTGAGCCGCGGCGCCAGCCGCGCCGGCTCGGCCTCCGTCTCCGACCAGGTCGCCGTCACCTTCATGCTGCGGATCGGGCCCTCGGTCGGATGGGTCACGACCGGGAAGAAATTCGTCGCCTCCAGATGTTCATCATGCAGGATCGAGGCGAGGTCGTGCATCGGCATGACCGGGACGTCGGCCTTGGTGAGCAGGTCGATCCATTCGGCGGTGGGGCGCGTCTCGAAGATGCGTGCGAGCTCGGCATAGACGACGTCGATATTGGCGGCGCGCCCCGCGAAAGTCGCGAATTTGGGATCGACACGCAGATCATCGCGCGCCGTCGCCTTGAAGAAATTCTCCCACTGCTTGTCGTTGTAGACGATGACGCTGAGATAGCCGTCCGAGGTCTTATAGGGCCTGCGGTCGCGTGAGAGGTGGCGGGCATAGCCGCCCTTGTCGAGCGGCGGCTCATAGGTGAGCCCGCCCATGTGATCGCCCATGACGAAGCCGGCCATGGTCTCGAACATCGGGATGTCGACCCGCTGGCCGCGTCCGGTGCGGTCGCGATGCACGAGGCTGGCGCAGATCGCGCCGACGGCGGTAAGGCCGACGATGCGGTCGACCAGCGCGTTCGGCACGTAGCGCGGCACACCGTCGCCGGTCTGCGCCATCAGCGCCGGCAGCGCGGTGGCGCCCTGGATCAGATCGTCATAGGCGGGCTTTGCGGCATACGGGCCATCCTGGCCAAAGCCGAACACGCCGGCATAGACGAGGCGCGGATTAATTTTCGAGACGACGTCGTAGCCGAGTTGCAGCCGCGCCATCGCCTGCGGACGGACGTTGTAGACCAACACGTCGGCGTCCTTCAGAAGCCGCAGCACGGCCTCGCGGCCGGCGGGCTTCTTCAAATCGAGGCAGATCGAACGCTTGCTGCGGTTGGTGTTGAGAAACACCGGGCCCATGCCGGCGTGACGCATCGGGCCGATCAGGCGGGTGACGTCGCCATCGAGCGATTCCACCTTGATGACGTCGGCGCCGTAATCGCCGAGCATCTGGGTCGCATAAGGCCCCATCAGCACGGTGGTCATGTCGATGACCTTGATGCCCTTCAGCGGCCCCATCATTCGCTCCCGATTGCGCGGGGGCCAAGGCGCGGCCCCGCGATTTCGGTCCAGCTAAAGGCAGCGAGGCCGCGCGCACAAGGGCGGCCGGCGTATGGCCGCATGCGCCGCGCGGTGATACCGGCCGCTATTTCTTCTGGCGGGATTCGCGGATCTTGAGGAGCCGGTCGAGCTCTTCGTTCTGCTGGCTGATCCGGTCGGCGATGCGCGACTCGTTCTGCTCGCCTGAGGCGGCTGCGGCCTGCTCGATAAGCTGCCTTATATTGTCCTCGAGGATCGCAATCCGACCGTTGAGTGCGTCCATCGACAGCGAGTCTTCGTAGTCAGTGCTCATGATGCTTTTCCGCCAATCAATCAGGAGCCGTAGGGTGGGCAAAGCGAAGCGAGCCCACCATGATCTAGCGCAAGGAAGATGGTGGGCACGGCGCCTTCGCGCCTTTGCCCACCCTACAAGACCTACTTCAGCGGCTCCAGCACCGAGACGTAGTTGGCGACCGCGGCACCGCCCATGTTGAAGATGCCGCCGAGCTTGGCGTTCTTGAGCTGCATGCCCTCGGGCGCCTGGCCTGCGAGCTGCATCGCGGTCATCACATGCATGGAAACGCCGGTGGCGCCGATCGGATGGCCCTTGGCCTTCAGGCCGCCGGACGGATTGACCGGCAGCTTGCCGTCCTTGAGCGTCCAGCCTTCCTTGATGGCGCGGGCGCCCTGCCCCCTCGGCGTCAGGCCCATCGCTTCGTATTCGATCAGCTCGGCCACGGTGAAGCAGTCATGGGTCTCGACGAAGGAAAGATCGGACAGCGTCACCCCCGCCTTCTCCAGCGCGCGCTGCCAGGCAACGGTGCAGCCCTCGAACTGGAGAATGTCGCGCTTGGACATCGGCAGGAAGTCCTGGGCGTGCGCGGTGGCGCGGAAGCCGATCGACTTGGTCATGCCCTTGGCGGTCTCGGCGTCGGCCAGCACCAGCGCGGCGGCGCCGTCGGAGACCAGCGAGCAATCGGTGCGCTTCAGGGGGCCGGCGACGTAGGGGTTCTTCTCGCTCTCGGCGCGGCAGAAGTCGAAGCCGAAATCCTTGCGCATCTGGGCGAAGGGATTGGCGACGCCGTTCTTGTGGTTCTTGGCCGCGATCAGCGCCAGAGCGTCGGACTGGTCGCCGTACTTCTGGAAATAGGAGCTGGCGATCTTGCCGAACACGCCGGCAAAGCCGCCGACGGTGTCGCCGTCCTCGGGCAGGTAGGACGCCTTCAGCAGGTTCTTGCCGATCTCGGCGCCCGGGGTGCGGGTCATCTGCTCGACGCCGACGACCAGGACGATCTTGGCGGCGCCTGCGGCGATCGCGCGCAGGCCCTGGTGCACGGCGGCAGAACCGGTGGCGCAGGCGTTCTCGACCCGGGTGGCCGGCTTGAAGCGCAGCTTCGGGTCGGCCTGGAGCACCAGCGAGGCGGTAAAATCCTGCGCCGAGAAGCCGGCGTTGAAATGGCCGAGCACGATCTCGTCGACATCGCCGGCCGAAATGCCGGCATCGGCCATCGCCTCATTAGCGACGCGGGTGACGAGGCTTTCGACGGTTTCGGTGTCGAACTTGCCGAACGGCGTATGCGCCCATCCGACGATGCTGGCGGTCATGGTCATGTCTCCCTGGGGTCTCTTCCTGAGCTAAGTCTTAGCGCAGGGATGGCAAGACTTCACGCGGGTTTCAGGGCCTTGAGGGTGCGCTGGCAGATGGCAGTTATGCCGGCCCAGTTCCCGGCCCTGATTTCGGCCGTCGGGCACAGCCAGGAACCGCCGACCGCGACCACATTGGGCTCGGCGAGCCAGCTCGCCGCGTTGGCCTCACCGATGCCGCCGGTCGGGCAGAACCGCACGTTCGGGAACGGTCCGCCGAGCGAACGCAGGCCCTTGATGCCGCCGGCCTGCTCGGCCGGGAAGAATTTTGCGACGTCGAGGCCGTGCGACAGCGCCATCATCAGCTCGGACGCTGTGGCGATGCCCGGCGCGAACGGCAGCGAGCTGTGGGCGGCGGCCTTGAGGAGATCGGGGGTCAGGCCAGGGCTGATGCCGAAGGCGACGCCGAGCTTCTCGACACGGGTGAAGTCGGCCGGATTGAGGATCGTGCCGATGCCGACGACCGCCTCCGGGACTTCGGCCATCATCGCCCTCGCCGCCTCGATCGCAACCGGGGTGCGCATGGTCACCTCCAGCGTGCGGACGCCGCCGGCAACCAGCGCGCGCGCCAGCGGCACGGCATCCTGGATACGCTCGATGGTGAGGACGGGAATGACGGTCGCCGCCTTGAACAGCGCGGCGAGGTGGTTCTGTTGGGCAGTCGTGGTCATAGGGTCTCGATCTTTACTTGGTCGCCTGGCGGGAGGTCGCCGGCCGGTGCCGTTTCTTCGGCGGCATGGCATAGCCCGGAATAATGGCGCCGGGATAGCAGATCACGAGGCTGGCGAGGCGATGCCCGGCCTGGGCAGCCTCGACCGGATCGGAACCGGCGAGCCGGGCCGCGATATAGGCCGCGGCAAAGCTGTCGCCGGCCGCCGTGGTGTCGACGACGGGCTTGGTCATCAGTTCGGCGCGGACCTCATGGGTAGCCCCGGGGAAACGCAGCAGGCTGACGGGCTCGGCGAGCCGGAACACCAGCTCGGGCGTCGGGATACGTGCCATCAGCTGGTCGTTGCTCTCGCCGGGATAGAGCGCGAGCAGATCCTCGGTGGAGGTCAGCACGATGTCGGCGGCGGCGAAAGCAGCCGCAAACACCTCGCGCGCGACGTCGCGGTCCGGCCATCCCCGCGCGCGAAAATTGGTGTCGAACACGAAGCGGGTGCCGAGCAGGCGCGCGCGCTTGATTGCCGCGAACAGGCGCTCGCGCCCGGGCGCATCGTAGATCGAGAGCGTGATCGCGGAGAGATAGACGATGTCGTAGCTCATCAGCGAGTTGAGGAGCTCATCGGTCTCCGGCAGATTCATCAGCTGCCGCGCCGCCGCGCTGTCGCGCCAGTGAAAGAATTGGCGCTCACCCTTCGCATCCAGCTGGATCATGTAGAGGCCGGGCAGCTTGCCGGCCAGCCGCACGACACGCCTTGTACCGACATTCTCCGCGTTCCAGGCCGCGATCATCTCGTCGCTGAGGCCGTCATCGCCGAGCGCGGTGAGATAATCGACCTTGACCTCGAGCCGCGCCAGATAGACCGCGGTGTTGAGGGTGTCACCGCCGAAGCCGCGCGAATACAGCCCGCCGCCCTGCCCCTGCCCGGCAGACGCGTTTCCTTGCGCCTGTCTGAGCTCGACCATGCATTCGCCGATGCAAGCAACGCTCGCCATCACCAGGGCCCGCTCAGTCAGAGATCATGCGACGAAGTTGCCGCCGAGCTCGTCTTCGATGTGAATGCGGATGATGTCCTCGAAGGTCTTCTCGGCAGTGGTGAAGCCGAGCTCGAGCGACCGCTTCGCATTGAAATTGCGCGGCCAGCCGCCGACGATGCCGACGATGAAGGGATCAGGCTCGCGCTTGATGCGCGCCGCGACCTTGTCGCCCGCAACCCGCTTCAAGGCGGCGATCTGCTCGCCGACCGTCGCCGACAGACCCGGCATGGTCAGGTTGCGTCGCGGGCCGACCGTGGCGAGATCCATGGTGCCGGCATGGAGCAGGAAGCCGACCGCGGAGCGCGGCGTGGCGTGCCAATGGCGTACGTCCTCGGACACCGGGAGGATCACGTCCTTGCCGGCCAGCGGCTCGCGCAGGATGTTGGAGAAGAAGCCCGATGCCGCCTTGTTGGGCAGGCCGGGCCGGATGCAGATGGTCGGCAGGCGGATGCCGATGCCGTCGAGGAAGCCGCGGCGCGAATAGTCGGCGAGCAAGAGCTCGCCGATCGCCTTCTGGGCGCCGTAGCTGAGCAGCGGGGTGTGGAAGAACTCGTCGCCGATCGCATCCGGGAACGGCGCGCCGAACACCGCGATCGAGGACGTGAACACAACGCGCGGCTTGTAGCCGCCGCCGACCAAACGAATGGCATCGAGCAGCATTCGCGTGCCGTCGAGATTGATGCGGTAACCCTTGTCGAAATCGAGCTCGGCCTCGCCCGAGACGATCGCGGCGAGATGGAAGATCACGTCCGGGCGGCCGGCGATCAGCTTTTCGGCAGCGCCCGGCACGGCGAAATCGCCCGACACCGTCTCGACCGGGAAACCGGCCTTCTCGGGCTTCTTCGGCTCGACCACGTCGTGCATGGTGAGCTTGGTGATGTCGCTCTTGCCGAGCCGGCCGTCACGCAACAGCCGTTCGCACAATTTGCGGCCGACCATGCCGGCGGCGCCCAGAACCAGAACGTGCAAGAGCTTAACTCCTTGGTTATTGGCCGGAGCGCGCAGCCTCCGGCGCGCTCCCGTGGCAGACCCCCCGACTATTCCTTCACGGCGCCGGTCATCGCGGACACATAATGCTCCACGAAGAAGGCGTAAAGGATGACGAGCGGCAGCGAGCCGGCCAAGGCTCCGGCCATCAGCGAACCCCAGCGGTAGATGTCACCGTCCACGAACTCGTTGACGATCGCGACCGGCACCGTCTTGTTGCTGGTCGACTGCAGGAAGGTCAACGCGTAAATGAACTCGTTCCAGCACAGCGTGAAGCAGAAGATGAAGGCCGAGATCAGCCCGGGGATTGCGAGCGGCAGAACGATCTTGATCAGGATCTGCCAGCGGCTCGCCCCGTCGATCAGCGCGCATTCCTCGAGCTCGAACGGGATGGTCTTGAAATAACCCATCAGCAGCCAGGTCGAGAACGGGATCAGGATGGTCGGATAGGTCAGGATCAACGCCAGCGGCGAGTCGAACAGGCCGTACTGGAACACAACCGTGGCGAGCGGGATGAACAGGATCGACGGCGGCACCAGATAAGCGAGGAAGATCAGCCCGCCGACGAGATTGGCGCCCTTGTAGCGCAAGCGCACGATGGCGTAGGCAGCTAACACCGACGCGATGATCGAAAGCACCGTCGCGCAGACGGCCACGTACATCGTGTTCCAGAGCCAGTACGGGTAGTAGCTCTCGAACAGCAGCTTGTGGAAATGCTTGAAGGTCGGATTCCAGGTCCAGAACGGGTTGTACCTGTCGAGATCGAGCAATTGCTCGTCCGGCTTCACCGAGGTCAGCGCCATCCAGTAGAACGGGAACAGCAGAACGATGACGATGATCGCGAGCGGCAGGTACAGCGTCACCATCCGGCGCGGCACCGACTGCAGATAGCTCATGCCCTCGCTGTGATCGTCCTTCGCCACCGTCGGAGAGGATCCGGATAGCACGGCCTTGAGATCAACGGACCTGGTGGGCAGATCAGTCATTGTTCTCTCCCTGCTGCCATTTCCTGCGCTGGAGGCCGAACCACGAGACCATGATTGCGGCGAGCAGGAACGGGATCATGGCACTGGATATCGCCGCGCCCTCCCCGAGCTGCCCGGCGATGATCGCGCGCTGGTAGGACAGCGTCGCCATCAGATGGGTGGCGTTGACGGGGCCGCCGCGGGTCATCGCCCAGATCAGCTGGAAGTCGGTGAAGGTGAACAGCACCGAGAAGGTCATCACGACGGCGATGATCGGCGTCAGCAGCGGATAGGTGATGAAGCGGAAATTCTGCCAGCGCGTGGCGCCGTCGAGCGTTGCGGCTTCATAGAGCGAGGGCGACACCGTCTGCAGGCCCGCCAGCAGCGTGATCGCCACGAACGGCACGCCGCGCCAGATATTGGCGAAGATCACGCAAATCCGCGCCCAGGTCGTGTCGCCGAGGAAGTTGATGTTTTGGTTGATGATACCGAGATGCCTCAGCGACCAGGAGATGATGGAGAATTGCGAATCGAAGATCCACCAGAACGCCAGCGCCGAGAGCACCGTCGGCACGATGAAGGGGATCAGGACCATCGCGCGCAACATCGCCTTGAACGGCATGTTCTCGTTCAGCAGCAGCGCGAGATAAAGCCCGATCGCGAATTTGAGGGCGCTGGCGACGAAGGTGTAGAGCAGCGTGTTGAACACCGACAGCCAGAAGATGGAATCGTCCCACAGCCACTCATAGTTCTCGGTGGCGACAAAGTGCCCGACCCTGCCGATGCGGGTGTCCGTGAAGGACAGCCAGATGCCGAGCCCCAGCGGATAGGCCAGGAAGAAGATCAGGAACGCCATGGCCGGCACCATGAACCAGAAGCCGAGCCAGTTGCGATTGTGTTTGAGCTGGGTCCAGGCGCTGTCCTCGCTCATATGAGGCTTGGCCCGGGGAATTGCGACATCAGCCATGCCCGATATCCCTGATCGAAATGTTGACGAGCGGGCGGCCGAATGGCCGCCCGCCCCGTGACGCCTAGCGATAGATGCGCTTCAGCTGGCGCTCGGCTTCCGCCATCGCGCCCTTCGCATCCTTGGTGCCGGTGCAGTAGTTGGCGAACATGTCGACGACGATGAAGTCGGCGATTGCCGTCGCCGCCTTTTCGCCGACGGTGCCGATACCGGCCGCCGGGAGAGTGCGCTTGGACGCCTGCGAGAACACGGCATTCTTGGGATCCGCCGTCCAGATCGGCGCCGATTCATAGCCGTTCAAGGTCTGCGTCAGATAGCCCTGCGCGCCGTCCAGCCACTTCTCGTAGTTCTCCTTCTCCAGCATGAAGGCGACGAAAGCCTTCGCCGCATTCGGGTATTTGGTGAAGTTGAAGGCGAGGATCGGCAGCGCAAGCTGCAGCTCGGTCGGCTTGCCGACCGGTCCGACCGGCCAGAGCGCGTGATAGGTGTCCTCGGCGAGCTCCTTCTTGCTCGCATCGGTCTTGGCGGCGACGTAGATCGAGATGCCGTTCGCCGTGCAATAGAGCTCGCCGGCGAGGAACGCCTTGTTGTTGGACGAATCGTTCCAAGACGCGGTGCCCGGGATGAAGGCATCGTACAGCGACTTGCAATATTCAAGCGCCTTTGCCGTCTCCGGCGAATTGATGATGATCTTGTCGTTCTGGTCGACCGTGTAGGCGCCGTGGCCCCACAGCACCCAATGCAGCCACGAATTGCCGTCGCCCGAGGCGTGCCCGAGAGCGAAGCCGGCCGGCGTGTTGTTCGCCTTCAGCGCCTTGCACATCTCGAGGAAGCTGGGGAAGTCCTTCGGGAATTCCTTGAACCCCGCCTTGTCGAGCGCGGACTTGCGGTACGTCATGTAACCGCCGTTGGTCGCGACGGGAATGCCGAGCCAGTCGTTGCCTTGCTTGCAGGTCTTGGCGGCCGCATCGGTCCAGCCGCCGTACTTCTTGCCGAGATAATCGGCGACGTCGTTCATCTTCAGCACTTTGGTGGGGAACAGCTGCGGCAACGTGTGCAGGCCCCAGGCGAGATCGAGCCCGGAGCCGGTATTGGCCGCAACAGAGGCCTTCGGCTGCACGTCCTCGAAGGATTCGCTGAACACGTTCATCTCGGTGCCGGTGGCAGCCTTGAACGCCGCGACCATTGCGTTGAACGCATCGTCCTCAGCCGGCACGAAGCGCTTCCACCGCATCACGGTCAGCTTGGCACCGGGCTCCGCCTTCCAGGGCGCGCTCTGCGCCCAGGCCTTGGCGAAATCGAACAGTGCCGGCCCGGTAAGCATGCCGGTTGCAGCCAGTGCCGTTCCGCCTTGAAGCAGAGTCCGGCGGGTAAAGTCTTGCATGTCGTCCTCCCTGTGATGCTTTTTATTATCTTAACTTAAACTTACGCTACGCGTTCAGGCGCTTTCCCGTCGCCTCGTCGAACAGATGCACCAGTGACGGGTCGGGCTTCAGCCGGACCTTGTCGCCCGGTTTGAACTGGTGGCGTTCGCGGAAGACCGCGACCACCTGCTCGCCGCCGATCTTGGCGAACACCTGCGTCTCCGAGCCGGTCGGCTCAACCACGATGATCTCGGCTTCGGCACCGTCGTCGGCAATGGTGAAATGCTCGGGCCGCACGCCGTAGACCGCGGGACGGCCGTCGGACGCCGCGGGCGCGGTCTTGAGCGGCAGCTTGACGCCGTTCGGCCCCTCGAAGGTCGCAACGCCGTTGACGCGCACATGCCCCTTCAGGAAGTTCATCGCGGGCGAGCCGATGAAGCCGGCGACGAACTGGTTGTCGGGCTTGTCATAGAGCTCGAGCGGCGTGCCCATCTGCTCGACGATGCCGTCATGCATGACGACGATCTTGTCGGCCATGGTCATGGCTTCGATCTGGTCGTGGGTGACGTAGACGGTCGTCGTCTTCAGCCGCTGGTGCAGCTCCTTGATCTCGGTGCGCATGGCGACGCGCAGTTTGGCGTCGAGGTTGGACAAGGGCTCGTCGAACAGGAAGACCTGCGGGTCGCGCACGATGGCGCGGCCCATCGCGACGCGCTGGCGCTGACCGCCGGAGAGCTGGCGCGGATAGCGATCGAGCAGCGGCGACAGCGCGAGGATCTCGGCGGCGCGCTTGACGCGCTTGTTGATCTCGTCGGCGCCCGCATTCCGCAGCTTCAGCGAGAAGCCCATGTTGTCGGCGACCGTCATGTGCGGATAGAGCGCGTAGTTCTGGAATACCATCGCAATGTCCCGCTCCTTGGGCTGGACATTGTTGACGACGCGGTCGCCGATCGAGATCGTGCCGGAGGTGATGTTCTCGAGACCGGCGAGCATGCGCAGAAGCGTCGACTTGCCGCAGCCGGAGGGGCCGACCAGAACGACGAACTGGCCGTCCTCGATCGGTACAGTCACGCCGTGCAGGACTTCAAAATTGCCGAACGATTTCCGCACGTCGCGGATTTGCACAGACGACATCTAGCTCCCTCCTCGAAAGTCCACGGCGCCTCTAGCGCCGCGACCGTCTTGTTTTTTCAGACTTCACCGAACTCGGCCCGATCTTAGCGGGCAACATTGTCGGCAGTTTGTGCGGTTTTGGCAATTTGTCTTTGGTTAGTCGTTGCTGGTAGCGCTGTCAACGTTCCTTTGTTTGCGGGACTGACTGTGTTAAGAGCAGCAAATGGGTCGAAAACGCACCAAGTCAGGCAAGATCCGGCTGGCGGAAGTCGCCGAGCTTGCCGGAGTCAGCCCGATTACGGCGTCCCGCTTCTTCCGTAATCCGGAGGCCCTGTCGATCGGCAAGCGGACGCGGGTCGAGAGCGCCGCCAAGGAGCTCGGCTATGTGCCCAACCTTGCGGCCCGCGCGCTGGCCTCGCAACGCACCGAGGTCATCGGTGTCTTGATCCCCTCCCTCACCAACAACGTGTTCTCGGACGTGCTGCGCGGCATCTACGATGCATCCGAAGGCAGCCGTTACTCGATCCAGTTGTCCAACACGCGCTACAGCATCCTCCAGGAAGAGAAGCTGCTGCGACTGTTTCTCGCGCAGAAGCCGGCCGGGCTGATCGTCACCGGCATCGACCAGACCACGGAATCGCGCGCCATGCTGGAGGCCGCGGATTGCCCGATCGTTCAGATCATGGAGATCGGCCCCGATCCGGTCGACATGATGATCGGCTTTTCGCACTATGATGCAGCCCGCGCAGCGGTTGCGCACCTGTTCGAGCAGGGCCGCCGCAAGATCGGCTTCGTCGGTGCGCGCATGGACCCGCGGGTGCAGCGGCGGCTGGACGGATATGTCTCGGCGATGAAGGATGCCGCACTTTTCGAGCAGCGTCTCGTCGTCACCACGGCGACACCGACCTCGGTGACGCTGGGCGGCGCGCTGTTCACCGATCTCCTGGCGCGCGAGCCCAATCTCGATGCGGTGTTCTGCGCCAATGACGACCTTGCGCTCGGCGTGCTGTTCGAATGCCGGCGCCGGGAGATCGCCGTCCCCGAGCAGATCGCGATCGTCGGCTTCAACGACCTAGAATTCATGGCCTCCGCCGTCCCCACCCTCACCAGCGTGCGCACCAACCGCTACGAGATGGGCAAGACGGCCGCCACCATGCTGATCGAGGCGATCGACGGACGGCGTCCGGAGCAGCCGGTGCTCGATCTCGGCTTCAGGGTGATCGAGCGGCAAAGCTCATCGCCGCGCCATTCGGACAGCAGGCCGACCGTTTCAGGGGCAGGCGCGGCGAACAAAATGGTAGCGTTACCAAGTAGCCATGACTAGTATCGCATTTGTGAGGAAACGACCCGCCAGCGGGCCAGCGATCCGTCATTGGCGTCATTGGGCATCGCACAAGCCGACACCCCAAGACTGATGTAAATGGACGGACGCCAGTGCGTTTGCATTGCAGGAGAAACCAATGACAAAAAAGCCAACCAATGGGCATGCGCCCGCCGGCAACGGCTCCCGCCGCCACCTTCGTTCGCAGGAATGGTTCAACAACCCGCATAATCCGGGCATGACGGCGCTCTACATGGAGCGCTACCTCAATTACGGCCTCACCCGTGCCGAGCTGCAGTCCGGCAAGCCGATCATCGGCATCGCCCAGACCGGCAACGACCTCTCCCCCTGCAACCGCCACCATATCGAGCTTGCCCATCGCGTCCGCGAGGGCATCCGTGAGGCCGGCGGCATTGCGATGGAATTCCCGACCCATCCGATCCAGGAGACCGGCAAGCGCCCGACCGCCGCGCTCGACCGCAACCTCGCCTATCTCGGCCTGGTCGAGATCCTCTACGGCTATCCGCTCGACGGCGTCGTGCTCACCACCGGCTGCGACAAGACCACGCCGGCCTGCATGATGGCGGCTGCGACCGTCAACCTGCCCGCGATCGTGCTGTCGGGCGGCCCGATGCTGAACGGCTGGCACGCCGGCGAGCGCACCGGCTCCGGCACCATCGTCTGGAAGTCGCGCGAGCGGCTCGCCGCGGGCGAGATCGACTATGAAGAGTTCATGGAGATCGTGGCCTCGTCGGCGCCCTCGGTCGGCCATTGCAACACCATGGGCACCGCCTCGACCATGAACGGTCTTGCCGAAGCGCTCGGCTTCTCGCTGCCGGGATGTGCGGCGATCCCCGCGCCCTATCGCGAGCGCGGCCAGATCGCCTACGAGACCGGCAAGCGCGCCGTCGAGATGGTCTGGGAAGACCTCAAGCCCTCGGACATCCTGACCCGCAAGGCGTTCGAGAACTGCATCGTGATCAATTCGGCGATCGGCGGCTCGACCAACGCGCCGATCCACATCAACGCGCTGGCCCGCCACATCGGCGTCGAGCTCACCATCGAGGACTGGCAGAAGGTCGGCCACGACGTGCCGCTCTTGGTCAACATGCAGCCGGCCGGCTTCTATCTCGGCGAGGAATTCCACCGCGCCGGCGGCGTGCCTGCCGTGGTGCGCGAGTTGATGAAGCACAAGCGCATCCACGAAGACGCCGTCACCGTCAACGGCCGCGGCATCGGCGAGAACTGCAAGGACGCGCCGGTCCCCGACAACGACGTGATCTGGGCTTACGACAAGCCGCTGGTGAAGGATGCCGGCTTCCTGGTGCTGAAGGGCAATCTGTTCGATTCCGCGATCATGAAGACCTCAGTGATCTCCAAGGAATTCCGCGACCGCTATCTCAGCAATCCGAAAGACCCTAACGCATTCGAGGGCCGCGCCATCGTGTTCGAGGGTCCGGAGGACTATCACGAGCGGATCGACGACGCCTCGCTCGACATCGACGAGCGCTGCGTGCTGTTCATCCGCGGCACCGGGCCGATCGGCTACCCTGGCGGCGCCGAGGTCGTGAACATGCAGCCGCCGGCAGCGCTGATCAAACGCGGCATCCTGTCCCTGCCCTGCATCGGCGACGGCCGCCAGTCCGGCACCTCGGGCTCGCCCTCGATCCTGAACGCCTCGCCGGAAGCCGCCGCCAATGGCGGGCTTGCGATCCTCAAGACCGGCGACAAGGTCCGCGTCGACCTCAACAAGGGCAGCGCCAACATCCTGATCTCGGACGAGGAGCTGAAGAAGCGTCACGCCGAGCTCAAGGCCAATGGCGGCTTCAAGCATCCGCAGAACCAGACGCCGTGGCAGGAGATCTATCGCAACACCGTCGGCCAGCAATCGACCGGCGCCTGCATGGAGCTCGCCACGCGCTACCAGAACGTCGCCGGCACCTTTGGTGTGGCGCGGGATAATCACTGAGTTAGGTACATGTAGCCCGGGTGAGCGAAGCTACACCCGGGACACCCCGTTCCCGGATATCGCGCTCGCGCGTTCATCCCGGCTACGCAATGAGGATATCAGGAGAAAACAACATGGCAGACCGCCTCAAGGGCAAACGCGCCGTCGTCACGGCTGCAGCCGCCGGCATCGGGCGCGCATGCGCCCTTGCATTCGCGCGTGAAGGCGCAACCGTCATCGCCACCGACATCAACGAGGCCGGCATCGCTGATCTGACCAAGGAAGGCATCGCCGAGGTCGCAAAGCTCGACGTGCGCAACACCGCCGACGTCAACGCCTTTGCCAAGCGTATCGGCAAGATCGACATCCTGCTCAATGCGGCCGGCTTCGTGCATCACGGCACCATCCTGGAGTGCTCGGAAGAGGATTTTGATTTCTCGTTCGACCTCAACGTCAAGTCGATGCACCGGACCATCAGGGCCTTCCTGCCCGACATGATCGCGGGCGGCGGCGGCAGCATCGTCAACATCTCGTCCTGCGCAGCGCTGCGGCCGCCGGCGAACCGCTACGTCTACAGCTCGTCGAAGGCGGCAGTGTCGCTGCTGTCGCGCGCAGTCGCGCTCGACTTCATCACCAAGGGCATCCGCTGCAACTCGATCTGCCCCGGCACCGTCGAGACCCCCTCGATGCTCGACCGCGCCGCCGCACAGGGACCGCAAGGCAAGGAGATGTTCATCTCCCGCCAGAAGATGGGCCGGCTCGGCACCGCCGACGAGATCGCATCGATGGCGGTCTATCTCGGCAGTGACGAGAGCGCCTTCACCACCGGCGTCGACCTCGTCGTCGACGGCGGCTACATGCTCTGATCCCAGAGGCACCCGGCATGAACAAGATCGACCTCAACGGCCGCGTCGCCATCGTCACCGGCGGCGCGCAGGGCTTTGGCCGCGCCATCACCGAGCGCCTCACCGCCTCTGGCGCCAAGGTCGGGATCTGGGATTTTGACGCCGCGCTGGCCGAGAAGACGGCGAAAGAGATCGGCGGCGAGACCAAGGTCTTCAAGGTCGATGTCACCGACACCGCAGCCGTCGAGCAGGCGCGCGATGCGACGCTCGCCACGTTCGGCAAGATCGACATCCTCGTCAACAACGCCGGCATCGCCGGCGTCAACAAGCCGGTCTGGGAGACCGATCTGGAGGAATGGCGCAAGGTGCTGCGCATCAACCTCGACGGTCCCTTCATCGTCTGCAAGGCCATCGTGCCCGCGATGCTCAAGCAGAAATACGGGCGCATCGTGAACATCGCCTCGATCGCCGGCAAGGAAGGCAACCCGAACGCCTCGCACTATTCGGCGTCCAAGGCCGGCCTGATCGCGCTGACAAAGTCGCTCGGCAAGGAGCTCGCCGCGCATGATATCCTCGTCAATGCGGTCACGCCGGCCGCGGCCAAGACCGCGATCTTCGACCAGATGACGCAGCAGCATATCGACTTCATGCTGTCGAAGATTCCAAAGGCGCGCTTCGTGCTGGTCGAAGAGCTCGCCGCGATGGTGGCCTGGCTCGCGTCCGAAGATTGTGCCTTCTCGACCGGCGCCGTGTTCGACATCTCGGGCGGGCGCGCAACCTATTGAGGACATCATGACCCGGGAAGGTGGATGCCTGTGCGGCGCGGTGCGGTTCAAGGCGGAGGGCGAGCCGCTCAACGTTCGCGTCTGCCATTGCCGCCTGTGTCAGAAGGCGATGGGCTCGCCCTTCTTCGCCCGTGCGCAGTTCGACCAGCGCGCGCTGAGCGTCGAGGGCGAGACGGAGCGCTATGCGTCGTCGGAGAACATCGACCGCGTGTTCTGCAAGCGCTGCGGCACCCGCCTGTTCGCGTGGCGGCGCAATGGTACGCTGGCGGGCGTGTCCCTCTCCGTTTTCGACGACCGCAATGCCTTCGCGCCGACCGAGCACTTCTGGATCTCGGAAAAGCCCGCCTGGCTCAAGCTCGACGACGGCCTGGTGCAATATCCGGGAACGATCCCGGCGTGATGTCAGGCTTGGCCTGACGCAGGCGCGCTTGACGTCGGCGCCCGCCGACCCATTGTCGTCGCGATCCAGATCCCGCCAAAGACCGCGACGATCCCGGCCGCCAGATTCCAGCGCAACGGCTCGTTCAGCAGCCAAGCGCCGACCAGCGACGCCGTGATCGGGTTGACCGTCACCGAGATCGCGACACGCGTCGGCGTCGTCCGCTCCAGCGCGAAAGCCCAGAGATAGAAGGTCAGCGCCGCGCCGAATGCACTGAGATAGAGAGCCGCCAGCCATTGCGGTGCACCGAAGCCCGCGACCGGCGCAAAGCTGCCGCGAATCCAGGAGAGCAGGATGAGGCAGGCTGCGCCGGCGGCCATGCTCATGGTGGTGAAGGCGATCGGGCTGGAGCGCCGGATCAGTGGCTTCGACCAGATACCATACAGTGCCATGCACAGTGCGGCCGCCATCATCAAGAGGTCACCGCGCCATGCGCCCGATGGCGCCGAGCTCAGGTCGGAGAGCAGCGCGACCGCGACGCCAAAGGTTGCAATCACCACGCCGATCGATTTGCGCCAGGTCAGCGCTTCGGCACCAAGCGCGGCCCCGATCACGAGGGATAATAGCGGCAGCGTGGATAAGGCGAGCGCCCCGCGCGCGGCAGTCGTGAAGATCAACGATGCATTGAACAGGATCGGAAACAAAGCGAAGAACAGCATGCCGAGCCCGGTCGCGGCGGCCCAGTCCGCGCGCGGTGGCCAGCGATCGCCGCGCAATAGCGTCAGGGGCAGCAGCAAGAGGAAGCCGATGCCGAAGCGGAACGAACCGATCGCCAGCGGATCGAGGTTGCTCACGAGATAGCGCGTGGCGCCGATCGAGGTGCCGCCAAGACCGCTCGACAGTACGGCCGCCAGAACGCCGGAGATTTCGCCCACGATTCCTCCCGTCGATACTTCGAAGGCAGCATACGAGGCACGCCGAAACAGGGAATGGAATTTCCGTGATGCTGGGATAAGTTTTCGTCATGAGCACACCCGATCTCGATCCCGACCTGCTGAAGGCGTTTCTCGCGGTCGACGAGCATCGTTCGTTCACGCGCGCGGCCCATGTGCTCAATCGCACGCAATCGGCGGTGAGCGTCCAGATCAGGCGGCTGGAGGAGCGGCTTGGCACCAAGCTGTTTCAGCGCACCAGGGCTGGCGTCGTGCCGACCGCGACGGGCGAAGAGCTGCGCGCCTATGCGCGGCGCATTCTCGCACTCAACGCGGAGGCCGTCGGCGCGCTCCGCGCGCGCAAGGCCGACGCCGTAGTCCGCCTCGGCGTGATGGACGATTACGGCACCCTCGTCATTCCGCCCCTGCTGGCGAGCTTTGCCAAGCACCATCCACTAGTCCGGGTCGAGATCGAGACGGGACTGACCGCGACGATGCCGGCGCGGCTCGGCGAGGCCTACGACCTCGTCATCGCCATGCATCCGCAAGGATGCGGCGATGGCGAGTTATTGAGGCGCGAACAGGCGGTCTGGGCGGCCGCCCCATCCTATCGGACCGCGGCGCAGTGTCCCCTTCCCATGGCGCTCTACCCGCCGGGCTGTCTGTTTCGCCAGTGGGCTGCGGACGCGCTCGACGCCGCGGACCTGCCTTGGCGTCTCGCCTATGTCAGCCGGACGCTCGCAGCGGTCGAGACGATCGCGGCTCAAGGCCTCGCAGTGACGGTGGTGAAGGCCGGGACCTTGCCGCCGAGCCTACGTGCGCTGTCCGATCGTGACGGCATGCCGCCGTTGCCGGCGGCGGAGATACGCCTCCACCGCGCGAGCGACCTGTCGACCGCAGGCACCCACCTGGCGGATCATTTGCAACGGGCAATTTCGGAATTGGACGCCATATAACGGTGGATCGTGAAGGATTGTGGCCCTATACGGCCTGCTTTGCGAAGCGCGCTGGCAAACCGGGACGGACGAGCCGTGAACATTTCCTTCTATGACCTTTCCGTCTGGGTGCTTCCCCTCGTGCTCGCCATCACCTTCCACGAGGCTGCGCACGCTTTCGTCGCGGACCGGCTCGGGGACGACACGGCCTCGCGGCTCGGCCGCGTTAGCTTCAACCCGCTCCGCCACATTGACCCATTCGGCACCGTGATCCTGCCGGCGATGCTGCTCTTTACGCATTCGCCGTTCCTGTTCGGCTATGCCAAGCCAGTGCCGGTCAATTTCCGCAAGCTGAACAACCCCAAACTGGACATGGTCTGGGTGGCGCTGGCCGGGCCGGTCACCAACATCCTGCTGGCGCTTGCAGTGGCCCTCGCCTTCCACGCCCTGCCCCTTGTCCCCGCAAGCTCGGCGAAATGGGTCGCCGACAACCTCAAGAATGGGCTCATCATCAACGCCATCCTCGCGGTCTTCAACATGATGCCGATCCCGCCGCTCGATGGCGGGCGCGTCGCGGTCGGGCTGTTGCCCCGCCCGCTCGCCATGCCGCTGGCCCGGCTCGAGCCGTTCGGGATGCTGATCCTGATCGGCCTGTTGATCCTGCTGCCTCTTGCAGGTTCCCAGTTCGGTCTAAATCTTGATGTTATTTCAGCAATACTGCGAACGTTGACCGGTTATGTGATTCAGGCTGTTCTCTTCCTGACCGGCAATGCGTAGTTGAACAGCCACCCGAACTTTAAGCCGAAGGGCCAGAGGCCGACTTGGTCAAAGCTGCCGATATGCTGATCGCGCGACGCGCGGACACCCGCGCCCGCGCCGATTTTGCCACCTGGAAGATGATGGCCAAGCTCAATGGGGCGTCCGCGCTGCCGCCGGAAGCCCAGGAGTTTCTGGCGAGCTACCAGAACCTGCTGGCGCAGATGAGCGAGGGCGAGGCCACCGAGGCGACCATCGGTGCGATCTACAAGGCCTATTATGCCGAGATGGGCGGTGCGGGGGCGGCACCCGACGTCCGCCCTCGCCCGCCTGAAGCAGCGGCGGACAATGTTACCGCTTTCCGCCGTCCGGCGCCGAAGCCAAAGACGACCAGCTTTTTCGGGGCTGGTGCGGCAGCTGGAACCCAGAAACGGCCGCTCCCGGTGGCGCTGATCTTCGCCTGCCTGGTCGTCGTCTATGTCGGCATCCGGCTCTACTGGCGCTGAGCGGTCTTCTTCTTTTTCGCGTCGGCCGGCGTGAAGATGATATCGACGGTCCGCTCGAACCGGTCCTCGGTCAGCCCGGCAGGCGGCTGCGGGATCGGATCCGACTTGCGGACGATCGAGACCGCGGCCGCGTCGT
Organism: Bradyrhizobium sp. 23AC; assembly: GCF_054863025.1. NCBI lineage: Bacteria > Pseudomonadati > Pseudomonadota > Alphaproteobacteria > Hyphomicrobiales > Nitrobacteraceae > Bradyrhizobium > Bradyrhizobium sp. 23AC. The sequence continues at coordinate 73,853 of NZ_JAVAYN010000006.1, forward strand.
AGGCTGAATCCCCTGATGACTCCACCACATCCACCGACAGCACGTTGCCCTTCCGGTTGATCGCGAAGCTCACCTTGACCTTCTGGTTATTGGGCTGCTTGCCTTCCGGATTGATCTTGTGCAGCGACAAATGCGCGCTGATCTTGCGGTTCCAGTCGGCGGTCAGCTTCAGGATGTCCTTGCCAATGCCGATGACGGGCGCCAGTGCCTTCTCGGCTTCGCGCGCGTCCTCCTCGAGCGTCTGCCGTGCCGTCGCAACCGATTTCGGCGAGGCTTCGGCGGCCGGCGTTTCGATCGCTTGAATTTTCGGATCGTCTTCGGTCGGCTTCTTCGCGTTGTTCTCGGTCACGACGCGGTCGGGATCCTCGACCTGCTGCGACTGGTCCTTTGGAAGCTCCGTCTCCTTGGTCTCGGCCTTCTGCTCAGGAAGCGCCTGCTGCTCCTGCATCGCTTCGCTGTCGGGCCCGGGCGGCAGATCGGTTTCGGGCGCCTTGGGCGATGCCATCTCCACGGCGAATTCCGCACCGTTCGCACCCAGGCCGTCGCCGTCGTCGTCAGCGCGCAAATGAGCCAGCGCGAGCGCAGCACCACCCAAATGGAGCACGAGCGCGGCCACCGCCGCCAGGATCCAGAGCTTCCGAGATGGTCTGTGTTCGTCCGACATGCGGGCCTCTAAGGCTGAGCCGCGCCTGCCGCAGGCGCCCCCGGCGCGCCTTCCAGCGCCACCAGCTTCACCCGCGTATAGCCGCCTGAACGCAAGAGCTCCATGACGCCCATCAACTCCCCATACGGTACCGACTTGTCGGCACGCAGGAACACGTACTTATCCTTGCTCATGTCGGACAGTCCGTCGAGCGTCCCGATCAACTCGGCCCGGTGAACCGGGTTTTCCCCGATGGCAAGCGTCAGGTCGGGCTTGATGCTGAGATAGGTCGGCTTGTCCGGCTTCTTCTGCGGCGTCGCGCTCGACGTCGGCAGATCGATCGGCAGGTCGACCGTGGAGAGCGGAGCTGCGACCATGAAGATGATCAGCAGCACCAGGATGACGTCGATGAACGGCGTGACGTTGATGTCATGCGTTTCCGAGAAATCGTCGTCGTCATCATTGTCTGCGAGCGAAACGCCCATGGCTCACTCCGCTGCGCGCGAATGAACGCTGCCGTGGCTGCGGTCGAGATCACGCGAGAGCAGCCGCCCCGCGGCACCCGAGGCACGGCTGACGAGCTCGAGATAGCTCTTCGTCACGCGCGAGAAGTGGTTGTAGATGATGACGGCCGGGATCGCGGCGACGAGGCCGATCGCGGTGGCGAGCAGCGCTTCGGCGATGCCGGGCGCGACAACGGCGAGGTTCGTGGTCTGCGACTTCGAGATGCCGATGAAGCTGTTCATGATGCCCCAGACCGTGCCGAACAGGCCGACGAAGGGCGAGGTCGAGCCGATGGTCGCGAGCACGCCCATGCCGATGCGGATCCGCCGCGCCTCGGCGCGCACGATCTCGGAAAAGCTGGAGGCGGCGCGGTCCTTGATACCGGCGTCGCTGGACAGGCCGGCCGACATCCGCGCCTCGCGCAGGGCCGCCGTCAGGAACGACGGCAGGATGCCCTCCTTGGCTCCGAGCGCCATCTGCGCTTCGGCGAGGGAGCGCGTCTCCGCAACCTTCTTCAGCGCCGAACGAAGCTTGGAGGATGCGACCGACAGCTCGATCGACTTGGCGATGAAGACGGTCCAGGTCATCAGCGACGCGAAGGCGAGCCCGATCATCACCGCCTTCACGATGACGTCCGCCGACATGAACATCACCCAGGGCGACAATTCCTTCATCGCCGGCGCGATGCCGGCCGACGCATCGGGCTTGGCATCAGGCTTCGCGGTGGTCGAAACGGCGGCGGCGGAGGGCGCCGTCGGAGCAACCGGGGTGGCTGCCGTCGAAGCCGAAGGCGCCGGGACCGCAGGCGTGGTGGCCGCGGGCGCCGCCGGAGCGACCGGGGCCGGCTGAGCCGTCGACTGCGCCGGTGCCGAGGGGGGTTGTGTCTGGGCCGAAACGGGGGATGCGAGCCAGGCGGCCGTCAGCATCAAAGCTGCGGCAAGGCTTGCTTGGAAGGTCATGGTCTTCATACTTCGGCCCAGTAGCGAATGAGGTTGTGATAGATACCCGTCAATTTGACCGTTTCGGGATCGTCACGCCCGAGCCGGTCCACCAGCGCCTGAATCGCGGTGTCGAGGTCGAAGATCATGCTCCGGGCTTGATCGTCCCGTATCATGCTCTGAAGCCAGAAGAAAGACGCAACCCGTGTTCCCCTCGTCACGGGCGTGACGAGGTGGAGGCTGGTCGAGGGATAGAGCACGCAGTCGCCGGCTGGCAACTTGACTTCGTGCGAGCCGTAAGTGTCCTCGATCACAAGTTCGCCACCGTCGTACTCTTCCGGCTCGGCGAGGAACAGCGTCACCGACAGGTCCGTGCGGATGCGAAGGCCGGTCAGACGGTCGCCGCGGATCGCATTGTCGACATGCAGGCCGAAATGGTGGCCGCTATCCGCCGCATAGCGGTTGAACAGCGGCGGGAAGATCTGGAGCGGTATAGCCGCCGCGATGAAACGCGGGTTCGATGTCAGCGCCGAGATGATGCGGTTGCCGAGCTTGCGCGCGACTTCGCTATCGGGCGGCAATTGCTCGTTGCGCTTGACCATCGCCGACTGCGCGCCGGCGGTGGACCGGCCGTCCTCCCATGCGCTTGCGTCCATGATGCGGCGGAAATCCGCCACATCATCCTTGCTGAGAACGCCAGGCAGGCACGTCAACATGATCAGAACTTCGCTGTGGTCACGAGGTAGAACGCTCTGCCCGGCGCGACTGCGACGAACGGCACGGCGCTGCGATAGAACGAGTCGTAATACAGCTTGTTGGTCAGGTTCTGGGCGTAGAACTTCATCGTCCAGTTCTTGTCGATCTTCTTCTCGACGAACGCATCGAAGCGCCAATAGCTCGGCAATTCGTTGGTGTTGGCCGCGAACGTGCCGCCATAGACCTTCGAGCGATACACCGCCTGTCCGCCAAGCTCCCAGCCATCGTCGAACTTGTATTTGGTCAGCATGCTGAACGACTGGTGGGCGATATTGGCAAGCTGCAAGCCGATGTTCGAGGCAACGCCGCTCTGCGTGACCTTGGACTGCATCAACACCAGGCCGCCGAAGATGCTCCAGCGATCGGTGATCTTACCCTCGGCTTCGATGTCGATGCCCTGGATCCTGTAGGCAGCGCCCGAGGTAAGCAGGCCGCTGACGGTCTCGCGCGCGTTGTCCTTGGTGGTCTGGAACAGCGCGCCGGTCACCAGCAGATGGCGATCAGCAAGCTCCCATTTGGTACCGACCTCGATCGCCTTGTTGCGCTCGGGTCCGAGCAGGATGGTCGAGTTGGCGGGAACACCACCGTAGTCGGTACCGGTCGCGTCAAGCTCCGAGCCGAACGGATTGGCCGAGGTCGCGTAGGCTGCATAGACGCTGCCGATCGACATTGGCTTGTAGACCAAGCCGACGTTGTAATTGACGAGATCGTTGTTCTGCTTGAGGTAGGCCGAGTTCGTCGACGCGCTCTGGCTGTAGCCGTCGTAGCGGATACCGCCGTTGACGATGATCGTGTCCTGCCAGTTCGCGGTGTCCATGACATACACGCTGCTGGTGTTGACGCCGTAGCGCGTCGGATTTCCGACGAGCCCCGGAATGCCGAAGGGAATGTTGGTATATTGCGGGGAGTAGAGATTGACCCCCGTGACGGCACCGGTGCTCGTGAAGGGGCTTCCGGCCAGTTCCGACGCGAGGCCGGCGTAGCGGTCGATCGAGATGTTCTCGTTCGAATATTCGACGCCGAACACGGCGGTGTGCTTGACCCCGCCAGTATCGAGCTTGAACGTAGCCTCGTTCTGATTGGTCCACACGTCCACGTTCTGCAAGCGGCTCTGCGCGCTCGCCGTCGTAGTCCAGAGCATCGGATTGGGGCTGGTCGTAATCGGGTTCTGCGGCAGCGTGCCGATATAGTTGAGCACAGAATGCTCGCCGCGCACCTTGCTGGTCAGCGTGATGGCATCGTTGACCTTGTACTCGATCGTGCCGGTGCCGAAATCCTGCCGCGCCGTCTGGAAGTCGCGATTGAGGAAGCCGTACCAGTTGCCGCGCGGAATACCGGCCGAGGTCACCGGCACATTGCCCTGCCTGTAATAGGGCACGCCGAAATCCGGCAGACCGCTGAGGTCGGTGTGGACGTAGTTCGTGGTGATCTTGATATCGTTGGTCGGGGTGTACTTGGTCGAGATGAAGGTGCCCCAGCGATTGTCGGTCACATAATCGCGGCCGGCGACGTTGGCATCCTGGAACAGGCCGCCGGTGCGCACCGAGAAGGTCGGGTCGATGACCTGGTTGACATCGAGCGTGACGCGCTTGGTCTGATCGGTGCCGAACTCGGTATCCATGCGCTTGAAGTTGACGTCGCCAGCCTGCTTGGTGACGATGTTGATGGCACCGCCGGCGGTGCCGCGGCCCGCGTAGGAGGATGCCGGCCCGCGCAGAATCTCGATCTGCTCGGTGAAGAAGTTCTCGCGGATGGATACGGCGGGATCGCGGATGCCGTCGATGAACACGTCATTGCGCGCATCGAAGCCGCGGATGAAGAAACGGTCGCCGAACGCGTTGCCGCCCTCGCCCGAGCCCAGCGTCACGCCCGCGGTCGAGCGCCCGATCTCCTTCAGCGTCGTCGCGTTCTTGTCCTCGAGCACTTCCTTGCTGAGCACCGTGATCGACTTGGGCGTGTTCAGCATCTTCTCGGGAAACTTGCCGCTGGCCTGGACGTGGTCGACCTTGTAGGGCGCGGCCGGATCGGCATAGGGATTTCCGTCGGGAGCGCCTGACGGCGTTGTCGGCGCCGTCTGCTGTGCCGCCTGCTCGCGCTGCGCGGCCCGACGAATCGCGTTGCGGGCGCGGACTTGCTCCGGCGAGGGCTTCGACGACGCTGGACGCGGACGTTCGACGGGAGCATCGACCGTCACCGGCGGCAGGTTCGACTGCTGCGCCTGCGCGCCACTCGACACCGACGCCACCGCGATCAAGCTCGCAACTGCCGAGACCTTCTTGCCGGAAACGCTTGCGAATTTTTCATCCACCAGACCGAATGCTGCGACCGAACGCAACGACTTCGGTGCGACCACCTGCCCCATTACCAAACGCCCCATCTTCCTGTTCGCTCATTCACTTCGACGAACGGTGGGTTGTTGGTATCGACCGCAAAATAGCGGGTCAATGCGAGCGCCTCGCAAGAACCCTTGAATCAGTCCAGTTCAAAACAATTCTAAACTACAGTTTGAAACCGTTCTAAACTGACATTGGACTCGTTCTAAAAGACAGCGCGCCGATGCGCGGCAATCGACGGTCTCGCTCACAACATCAATCGCTGCTCGGCGGCTTCATCAGCGAAAACAATTCATCGACGGTTTTCAGCGCAACGGCGCGCACGCGATCGGTGCTGTCCATGCCGGCGATGTTGACGCCGTTCACGACGGCTTTGATCTCGTCCCGGAAGTCGGTGAGGAAGCGCAAGGGATCGCGCTGCTCATTGGCGACACGCGCGATCAATCCCGTGATCAGAATCTGACACGCGATCAGCTTGCCGTTCAGCTCGTCCATCCTGCGCTCCCTTTGTGGCGGCGCCGATATGGACGATGCCGAAATTCCTGACAACCGAAACGGCTTCCGCCCGACTTAGAACCATTCTTGTTACGGGCACCGACCTGCGGCTCGCACTCGCGTCGTTCGGCCTGAGCACACCGCCTGGGAGTGCTGTTTGGGGTTTGCTCGCCGAACGCACCTGCCGGGAAAATGCAGCACTGCACACCGCCGCGCCAGACCACTGCCCAGACGGTGCAAAGCTTGCCAATTGTTTAGGATTCTCAACGGATAGTGCTGTTTACACTGGAACTTGGCGTGTATTATACAAACGCTATGGAACCCTACGATTGCCCCATAATTCGTAGCTGAGGGCACAAGAGCCGACACGAGACGATATGAAAAAGTCCCGGCCGATCCTCTGGATTCTGATCATCGCGGCCGTGGCCTCTGCGGGTTACTATGGTTGGCAGAAATTCGGCGCCCCCCAGGCTGGAAAAACCCAGACCGCCCAGAAGGGTCCACCCCGCCCGCCCGCCGTCCCCGTCAGCGTTGCCCCGGTTCAGAAGGTCGATTTCCCGGTCTACCTGACCGGTCTCGGCACGGTTCAGGGGTTCAACACCGTGCAAGTCCGCACCCGCGTGGATGGCCAGATCGACAAGCTCGCCTTCCGCGAAGGCCAGATCGTCCAGCAGGGCGAACTTCTGGTCTCGATCGATCCCCGTCCCTATCAAGCCACGCTCGACCAGGCCAAGGCCAAGAAGGAGCAGGACGAGGCTAGTCTCGCCAACGCCAATCTCGAACTTCAGCGCGCCATGAAGCTCGGCGAATTCGCGACTGCCCAGCGGGTCGACACCCAGCGCTCGACCGTCGCCCAGCTCACCGCCCAGATCGCCGCCGACGAAGCCGCGATCGCCAACGCCCAGACCCAGCTCGACTACACCCAGGTCAAGGCGCCGATCACCGGCGTCGCCGGCCTGCGCCAGGTCGACATCGGCAACATCGTCAACGCCTCGACGCAGACGGGCATCGTCACGATCTCGCAGGTCGAGCCGATCTCCGTGATCTTCACCGCGCCGGAAGACCAGCTGCCCTATATCACCGAAGGCCAGAAGAGCGGCGCGCTCAAGGTGATCGCCTTCACCACCGACGGCAAGAAGACGCTGGCCGAGGGCAAGCTTGCGGTCATCAACAATCAGGTCGACACCAGCAGCGGAACGATCCGGCTCAAGGCGGTGTTCGACAACAAGGACCACACGCTGTGGCCGGGCCAGTCGGTCTCGACGCGGCTTCTGGTGCGGACGCTGAAGGATGCGACCGTGGTTCCGGATGACGCGGTCCAGCATTCGACCAACGGCCTCTACGCCTATACCGTCAATCAGGACAACAAGGCCGAGGTGCACAAGGTCAAGGTCAGCTACGCCATCGATGGACATTCGGTCATCGAAGAAGGGCTCAGCCCCGGTCAGCAGGTGATCACCGGCGGCCAGTTCAAGGTGCAGCCCGGAAGCCTCGTCTCGACGACGGTGGCGAGTTCGAACCCGGCCCAGAACAAGGTACGACAGGAATGACCGAGGGCGGGATTTCGGCACCTTTCATCCGTTATCCCATCGGCACCTCGCTGCTGATGGCCGGCATCCTCTTCGTCGGTCTCGTCGCCTATCCCCTGCTCCCGGTCGCACCGCTGCCGCAGGTCGACTTCCCGACCATCCAGATCACCGCCAATTTGCCGGGCGGCAGCCCCGAGACGATGGCTTCGTCGGTGGCGCAGCCGCTGGAGCGGCAGTTTGCGCAGATTCCCGGCATCGCGCAGATGACCTCGACGAGCTATCTGGGCACCGCGTCGATCACCATCCAGTTCGATCTCAACCGCAGCATCGACGGTGCCGCCAATGACGTGCAGGGCGCCATCAACGCCGCCAGCGGCCAGCTGCCGAAGAACCTGCCGTCGCCGCCGACGTACCGCAAGGTCAACCCGGCTGATGCGCCGATCCTGCTGCTGTCTGCGACATCGGAGACGTTGCCTCTGACCAGCGTCAGCGACGCGGTCGACGCCCAGCTCGCCCAGCAGATCAGCCAGCTCTCCGGCGTCGCCCAGGTCTTCATCGGCGGCCAGCAGAAACCCTCCATCCGCGTCCAGGTCGATCCGGCGAAGCTAGTCGCCAAGGGCCTGTCGATGGAGGACGTACGCAGCCAGATCGCGATCACCACGGTTGACAGTCCGAAGGGCAATATCGACGGCGAAAAGCGCGCCTACACGATCTATGCCAACGACCAGCTCACGCACGCGAAGGACTGGAACGACGTCATCATCGCCTATCGCAACGGCGCTCCGTTGCGAATCCGCGACATCGGCCAGGCGGTCAGCGCCGCTGAAGACGCCAAGCAGGCGGCCTGGGCCAACGGCAAGCGCGGCGTGTTCCTGGTGATATTCAAGCAGCCGGGCGCGAACGTCATCGAGACCGTCGATCGGATCAAGGCGACCCTGCCCCGCCTCGTGGCGGCGATCCCGCCCGCCATCAAGATCGAGCTCATCAGTGACCGTACCACGACCATCCGCGCCGCGGTCGAGGACGTCCAGTTCACGTTGCTGCTGACCATCGCGCTCGTGGTCATGGTCATCTTCATCTTCCTGCGCAGCTTCTGGGCCACCGTCATTCCCGCCATCACGGTTCCGCTGGCGCTGCTCGGCGCCTGCGCGCTGATGTGGGTCGTCGGCTATTCCCTCGACAATCTATCGCTGATGGCGCTCACCATCGCGGTCGGATTCGTCGTCGACGATGCCATCGTGATGCTCGAGAACATCACGCGCTACATCGAGGAAGGCGAATCGCCGATGGCGGCGGCCTTCCGCGGCTCGAAGGAAATCGGTTTCACCATCGTGTCGATCAGCATCTCGCTGGTCGCAGTGCTGATTCCGCTGCTCTTGATGGGCGGCATCATCGGGCGCCTGTTCCGCGAATTCGCCGTCGTGCTGGCGATGACCATCTTCGTCTCGATGTTCGTGTCGCTGACCCTGACGCCGATGATGGCCTCGCGCTTCCTGCGCGCCCATGGCGAGGTGCGCCACGGCCGGTTCTATCAATGGAGCGAGCGCGCCTTCGACGCGATGCTGCGCGGCTACGAATACGTTCTCGATCACGCCCTGGCCTGGCGGCGCACCACGCTGGCGATCTTCTTCGCCACGCTCGGACTGTCGATCTATTTGTTCGTCCTGATCCCGAAGGGTTTCTTCCCGCAGCAGGATGTCGGCCTGATCACCGCCACCTCGGAAGCCTCGCAGGACATTTCGTTCAAGGAGATGACCCGGCGTCAGGAACAGCTCGGCAAGATCATCCTCGCCGATCCCGATGTTGCCAGCGTCGCCATGTCGATCGGCGGCAGCGGCCGCGCCGGCAACAACGGCAACATATTCATCACGCTGAAGGCTCGCGACAAGCGCGATGCCTCGGCTCAGCAGATCATCGCGCGACTGCGTCCCCAGTTCGACAAGGTCGAGGGCGCCCGCGTCTACATGCAGGCAGCCCAGGATGTGCGGCTCGGCGGACGGCCGACGCGAACGCAGTTCGAATTCACGCTGCAGGACGCCGATCTCGCCGAGCTCAACGAGTGGGCGCCGAAAATCCTCGCCAAGATGCAGACGCTGCCGGAGCTGCGCGACGTCGCGACCGACCAGCAGACCCAGGGCACCACGGTTCAGCTCAAGATCAACCGCGACACCGCCGCGCGCTACGGCATCCAGCCGCAGCTGATCGACGACACGCTGTATGACGCCTTCGGACAGCGGCAGATCACGCAGTATTTCACCCAGCTCAACACCTATAAGGTGATCCTCGAGATCCTGCCGGAGATGCAGGGGAATCTCGACAGCCTGAACAAGCTCTATCTGAAGTCGCCGCTGACGGGCGATCAGGTCCCGCTATCGACCTTCGCGACCTGGACCACCGATCCGGTCCGTCCGCTTTCGATCAGCCACCAGGGCCAATTCCCGGCGATCACCATCAGCTTCAACCTCGGCCAGGGCGTCGCGCTCGGCCAGGCGACGGAAGCCGTGCAGAAGGCGATGGCAGATCTCGGCGCGCCGCCGACGCTGAATTCGAGCTTCCAGGGCACGGCGCAGGCGTTCCAGCAATCGCTCGGCACTGTGCCGCTGTTGATCCTTGCCGCGCTCGTCGTGGTCTACCTGATCCTCGGCATCCTCTACGAGAGCTACATCCATCCGATCACGATTCTGTCGACGCTGCCCTCGGCCGGCGTCGGCGCGCTCGCGATCCTGATGGCGGCCGGCTTCGACTTCAGCCTCATTGCCTTGATCGGAATCATTCTCCTGATCGGCATCGTGAAGAAGAACGGCATCATGATGGTCGACTTCGCCATCGCCGCCGAGCGAGACGAGCACAAGACGCCGGCGGAATCGATCCGCCAGGCCGCCCTGCTCCGCTTCCGCCCGATCATGATGACGACGATGGCCGCGCTGCTCGGCGGCGTGCCGCTGATGCTCGGTCACGGCACCGGCGCCGAGATCCGCCAGCCGCTCGGCTACGCCATGGTCGGCGGCCTGATCGTCAGCCAGGCGCTGACGCTGTTCACCACGCCGGTGGTCTATCTCTATCTCGACGAGCTCAACAACTGGTTCTCGGGCTGGGGCCGTTCGGGTGACGGCGAAGGCGGCGAGGCGGTCGAGCACGGCACCGTTAAGGAAGCTGCCGAGTAGCGGCTTGCACGGCGCTTCCGGCGACGCTACAGCGAGGCCCCCGGTTCACGCCAACGCGGTTTCGCCATGCTCATGCAATCCAGACTTGTCGCCCTCGCCGCAGCTGTCCTGTTGCCCTTGGGCGCCGCGTATGCCCAACAGGCCAAGAAGAACGCCCCCGCCCCTGCGGCACAGCCGGCACCGGCTCCGACGCAGCCACAGGCTGATGGCGCGCCGGCGCAACAGCCCGGCTGGATCGTGCGTTGCACCAGCGCCAGCCGTGACGCGCCGCTCGAATGTGCGATGGAGCAGAACGCGGTGCTGACCAAGACCGGCCAGACCATCGTCCTGATCAACATCCGCATCGCGACCGACACCCGCACGCCGGTGGCCCTGCTGCAATTACCGCTCGGCCTCAACCTTCCCATCGGCGCCAAGCTCCAGGTCGACGAAGGCAAGACGGTCGACCTCCAGATCCAGACCTGCGAGAACCGCGGCTGCTACGCCTCGGCGCCGATCGCGCCGGACCTGCTTGCCGCGTTGCGGTCGGGCAAGCAGCTCAAGGTCTCCTTCCAGAACATGGCCAAGGAGACGATTGCGATCCCGATGCCGCTGGGCGATTTCGCTTCCGCCTACGACAAGATCAAGTAACGCACTTCGCCCTATTGCCGCGCCATCTGCGCGTTGCCGACGGCGTCGCCGTCGAGCCGCTGGTCATTGTGCATGGTGACGGTGACGCGCAGCAGCCGTCCGGCGAATTCGAACGGCGCCTCGTAATGCGACACCGGGCTGCCGCGGTCACGGCCGATGTCGAGACCTGACCACGAGATCAGCGTGTGGAATCCGAGCTGGGTCTGGAGCGAGCCAGCCGGCTCGCCGTCGATCAGCAGCGTGTATTCGGTGACGCCGGTGCGCGAGCCCTTTGCGGGCGCCTCCTTGCGCACGAGGCGCTCGACATGCACGCCGAGACGACGCGCGCCAGACGGAACCTTGCGATCCGACCGCACGATCTGGTGGCTGCCGCCGATGTTGAGATCGTGCACGAGATGGCCCTCGCTGACATAGAGGCTGTAGCCCGACGTCGCATCGCCGTGCGAGATCAGCACGCCGTCCGAACCCGCCTCACCGATCTCGACATGCGCCTCGATCGTGTAGCTGCGGCTGCGTACATCAGGCGCGACGTCGGTCGGCACGTGCCCCATGCCGGCGTGGAAGACGAAACGGTGGCGCGCACCGTGGAAGCGCGCGGCGTTCTCGGCAAAGCGCGGCCCGAAGCGGTCGTCGAGGGGCAGCACTTTGTGCCTCTCGGCCTCTTCCCACCATGTCGCGATCATCTTCGCCAGACGCTCCGGCTCCTTCGTCGCGAGGTCGTTGGTCTCCGAGAAATCCTCGTCGAGATGGAACAGCTCCCATTTGTCGTTCTCGAACGGCGTGCCCGACGGATGGAAGGCGACCGCCTTCCATCCGGCGTGCCAGAGACCGCGATGGCCGAACATCTCGAAATATTGCGGCGAGCTTTTCGACGGCGCCGACGCATCCGAGATCGAACGCGCAAAGCTCTCGCCTTCGAGCGGCATCTGCCGGCAGCCGGCGATTGTCGCGGGCGCCTCGATGCCGATCAGCTCCAGCAGCGTCGGCGTGAGGTCGCAGGCATGGACGAACTGGTGCCGCAGCTCGCCTTTGGCCGCGATCCTGTTCGGCCAGTTGATGACGAAGGGATCGCGGATGCCGCCGCCATGGGTGTTCTGCTTGTAGCGCCGCAGCGGCGTGTTGGAGGCCATCGCCCAGCCATGCGGAAAATTGCTGTGGGTGTCGGGCCCGCCGATGTCGTCGATGCGGGCAAGTTTCTCCGCGATCGGCTCTGGCTTGAAGTTGAATGGTCCCATCGCGTTGACGAAGCCGAGCGGTCCGCCCTCCTGGCTCGCGCCATTGTCGGACATCACGATGATCACGGTGTTGTCGCGGATGCCGGCCGTGTCGAGGAATGCGACCAGCCGCGCCAGATGGCGGTCGGAATGGTCGAGCATGCCGGCAAAGGCCGCCTGCAGGCGCGTGAAGACGCGGCGTTCGTCCGCCGAATGCTCCTCCCAGGCCTTCACGCCGTCATTGCGCGCAGGCATCCGCGTATCCCCGGGCACGAGGCCCATCGCCTTCTGCCGTGACAGCCTTAGCTCCCGCTCGACGTCCCAGCCATGCGCGAAGGCGGCGTCATAGCTCCTGATGATCTCGGCCGGCGCCTGATGCGGCGCGTGGCAGGCCCCCAGTGCGACCCAGGTCAGCCAGGGCACGTCAGGACGATCGGCGACGTGATCGCCGATGAAGCGGATCGACTGGTCGATCAGGTCCTCGGTCAGATGATAGCAGTCGGCATAGGTACCCGGCGGATCGATATGCGTGTTGTCGGACACGAGCTCCGGCGCGTACTGGTCGGTCTCGGCGTCGAGGAAGCCGTAGAAGCGATCGAAACCGCGCCCGAGCGGCCAGCCGTCGAACGGACCTGTGGCGCCGCTCTCGGTCAGCGGCGTGACGTGCCATTTGCCGACCATGTAGTTGCGATAGCCGTGCACACGCAACATCTCGGCGAGCGTCGCGGCCTCGCGCGCGATCTTGCCGCGGTAGCCCGGATAGCCGGAATCGAAATTGGCCAGGCACCCGACGCCGACCGAGTGATGGTTGCGCCCGGTGAGCAGCGCGGCGCGCGTCGTCGAGCACATCGCGGTGGTGTGGAAACCGCTGTACCGCAGGCCCTCTGCGGCGAGCCTGTCGATGGTCGGCGTCCTGATCGCCGAGCCATAGCAGCCGAAATCGGAGAAGCCGACGTCGTCGAACAGCACGACAAGGATGTTCGGCGCCCCCTCGGGCGGCCTCGGCTCATCCGGCCACCAGGGTTTTGACTCCGCAACCGTCTTGCCGACGGTGCCGCCGAACGGCGTGCCGCTGCCTGCGCTCATCTGATCCTCCCTGTCGGATTCGGTGTTTCATTGTCTTCGCATCCGCGGTTGACCCGCGGCGCGGTTCGCCCTAAATTATAATCCGAATTATGATTATGATTTTTGGCGGATGCAAGCACGGATGCGCCCACGGTCAGACCAGCCGGAGCTTCGCGATTTCGACCTGCCGGGCGTCGCCCCGTCGCGGCAGAAGCGCAGCCGGGAGACTACGCTGGCGCTGCTGCGCGCCGGCGCGGAGATGCTGAGGACGCGCAGCCTTGCGGAACTTTCGATCGAGGCGCTCTGCACCGAAGTCGGCGCCACCGTCGGCGCCTTCTACAGCCGCTTCGAGAGCAAGGAGACCTATTTCAACGCGCTGATGGCGCTGGCCACGCGCGACGGCGAGGAGCGCCTTGCGGGGATTGGGCCGCCGTCACCCGATCCGGGCCTCGACAGGCTCTGCCATATCATCGTCAGCGGCATCATCGGCTGGATGCGCAACCACGAGGGGGTGTTGCGTGCGGCCCTCCAGCACGACGACACCCGCCCCGACAAATGGACGCCGTTCAAGGCGCTCGCAAAGGCGACCACTGCGCGTGCCACCCCTCTCCTGCTTCCGGCCATGGGCAAGGGCCGCAAGGCCGCCAAGAGCCGCGCCATCGCGTTCGGCTTCCAGGTGGTGCTCGGCACGCTGGTGAACGCGATCCTCAACGATCCCGGCCCGCTATCGCTGTCGTCGAAGGGGATGGAGGCGCGGCTCGCCGGTTGCCTGTTGCTGCTGCTGCAGGCCGAAGTCGACCGCGCACCTCCGAGATAGGCTTTCTCCCCCGCCTGTCAGCTGACGACGTCGCTCGCCCTGAGCAAGGTCGTGAAGCCGCCATAGATCATGCGCTTGCCGTCGAACGGCATGCCCTCCATCTTCAGCCGCGGGTCGGCCATCACCTTCTTGTTGACGGCATCGCGGGTCTCCCGGTCGCGGTAGACGATCCAGGCGAACACCACGACCTCGTCCTCCTTCGCCATCACCGCGCGCGGAAACGAGGTGAGCTCGCCATAGGGGACATCGTCAGCGACGCATTCGACATAATCGAGCGCGCCGTGCTCCATCCAGAGCGCGCAGGCGGCCGTCGACAGCGCCTTGTAGGCCTCGATCTTGTCCTTCGGCACAGCCAGAACGAAACCATCGACATAGGGCATCAGGGATCTCCTTGAGTTGTGTGACCCAAGGACGATGCAGAGCACGGCGATCCGACCGCGGAAATACGATTTCAGATGAGGCAAACGGTCGCGACCGGCGGCGCGGCCCATGGACCGTCACTGTCACCGAGGGACCTCGAGATCTGGACCTTTGGGCGTGCCCTGAACTGGCTGGGGAACCTGGATTCGAACCAAGACAAACAGAGTCAGAGTCTGTTGTGCTACCGTTACACCATTCCCCACCGAAGCGCTTGAAATCGCTGAGCTTTCTTCGGAAGTCCTGCAAGGCGGGCTGACAGTTTTGCAAATCAGCGGCTCACAGGCCGCTCATATAGCCGCGCTGACCTTCGCGGTCCAGCCCCTCTGTGAACATCGTCGGGTTGTTCTCGCTGCGTTCGCGCAGGCAAGACGGACTGTCTCAAGCCTTCCCGAAGGAATCCTGCGGCTCTTTGCGGCTGTAGAACAGCGATCGGCGCGCCCGATCGATCCATCGCTGCACCGTGAACTCGAAGACGAGCGCAACGACGGTGGATGCGAGCAGGATGCCCAGGGTCTGAAACAGAATTCGCCAATGGCTCACAATGTGCGGATTGGTCAGCGTGATCGGATCAAAGAACTGCAGATTGATCGCGATCTGGATGAAGAGAAAATGCGAGAGATAGACGCCATAGGAGGCATCACCCAATGCGGTCGACAGCGGTCCGTTGATCCTCGTGAAGAGCGTCGGAATCACGATGCAGGTCGCGACGACCAGCGGCACGCCCTGAACGATGCCCCCGTGATAGTCGACGTCGGCATAGACGTCGCCGAGGAGATAGAGGCAGTAGAGAGCCGCGAGCCAGTAGCCCGCGCGCGTCGACCATGTCAGGCGATCTCGCAACGAGAAGAGCACAACGCCGGTGCCGAAATAGCCGATCTGGCTGTAAAACGGGAAGTAAGCCCATTTCCATTCGTAGACGTGCAGAATGGTCATCTTGATCGCGAAGGCAGCGACCACCAACCCAACGAGCCATTTTCTGTTGAGGAGAAGCAAGGCAGGCAGCAGCGCGTAGAAGACGATCTCCGCACTGATCGACCACGCCTGCGGAACCAGGAGATACGTGGTGCTGTGCATGGCGGAATAGAGATCGAGACCCAGCAGCGACAGGTTGATCACATAGGGCCGCTCTTCCGTTCGGAGGGAATTGAAGATGCCGCTCTCGTTCGCCGGGTTCCACAGATGTAGCGCGAACGTAGCTGCCAGGACAGCGAGGTAGAACGGATAAAGCCTCGCGAAGCGGCTGGCGAAGAATGCAGCAGGCCGTCCGGGATAGTGCCGCTCATAGGCGGCGGCCATGTAGAAGCCACTGATGATGTAGAAGACTTCTACAGCGGCCAAGCCTCCGATTGTCTGGTGAATGACGCCAAATTGGCAATGAAATCCAACGACGATCGCCGCCAGCAGAAAACGAACAGTCCCCATCAGCCCCGCACCCGTTGGCTGATGCGAACTTAGACCGGCGACCGGCACTGAACAAGCGGCCGCCGCTCTCGACATGCGGCGGCCGGCTTATCTCATCGCGTGCCGCCCTACTCCAGCTTGATGTTGGCGGCCTCGATCACCTTCTTCCAGCGCGCCGTCTCAGCGTTGATGTAGGCCGCGAACGGCTCGGAATCCACGGCGACCGCGGTGGCACCGAGCTCGGCCATCTTCTGCACCGTCTCCGGTTGCTGCATGAAGGCGCGGATCTCGGCCGAGAGCTTTTCGACGATCGGCTTGGGCGTGCCCGCGGGCACGATGAAACCGTGCCAGGCCACCGCCTCGAAGCCGGGCAGGAATTCGGCAACGGCCGGAGCTTCGGGATCGAAGGCGGCGCGCTTCGGCGTTGCGGTCGCGAGCAGCGCGAGCTGGCCGGTCTTCACCTGCGGCAACAGCAGCGGAACGTTGTCGAAGGCGAGATCGATCTGGCCGCTGAGCAGGTCCGTCAGCATCTGGCTGGAGCCCTTGTAGGGCACGTGCACCATCTTGGTGCCGGTCATCTGCTGGAACAGCTCGCTGGCAAGATGCTGCGAGGTGCCGACGCCGGCCGAGCCGAACGAGACCTTGTCCGGATTCGCCTTCAGATAGGCAATCAGCTCCGGCACGGTACGCGCCTTGATCTTGTTGGGATTGACGACGAGAACGTTGGGCACGACGCTGATCTCGGCGACCGGCACCAGGTCCTTGTCCGGCTGGTAGCTGAGCTTCGGCCCGTAGAGCGACGGGTTGATCGCAAGCGCGGACGTGCTGGCAAGACCGAGCGTGATGCCATCCGGCGCCGATTTCGCCACCCGCGTCACGCCGAGGATCGAGCCGGCACCGCCGACATTCTCGACCACGAAGGGCTTGCCGAACTTCGCCTGCAAATGGTTGGAGACCATCCGCGCGAAGATATCCGCGGTGCCGCCGGCGGCGAAGGGAACGACCACTGTCACCTGCTTGGACGGATAGCCGTCCTGCGCCTTTGCGGGTGAGGCCGCCAGCACCAAGGCTGAGGCAAGGACGAGCCACATCGATCTCATAGAAGTTCCTCTGTTTTCCGTGTTGTTGATTGGTTGCCGCGCGCGTGCGGCGAAGACTGTTAGAACGCGACCTCGTACATGTTCAGGATCGCATCCCGGCCGAGGTCGCGCGGATTGTTGTCCAGCAGGCGGCGAATGGCGTGCGCCTCGTCGGCCATCACGCCGAGATCGTCCCGGGGCACGCCGAGCGCGGACAGCCGCATCTCGATGCCGAGGTTCTTGCAGAACCCGTAGGTGGCGTCGAATGCGAGCTTTGGATCGCTCTGCTCCGGCAGCCCGAGCGCCTGGAGCACCGCGATCGTCTTCGCTTTAACCGCCGGCATGTTGAAGGCCAGCGTATGCGGGAAAATCACCGCGCAAGCGAGGCCATGCGCCACGTGGTGACGGGTGCCGAGCGGATACGCCACCGCGTGGCCGGCGGTCGTGTTCACCGGTCCCAGGCAATAGCCACCATAGAGCGAGGCCAACGCGAGGCCCGCACGCGCCTCGCGGTCGCCGCCATCGGCCACCGCGCGCTCGAGATAGCGGCCGACCAGCCGCGCGCCTTCGAGTGCGTAGAGGTCGATCGTCGGATGCGCCTTGCGGCTGGTATAGGCCTCGACGCAATGCGCCAGCGCATCGACCCCGGTTGCCGCGGTGACCTCTTTCGGCACGGTCATCGTCAGATCCGGATCGACGATGGCGATGTCGGCCAGCATGAAGCGGCTCTGCACCGCCTGCTTGTTCTGGCTGACGGGATCGGTGACGAGCGCACGAGTGCCGGCTTCGCTGCCGGTGCCCGAGGTCGTCGGAATCTGCATCAGCGCGACGCTGCGGCCGGCCACCTTCTCCGGCCCGACGATGTCGGCAAAGGGCACGTCGCTCGTGCACATCACCGCGACCAGCTTGGCGAGATCCATCGCGCTGCCACCGCCAAAACCGACCACGAGATCAGGGCTGACGTCCTTCGCCATCGCCACGGCCTTCTCGAGATTGGGCAGGTCGGGCTCGGGCTTGACGTCACCGAATACCTTCACCGCACCCGGCAGCGCCAGCATGTCGACCCGGCGTGCATTGAACGGATCGGAAATCACAAGCGGCCGCCTGGCACCGATCCGCTCGGCGAAGCGCGCCGCAGCGCCGATCGTGCCGTTGCCGAACTCGAGGATGGTGGGACGCTGGATTTCGATGGGCGTGAAGGCGTTGGTCATCGTGCGGTCGATCTCGTCACTTGGATACAGGGGAAGCGCCACCGGCGAGACGCTCGGCATAGTCGATGGCCTCGATCAGGCTGTGCTCGTTGGCGATGCCCTTGCCGGCGATGTCGAAGGCGGTGCCGTGGTCGACGGAGGTGCGGATGATCGGCAGGCCCAGCGTGATGTTGACGCCGGACAGCTCCTGCCAGCGGCCGGTCGCAGGATCGACCTGGAAACCAAGGAGCTTGACCGGAATGTGGCCCTGATCGTGATACATCGCGACCGCGGCGTCGTACTGGCCGGCGCGCAGCTTGACGAAGATGGTATCGCCCGGCACGGGGCCGACGACGTCGAGGCCGTCGGCGACCGCTTCCGCAATCGTCGGCGCGGACACGTCGATGTCCTGCCGGCCGAACAGGCCGCCCTCGCCGGCGTGTGGATTGAGCGCAGCGATCGCGATCTTCGGTTTGGCAATGCCGAGCCGCAGCAGGGCATCGTTGGTGAGGTCGATGACCATGCGCAGCCGCTCCGGCGTCAGACGCTTCGGCACGTCCTCGAGCGCCACATGGGTCGAGACATGGCTGACGCGCATGTTGCCATGGGCGAGCAGCATCACCGAGCCGCGCACGCCGGTGAGATGCGCCAGCATTTCGGTATGACCAGGGAAATGATAGCCGGCCTTGTTGAGCGCTTCCTTGTTGAGCGGCGCCGTGACGATCGCCGCGGTCCGGCCCGCCTGCGTCAGGCGCACGCCCTGCTCGATCGCCTTGTAGGCAAAGCGGCCGCCGTCGGCGCTGAGCACGCCGGGCTTGATCGGGTCGCCCTCGCTATCGGCCTGGAGTAAGCAGAGGTTTGGCCAGTCGCGATCCTCGGCGCGCACTTCGGGAATCGCAATGCCGGCACCAAGCGCGGCTTTCGCACCATCGAGCGCCGCGCCGCTGCCGATGATCAGGATCCGCAGATCGCCTTTCGCGATCCGATCCTTCAGCCCGAGGCAGGCCTTGACGATGATCTCCGGCCCGATCCCGGCGGGATCGCCCATGGTGATGGCTAGATGACGAGAGGTCATGTCGGACTCCCCTTGCTAAGCAAATGATTATCCCGAAGCAGGTCCCGCCACAGCTCGCTGGGGCCGAATGCGCCGGACTTCGAGATGACATCGACGCCGGCCCAACGGCCGCCTTGCAAGATCGAGCGCGGCAATCCCGGCACGATACTTCCTGTCACCTCGAGCGCATGCGCGCCAAGGGCAACGCATGCGGCCTTCAGGGTTTCCCCACCGGCAACAACCAGCGTGCCCGGCGGTTCGAGTGCCGCGATCAGCCCCGCCATCTCGTGCGCGATCCGCCGCGCCGCCTCGGCCCGCACTAAGCCGTCGGCGAGGGCGAATTTCACCAGCGCCACACCCTCGTCGGCCAGCTTGCGCCGAACGCCCGCGTCGCCCTCCCCCTCGGCCAGCGCAATGGTGGCGTTACCACATGCCGCCAGCTGGGATGCGGTGGCAGCCTGGTCGGAGCCAAACACCCCCAGCACCGGCCGCTTCAGTTGCGAGGACGCAGCGGCGCCTTGACCGCGGGCAAGCGCACCGGCCAGGCCGCCGCTCCCACACCACAACACGGGCCCCGGCATGCGCCGCGCCATTTCGACGACGCGATCGAGGTCGAGGTCGCTCTCGGCATCGAACACCTGAACGCCGCCTTGCGAGAGCGTGTCGGGCGTGCCCTGTCGTGCTTCGATGCCGTCTTGCCGCAATTGATCCAGCAAATTGTCGCCGACTCTGTGCCAATCGCCATGCACGGTGCGGGCGAATTGCTGGCCACCGACGGTGCGACGTCCCTGATAATCGAACGCCGGCGCGACCACGCAAGAAGCCCAATGGCCGCTGCGCAGGCAGGCGTCGAGCTCAGCCGCCCAAGACCCCCGAAGGAGGCTATCGACCTTCTTGTAGGCGATCGTCCCGCCCTGAAGGTGGGGCGCCAGTCGCCCAACGATTTCGACGCTCTCGGCCTTCGACCGCTCGCGGGTGCCGCTATCGATCGCCAGGCTCCCGGACTCCAGCGGCGCAAGCGCGCCCGACCAGACGACATCGAACGGACCGCACAGGCCGACGAACTCCGCCGCGGTGTCGAGCGCACCGGTGAGATCGTCGGCAAGCAGGCGGACGCTCGTCATGGTTATGCCGCTCCCGCACCAAAGATCTTGCCGGGATTCATCAAGCCCTTCGGATCGAGCAATTTCTTGATATCGCGCATCAGCTCGATGTCGAGAGGATCGGCAACACGGGCAAGCCGGCCACGATTGGTGATGCCGATGCCGTGCTCGGCACTGATCGCTCCGCCCTGCGCCGCCGTCTCGTCATCGACAATCTCGTTGATCTCAGCCACAAGCGCAGCCGTCGCCGCCGGGTCCTGGCAACCCGCGCGGTCGATCAGGGCGATGACGTGGATGTTGCCGTCGCCGATGTGGCCATGCATCACGACCCGCGCGTGAGGTACCGCGGCGTTGATCCGTGCCTCGACATTGGTGACGAAAGCGGCCTGACGCTCCAGCGGAACGACACTGTCGTGCGAGACGACATAGCCGCTACGCTTGTTGCCTTCGGACACGCTGTGCCTGACAGCCCAGATCGCCTTCGCCTGCGCGAGGTTGGAGGTCAGGATGACGTCCTCGGCAAGGTGGGCCTCCATCGCATCCGCCAGCACCGTGGCGAGCGGCTCATCGAGGTCGACGCCGGCGAGCGTGTCGGTCAATTCGACGATCAGATACCACGGCGTCGTCAGCTCGAAGGGGATCGTGACATGCGGCACGGTCTCTGCGATCGCCTCGATCTGCGCGCGCGACATGATCTCGAGGCTGCCGAGCCGGTCACCGACCGTGCCGCGCAAGCGCTGCATGATCTCGAGCGCCCGCTCCACGCCGTGCAGTTTCAGCAGCGCCAGCGCCGAGCTGCGCGGCGGCGCGAACAGCTTCAACACCGCCGCGGTGATGATGCCGAGCGTCCCCTCCGCCCCGATGAACAGCTGCTTGAGCGCGTAGCCCGTATTGTCCTTGCGCAGTGCACGCAGGCCGTTGAAGATTCGCCCGTCGGGCAACACGACCTCCAGCCCGAGCACGAGATCGCGCGTCGGACCGTAACGCAACACCGCCGTGCCGCCGGCATTCGTCGAGATATTGCCGCCGATCTGGCAGGAGCCTTCGGCACCCAGGCTCAAGGGAAAGTAGCGATCGACGTCGCGCGCCGCATTTTGCACCTCCGCGAGGATGCAGCCGGCTTCCACCGTGATCGTGTTCGCGAGTGGGCTGACATCGCGCACGGCGCGCATCCGGTCGAGCCGGATCACCACATTGCCGGCCCGATCGTCCGGCGTTGCCGCCCCGCACATGCCGGTGTTGCCGCCCTGCGGCACAATCGCGAGCTGCCGTGCCGCACAGAATTTGACGACGGCGGCGACCTCGGCGGTGGAGCCGGGCTTCACCACCGCAACCGCGCGGCCGTGATAACGCCCGCGCCAGTCCACCACATAAGGCTCCTGATCGGACCCGGACGCGATGATTTGCTTGTCGCCGACGATCGCGGCAAGCCCGGAGAGCGCGTCCTGGAAGGAGTCTGACATCGGATCGCCTCGTCGTCGCGCCGGCTACAAAGCGGCTGCGAATGCCGCAGCATTCGCGAGCAGCTCTTTCACCTGCTCTGGCGGCAAGGACTCAAGCGGCGGCCGCAGGCGCTGCCATCCGGCGTGGCCAGTGCGCTCTGCCACCAATGTCTTCAGCGAGGCCATCTGCGGGAAGCGCGAGACCAGTTCGCGCGCTTTCACGATGCGCGCCTGCGCCGTCTTGAGCGCCGCGTCGTCGTCGCTATCGCGAAAATGCTTGTAGACATAGGCAAGATCCCGCGCGACCAGATTGGAGGTCGCCGTGATGCAGCCGGCGCCGCCCTTGCGCAGCAGCGGCAACAGCAACGGATCGGCTCCGACCAGGACTGAAAAGCCGGGAAAGCGTTCGACCATCGCGGTCATGTTCGCGAAGTCGCCGGAGGAGTCCTTGATACCCACGAACGTTGCCGGATATGCCGTTCGCAGCCGCTCGATCAGCGCATGCGAGATCGGCTGCGCCGACATCTGCGGGATATGATAGAGCACGACCTTGAGCCTGGCATCGCCAATGCGCTGCACGATCTCGCTATAGGACGCGTAAACGCCGTCGTCCGTGACACCCTTATAATAAAACGGCGGCAGCATCACGACGGTGTCGACGCCGACTGAAAGCGCGTGGCGCGTCAGGGCGATGGTCTCGCTGAGCGCGGCGACGCCGGTGCCCGGCAGAAGACGTTGCGGCGCGATGCCGGCAGCCACCACCGCCTCGAGCAGCGCCATGCGCTCCGCCGCGGAGAAGGAGTTCGCCTCGCCCGTCGTGCCGAGCAGCGCGATGCCGTCGCAGCCCTCATCGAGGAGATAGCGGCAATGCGCGATGAAGCGCGCATGATCGGGGGCGAGCTCGGCGTCGAGCGGAGTGAGCGCGGCGGAAAACACACCATGAGGGTGCAGCGATGGTGTCGACAAACTTCCTCCGATCGTCAAATCAGTTGTTCGGATTGCGAACATTTGTTATTGGCTTGACCAGTCGTAAAATCAGCTTGCCGCCACGTCAAGGGCGGTGGCTGTCGTGGCAAGGCATTCGAGCATGGCCAAGGTCGAAAAGAAGGCCACAAAGCGCAAATCGGAATCGCTCCCAAAAAACCCCAAGAATCACGTCGCGTCCGTCGGCAAGGCCTTTGCCGTGCTCAAGAGCTTCAGCAGCGAAGCCTTTGAGCTCACCCTGAGTGAGATTGCCGCACGGGCCGATCTCGATCGCGGAACGGCGTTCCGGCTGATCCAGACCCTGACCGAGCTCGGCTATCTCCAGGCCGTGCCGCAGAGCCGCCGGTTCCGCCTCGGCGTTGCCTGCCTTGACCTCGGCTACACCGTGCTGTCGCATGGGTCGCTAAGGCCGATGGTCGAGCCGTTGCTGCGAGATCTCGTGCCCGATGTCGGCGATGCGGCTTCGCTCGGTATCCTCGACGGCGGTGACGTGGTCTATCTCGCGCGCGTCGGCGCGGGCCTCGACCGCCACAAGATGGATCGCCGGCCGGGCACGCGCATTCCCGCCTACAGCGCCGCGCTCGGTCACGTCATGCTGGCGCATCTGGCGCGGGACGAGCAGATCGAGCGACTGGAATCGCGCCCTCGCGTCAAACTGTCGGAACGGACGCTGACCGATCTCGATGCCCTGCTCGCCCGGCTCGATCAGGTGAAGAGAAAGGGCCACGCCGTCTCCGACGGCGAGAACGCCTACGGCCTGCGCACGCTGGCGACGCCGATCTTCGACGCCCAGGGCCTCGTGATCGGGGGATTGAGCATCACGGTCGATGCCATGCGCATGGACATGGCGACCTTCCGCGACCAGGCGCTGCCGCGGTTGATGGAGCTGACCAGCCAGGTGCAGGATCTCGCGATCAAGTCGGGATTGACGAGCTGAGCGATCTCTTCGCGGACGTGTCCCGTGTGACCTCACAGCTGACGATCTGCATTCGAAGATCATTGTGAAAAAGCTTTCGCGACCTATATCCTCGAGACTTCCTTCCGAAACCCGATCTCCCCTTGCGAAGAGCCGTGCTCATTTTCTTCCTGCTCCTGTTCGTGCCGATCGGCCTATCGGCCGCGCGGTACTATTGGCTTGGAGATGGCCGCAGCAATTGGCAGACGGCTGACCGTTCCAGCGCAGGCCTGCTGCCGCCGGCTTCTTCCCATCCCGATGCCCTGATCCGGGTTTATGCGGCCCGAACGGTCCGGTGGCGAAGCATCTTTGCCGTCCACACGTGGATCGTCGTCAAGGAAAAGGATGCGACCAGCTACAGCCGATACGACTACACCGCGTGGGGCGAACCGATCCGGAGCAACGGCTTCGCCCCCGATGGAAGGTGGTTCGGCGCCCTGCCGGAAACCGTCGTCGCCGTAGATGGGTCACGGGCCGAGCTCCTCATTCCCAGGATTCGGACTGTGATCGAGACCTACAAGTTTCGAACCTACGGCGACTACAGCGCCTGGCCGGGACCGAATTCAAATACCTTCGTTCAAGCCGCTCTTGATGCCGTGCCGGAACTTCGCGCGGTTCTGCCGCCGACCGCGATCGGCAAGGATTATCCCTATTCCGGGGAATGGATTGGGCTGACCGCCTCGCGCACCGGTTTCTATGCCTCGCTCTTCGGCTATCTCGGCCTGACCCTCGGCTGGGTCGAAGGCCTCGAGATCAACTTCTTCGGCGCCGTGCTCGGCCTCGACATCCGCCGGCCCGCCGTCAAGCTGCCGGGCATCGGCCGCCTCGGTGTTGCCGCCGGTCTGTAGAGCCGGACGAGACGGCGATGGGCGATGTCTCGTCGCGACGGCTAGATCACGATGTGATCGAAGTCGGCGGCGATCCGGGTGTTCGGGAAGATGCTCGCCGCCTCGGCGAAAATCTCTTCGTCCTCATAGCGTCCCGACATATGGGTCAGCACGAGCTGCTTCACATTGCTCGCTGCCGCAAACGACGCCGCTTCTGCCGCGGTGAGATGCCCGTAGTCCCGCGCGGTCGACGCGTCACGATCGAGAAACGTTGCCTCGATCACCAGCATGTCGGCATCAACGACGTGTTGCGCCAGCCCCTCGGTGGTTTCGGTGTCGCCGATCACGACGAGCTTCCTGCCGCCGCTCGGCGGCCCCAGGACGTCTTCCGGATTGATCGTTTGATCGCCCTCGATTACGACTGCCCGGCCTGCGGCCAGCTCGCCGCGCAAGGGACCGTCGGGAACGCCAAGCGCCGCCAGCCGATCCGGCTGAAGGTGGCGGCGAGCGGGGCTTTGGAAGACGAATCCAAAACTGTCTGTGTCGCGATGGCGGACCGGAAAGCAGTCGATGGTGAAGTCACCGGCGTCGACGAACCGTCCTGCAGCCAAGGGAGAGAATTCCACCGGAAGCGGCGCCCTGCCCGCGCCCCACAAGCCGGCCAGCATTTGGATGACCGTCTCCAGCGTCGATGGGCCACCATGAACCATCATCACCTCGGCGCTCTGCCGCAAACGCAGCGTCGAGAACAGGCCGGGGATGCCGAGCACATGATCGAGATGCGCATGCGTCAGCAGAATGCGGTCGAGCCGTCGAAAACCTGCGCCACTGCGCAGCAACTGGCGCTGCGTGCCCTCGCCGCAATCGACCAGCATGCGCTGTCCGGCGACCTCGATCAGCAGGGCCGGATGGTTGCGTTCCGCGGAGGGAACGCTCGCCGAGGTGCCGAGGAATGTCAGGGCAAACATGGTCGTCGATGTCCAGCGACCGCCCCTCTCCGCGACGGAACGGTGGACGGTCTCACCGTCCCCATTGCCACGCGAGCAGCAGCGCGTACAGCCCCATCGACGCGGCGTAGAGCGCGGCAAGAAGCGCGTAGCCCGCGATTTGGCGACTGATCGCCGCCTTCGGCGCGACCCACCAGTCGAGTGCCTTGAAGGCCGCGGGCACGAGCCACCAGCCGAGCAGCTGGGTGCTGACGAGATTGCCGACGAACAGCGACAGCCAGACCGGCACGCCATGGCTGTCGATCAGCGGCCGGCTGACGAAAGTGCCCCACAGATAGACCACGGGATAAAGCACCAGGAGGACGATGAGGTTGCTCTTCCAGATCAGGGCTGGGCCCTGCTCTGGAGCCCCAGTCTTGCCGGCCGGGAACCAGAAATTGAAGCCGTAGCTCGCGCGCTTTACGTTCATGCCGGCGTTGAAGCGCTCGCCCTCCTTCAGCAGGGTCTGCCGGACGGGCGAGCCCAGCCATGCATTGAGGTTGGCGTCGCTGTCGAACGACAGGATGACGATCCATTCGTCGCGTAAGCCCGGAATCGGCCGCTCGATCTTGTGCCGCAGAAAGCCTTTGAACTCGGCCTCGGCGGCCTGGATGCGCTGCTGCCATTTCAGAAACGCGTCCTCCAGTCCATCCGGCACCTTGAAGGAGATGACGGCCGACACCGCGCTGTCACGCTGAACGCCGGTGTCGGGCAAGATATGGACATCCTCCGAACCGACGAAGAAGCGCTGCACCTCTCCGATCAGCTTCGCCCGCACCTCGCTTTGAAGCCAGGCGCGCGCGGCGGCCGGGCTGGCGAAGCGCAGGATCGTCACCCAGTCGACATGCGCCGGCGGCTGCGGCGGCACCACCTCCTGGCCGAGGAAGCCGGGCCAGGCCTTGAGCGCCTCGCCCACCTCGCCGTTCCACCGCGCGAACGTGGCAAAGCCATCATCAGTGATGCGGCGCTGGATGACGAGGGCGACCGGCTGGCCGGCTGTGTCAGGAGATGCGCTCATCGCGGCGGCTTCAGCCTTTCTTGTAGAGGCGCTTGCCCATCACCCAGGTCTCGTCGACGCAGCGATCGTCGCCGACCATCATGACGGCGAACAGCATGCTCGCGGCCTCGTCCATCGTGCGCGGGCCGGCGCCCTCGGCGATCAGCGATTGGTGCCACGCTTGCGCGATCTGCCCGCCATTCGGATCGAGCGCGACGAAATCGGCTTCCTTGCCGGGCTCGAAATTGCCGAGCTTGTCGTCGATATAAAGGCCCTCGGCACCACCGAGCGTGATCGACCAGAAACCGCGATAGGGCGAGAGCTTGTTGCGCTCGGCCTCGGCGAGGTCCTTCCGCGTGGGATCGATGCTGCCGTCGAGCAGCGTGTTGTTGCACATGCCGACCTTGTAGGCGTCGTCGAGCACCGAGATCATCGAGAAGCGGTTGCCGCCGCCGACGTCGGTACCGAACGACATCTTCACGCGATGCTCGGGATCGGTGGCGCGGCCGAGGCGGAACAGCCCACTGCCGAGGAACAGGTTCGAGCACGGGCAGAACACCACTGCGGCGCCCTTCTTCGACATGCGCCGAAACTCGTTGTTGGAGAGATAGACGCCGTGGCCGCCGGAGAATTTTGGTCCGACCAGGTCGAACTTCTCGTAGACGCCGAGATAGTCCTGGCAGTCCGGGTGCTCGACCAGCACGCCACTGCATTCAGCCGGATTCTCGGAGATGTGGGTGTTGACCCAGCAATCCGGATGCTCGTGCTTGAGGCGCTGACAGGCCTTGAGCAATTCCGGTGAGGCGCCGAAGGCGAAGCGCGGCGTGATGGCGTAGAGGTTGCGGCCCTTGTTGTGATACTCTGCGATCAGCCGCTTGCTGTCGCGATAGAAATTCTCGGGCGTATCGATGAAATCGGCCGGCGCGTTGCGATCGATGCCGGTGAGGCCCGCGATCACGCGCATGTTGCGGCGGGCCGCTTCCTCGAACAGTTCCTCGGTTGAAACAGGCGACGAACTCGTGAAGGCCTGACAGGTGGTGGTGCCGGAGGCCAGCAGCGCGTCGAGGAAACGCTTGACGCCCTCGCGCGCGTAGTTGCGATCCCGGTACTTCAGCTCTTCCGGATAGACCCACTTCTGGAGCCACGGCAGCAGCTGCTCGCCATAGGCCCCGAGCACGCGGGTCTGCGGCAGATGGATATGACCGTCGATGAAGCCCGGGACGATGATGCGGTCCTTGATGTGGGTGATCTCAACGCCGGGATGGGCGGCGGCGATCGTCTCGTAGGGTCCGAACGCCTTGATGACGCCATCGGTGACGATCATGAGACCGTTCTGGTGAAAGCGCGCGGCGGCCTGCTCGTTGCCGACATGCTTCCAGGGATCGTCGACGAAGTCGAAGAACGTGCCGCGAATACCGACCGTGGTCATGATTGGGTCCCTTCCTTAAGACTGTGTAGCTTGGCGCACTGACGGCAGCGAGATCGCGAGCAGCGTGCCCGCGATGGCGCAGAGGCCGAGATAGAGCCATCCGATCGGCGCCTGCGTTGCTTCGGGCAGCACCGCCGCGATCGCCATGGCGCCGCTCACGGCGAGATAGCAGAGCGCGCTGATCAGGCCGCCGATCAGGCCGTGGTCGCGTTCGAACAGGCCGAGCGCCATGCCGTACATCATCGGGCACAGCACGCCGCAGCCGCCGAGCACCAGCGCACCGCCGATCGTGATCGACGCGAAATCGAGACCGACGACGATGCCTGTCACGGTCAGCACGGCGGAGCCGGCGAGAAACAGCGCGAAGGCGCCGAAGCCCAGCATGCGGGCCGGCATGACGCGCGCGAAATGCGCGCAGCCGAGCTCGCCGGCGAGATTGACCCCGCCAAGGCCGAGCGCGACGAGGCCGTAGATCGCCGCGGAATAGCCGAGGCCGGTCTGGTAGAAGAACGGCGCGACGACCCCGAACGCCAGCTGCGCGCTGGCTGCTGCGGCGAAGACCAGCACGAAAGCCAGGAAGCCCGGCCGGACCAGCGCCTCGCGCAAGATACCCGCCGTGCGGCGCGGATCGAACGGCGCGCGCCGCTCCGACGGGAATGTCTCGGGCAGAAGAAACACGACGATCGCAGCGACGATGGCCGCGGCAAGCGCAATGATGACGAAGACACCGCGCCATGACGTCAGCTCGACGATGAAGCCGCCGGCCGCGGGCGCAAGCACCGGCGCGAGCCCCCAGGCAGCGCCCAGCAGGCCGGAGATCGCCGTGAGCTCACGGCCGCGATAGCAATCCGCCGCAACCGCATAGGCCACGACAAGGCAGGTGCAGCCGCCGATCCCTTGCAGGAAGCGCAGCGCCAGCAGCAGCGAGGCGCTGGTGGCGAGCGCGCAGGCGATGCTCATCGCGATCAGCACCGACAGGCCTGCGAGCAGGACGTTGCGGCGGCCCAGCGTGTCGGAGGCGATGCCGACCGGCACCAGCGCCAGAGACATGCCGAGCATGTAGGCGGTGACGGTGTTCTGCATCGACGCGGGATCGGCGACCAGATCCACCACCATCTGCGGCAGGCCGGGCGTATAGGCATCGAGCGGAATCTGGCTGAACGGCACGACGCACAGCAGGATCGGCACGATCCCCCGCTTCGCGCAACCGGCGTCCGAAGCAAGTGCGGTCATGAGCAACGCCCCCTTGATCTCCGCGGGCCCCGTCTTTTCGTGCGCGCAGTGAGACGCGACGATGCAGGTTGCGGGAACTTTGACGCGCGGGAGCGTGCCAGAACTGTGTGTAAGAATTCTTAGGAGCGCCCGCACCGATACGGCCTTTGACGGCTGATGCCCTGGCCCGGGGGACGCCCAAACAAAAAACGCGAAAACAACCCCATGCAAAGTACAAATCATTGAAGAATTTCGCGCCGCACGTCGCCAAGGCCGCCCGCGCGGACGTTTGACACGTCGGGCAAAGCAGGCGCTGACTCGCCTGATGGCCGATTGTGAATCCCGCCAGCGCGCCGGTCCGTTAACGGGTCGGAAGGCATAGCTGTTTCGAAGCCCGGCCTCCGCACCGGTGCCCCCGGCAAGCAGATCTGGTGCCCGTTGCGCCGCCTCCTCATCCCCCTTTCAAAATCGCATGTTCGGTGCCCCGAACGATCTGCGGCGGGGATAGTGTGGATGCCGCGATGAGGTACATTGGAGTTCGTGATGACCGCAGATGCTGCTGACTTGACCTACGGCTCGATCAGAGCACTGGCGAGCGCCCTGCATGCGCGCAAGATATCTGCGTTGGAATTGCTCGAACACACGATCGCGCGCATCGAGGCACTCGACGGTCAGATCAACGCGGTCATCGTGCGCGATTTCGACCGCGCGAGAGCGGCCGCGCGCGCTGCCGATGCCGCGCTTGGCTGCGGCGAGCGGCAGCCATTGCTCGGCATTCCCGTGACCATGAAAGAACCGTTCAACGTCGCCGGCCTGCCGACGACATGGGGCTTTCCGCATTTCAGGGACTTCCAGCCGACAGAGGATGCCCTCGTCGTCTCGCGGTTGAAGGCGGCCGGCGCCATCGTCATCGGCAAGACCAACATCCCGATCGGCCTCAGGGATTTCCAGAGCTACAACGAGATCTACAGGACGACCAGCAATCCCTGGGACCTCGGCCGGTCGCCCGGCGGCTCCTCCGGCGGATGCGGCGCGGCGCTGGCCGCAGGCTTCGGTCCGCTCTCGATCGGCTCGGATATCGGCGGCTCGATCCGGGTGCCCTCGCATTTCTGCGGCGTGTTCGGACACAAGCCGAGCCTCGGCCTGGTCCCGCTGCGCGGATACAGCCTGCCGCCGGCACCGCCCGTCCCCGGCCAGGGCGATCTCGCGGTCGTGGGGCCGATGGCGCGCACAGCTTCGGACCTTGCACTGGCGCTCGACGTGATCGCCGGCCCGGACGAGACGCGCGACGGCGTCGGCTACCGCCTCGCGCTGCCGGCCCCGCGCCACGACCGGCTCGGGGATTTCAGGATCCTTGTGATCGATACACATCCGTTGATGCCGACGGGTGACGCCGTGCGTTCAGCCATCGGGCGATTGGCGGAACGGCTCGAGCGTTCGGGCGCGCGTGTCGCGCGCTCGAGCACCTCGCTGCCCGATCTCGCCGAGTCTGCGCGGCTCTACATGAAACTGCTCAACGCTGCGCGAAGCCCGCGCCTGACACCGGCCGCCCTTGCAGACGCGCAAGGACTTGCCGCAACACTCGCGCCCGACGACCGCAGCCTGCAGGCCGAGCGCGCCCGCGGCTGGGCCATGATCCATCGTGAATGGCTCGCGACCGATGCGGCGCGCCTGCAGCTGCAGCAACGGTGGCAGGAGCTCTTCCGCGAGTTCGACGCGGTGATCTATCCGGCAGCGGCGGTGCCGGCCTTTCCGCATGACCAGTCCGAACCGTTCGACGCGCGGCAGCTCGACATCGATGGACTGCTCTACAACTACTCCGATGCGTGCTTCATCTGGGCCGACCCCGCTTCCACCTGCGGGTTACCTGCGACCGCCGTTCCGATCGAGCGGACGTCGTCGGGCCTGCCGGTCGGCGTCCAGATCATCGGGCCCTATCTGGAGGATCGTACGACGATGGCGCTCGCCGGACTGATCGAGCGCGAGTTCGGCGGCTTCGTGCCGCCGCCGGGGCTGTCTGCATAAGCTGCGGGAAGACAGCCGGCGGCGCTTACGGCCATCACGCTCGGTCGGCCGACTGCGCCTCGACCGCCTGCACGGCGACACTCGCCACCTGCCGCAGCGCTTCGCGATCTGCGCCCGAGGATGCCATCACGCCCATGCCGACCGCGACGGCCGAGACGTAGCGCGCGAGCGCCGCAGGATCGGCGCTCTCCTTGAGATCGCCATCGGCCTTGGCGCGGACAAAACGATCGCGGAGCTGGTCCTCGTTCTGGGCGCGGCGGGCGGCGAGCTCGAACGGAACGTTTTCGGAGCCGGTGCCGCAGGCGATGCCGCCCTGCACGAGCAGGCAGCCGGGCGGATTGGCGGGATCGGTCTGCTTCTCGGCGATGCCCATCAGCATCCGTTCGGCGACGTCGCGGGCGGTGGATGCGGCCACCACCTCGTCCATCCAGACGCCGCGCAGCTTGGTGTAGCGATCGAGCGCAGCCTTCAGCAGACCTTCCTTATTGCCGAAACAGGCATAGAGGCTGGGCGGATTGATGCCCATGGCCTCGGTCAGCTGCGCGATCGTGGCGCCCTCATAGCCATGGCGCCAAAACACTTCCATCGCCTGGTCCAACGCCGTTTCGGCGTTGAATTCGCGGGGGCGTCCCATGCGCATGTGCCTGTCTCCTCGGAATCGGCGGTCTGTATCAGCTTAACGCCGGTCCTATCTATTTGTTCTGGCTTTCTTTTTCTTGTGTCTTCCAATCGTCGCGGTATCGGCGTACAATTTTCTTAGTGAATGGTACATATGTATCTTGCACTGCGACATCCAGCTCCACATCTGTAGTGAATACTACATATCTGGAGCGCGCAAATGCCCCCCTCCCAACAGACCTCCCGCACGGGCCGTTTCCGCCGCCTTCTAGGCGGCGTCGCCATCGTGGGCGCCCTCGCCGTGGCCGGTACGATTGCGACCAGCCACTATCTTCGTTCCGCGCAGGCAACCGCAACCGCTGCTGCGGCTGAACAGGCGGTGCCCGTCACCGTCGCCATGATCGAGCCGCGCCAGACCGCGCTGTGGGACGACTTCTCCGGCCGGTTGGAAGCCATCAACCGCGTCGAGCTCCGCCCGCGCGTTGCCGGTGCGATCCTTGCGACCAACTTCACCGAAGGCGCGCTGGTGAAGGCGGGCGACGTGCTGTTCAAGATCGATGCGGCGCCTTACGCCGCCGAGGTCGACAAGGCCAACGCCCAACTCGAGGCCGCAAAGGCGCGCGTGGTGTTCACCACCAGCGAGGTCGAACGCGGCGCGCAGCTGGTCGGCAACGCCGTCGTGACACGCCGCGATTTCGACCAGCGCGAGAACGCCAACCGCGAAGCGATCGCCAGCGTGAAGGCAGCCGAGGCAACGCTCCAGACTGCAAAGCTCAATCTCGACTACACCGAGGTGCGCGCGCCCGTGGACGGCCGCGTCGGCAAGATCGAGATCACCGTCGGCAATCTCGTCGCTGCCGGCACCGCCTCCCCGGTGCTGACCTCGCTGGTCTCGGTCAATCCGATCTATGCGTCCTTCGATGCGGACGAAGAGGTCGTGCTGCGTGCGCTGAACTCGATCGCGGACGCCAAGGGCGGACGCGGCAAGCTCGACCAGATCCCCGTGGAGATGGCGACCTCCGGCGGCCTCTCGGCGAAAGGCCACATCCAGCTCATCGACAACCAGGTCAACGGCCAGAGCGGCACCATCCGGGTGCGCGCGGTGTTCCAGAACGAGGACGGGCGTCTGATCCCCGGCCAGTTCGCCCGCGTGCGCATGGGCCAGCCGAAGCAACAGACGCTGGTGATGATCGATGAGCGCGCGATCGG
The DNA here is from genome assembly GCF_054863025.1 of Bradyrhizobium sp. 23AC. Lineage (NCBI taxonomy): Bacteria > Pseudomonadati > Pseudomonadota > Alphaproteobacteria > Hyphomicrobiales > Nitrobacteraceae > Bradyrhizobium > Bradyrhizobium sp. 23AC. The sequence goes on from NZ_JAVAYN010000006.1 coordinate 106,872, forward strand.
CACCGACCAGGACAAGAAGTTCGTGATGGCGGTCGGCGACGACAGCCGCGCGGTCTACCGTCCGATCACGCTCGGCAGCGCAGTCGACGGGCTTCGCATCGTCACCTCGGGCCTGAAGTCCGGCGATCGTATCGTCGTCAACGGCCTGCAGCGCGTGCGTCCCGGCGCCCTCCTCAAGACGGAGGTCGCAGCGATGGGCGCGCGTGGGCAACAGGCTTCGAACCACAGCAACCAGGACGTGGTGCAACGCTAGTGCACCCGTCATCCCGGGGCGCGCATCGCGCGAACCCGGGATCTCGAGCGTATGAAACTCCGATCACATCACCTCTGGATTCCGGGTTCGCGCTTCGCGCGCCCCGGAATGACGGCGGAGCTGTCCGGGGACGACCAAGATATTGCCCAGGGGCAAAGCCATGAATCTCTCAAAATTCTTCATCGATCGTCCGATTTTTGCCGGCGTGCTGTCGGTCCTGATTTTCCTTGCCGGCCTGATCTCGCTGTTCGCGATGCCGATCTCGGAATATCCGGACGTGGTGCCGCCCTCCGTCGTGGTGCGCGCCACCTATCCCGGCGCCAATCCCAAGGTGATCGCGGAGACGGTCGCGACCCCGATCGAGGAGCAGATCAACGGCGTCGAGAACATGCTCTACATGTCGAGCCAGGCGACCACCGACGGCGCGATGACGCTGACGGTGACGTTCCGGCTCGGCACCGACCCCGACAAGGCGACGCAGCTGGTGCAGAACCGCGTGCAGCAGGCCGAGCCGCGCCTGCCCGCCGTGGTGCGCCAGCTCGGCATCGTCACCAAGAAGTCCTCGCCGGACCTCACCATGGTCGTGCATCTGTTGTCGCCGAACGGCCGCTACGACATGACCTATTTGCGCAACTACGCGGTGCTCAACGTCAAGGACCGGCTGGCACGGATCGACGGCGTCGGCGACGTCCAGCTCTATGGCGCCGGCGACTATTCGATGCGGGTCTGGGTCGATCCGCAGAAGGCGGCCGAGCACGGCCTGACCGCGAGCGACATCGTCAAATCGATCCAGGCACAAAACGTCGAGGCCGCCGCCGGCGTCGTAGGATCCTCCCCGAACGTGCAGGGCATCGACCTGCAACTGTCCGTCAATGCGGAAGGCCGGCTTTCCAGCGAAGAGCAGTTCGGCGATATTGTGGTCAAGACCGGCACGCGCGGCGAGGTCGTGCGGCTGCGCGACGTCGCGCGGATCGAGCTCGGCGCTTCGCAATATGGCCTGCGCTCGCTGCTCGACAACAAGCAGGCGGTTGCGATCCCGATCTTCCAGGCGCCGGGCTCCAACGCGCTGCAGATTTCCGACAACGTCCGCGCCACCATGGCCGAGATCAAGAAGAACATGCCGGAAGGCGTGTCTTATCAGATCGTCTACGACCCCACCCAGTTCGTACGCTCCTCGATCGAGGCCGTCATCCACACGCTGCTGGAAGCGATCGCGCTGGTGGTGCTGGTGGTGATCCTGTTCCTCCAGACCTGGCGGGCCTCGATCATTCCGCTGCTGGCCGTGCCGGTGTCGATCGTCGGCACGTTCGCGGTGATGCACGTGTTCGGCTTCTCCATCAACGCTCTCAGCCTGTTCGGCCTCGTGCTCGCCATCGGCATCGTCGTCGACGACGCCATCGTCGTGGTCGAGAATGTCGAGCGCAACATCGAGGCCGGGCTGTCGCCGCGCGACGCCACCTATCAGGCCATGCGCGAGGTCTCGGGCCCGATCATCGCCATCGCCATGGTGCTGATCGCGGTGTTCGTGCCGCTGGCGTTCATCTCCGGCCTCACCGGGCAGTTCTACAAGCAGTTCGCACTGACGATCGCGATCTCGACCGTGATCTCGGCGATCAACTCGCTGACGCTGTCGCCGGCGCTGTCGGCGCTGCTGCTCAAGGGGCACAACGAGCCGAAGGACCGGTTGACGCTCATCATGGAAAAGGGCCTTGGCTGGTTCTTCCGCGGCTTCAACAAGGCCTTCACGCGCTCCTCGGACAATTACAGCGGCACCGTCACCAAGGTGATCTCGGGCAAGGCCGCTGTGATGGGACTCTACGTGGTCCTGGTCGGCCTTACCGCCCTCTTGTTCCAGCAGGTGCCGAGCGGCTTCGTGCCGGGCCAGGACAAGCAATATCTCGTCGGCTTCGCGCGCCTGCCCGATGGCGCAACGCTCGACCGCACCGAAGAGGTGATCCGCAAGATGAGCGACGTCGCGCTGACCCAGCCCGGTGTGGAGAGCTCCGTGGCCTTCCCCGGTCTGTCGATCTCCGGATTCACCAACTCGTCCAATGCCGGCATCGTGTTCTCGACCCTCAAGCCATTCGACGAGCGCAAGGGTCCGGCCCTGAGCGGGAATGCCATCGCGGCCGACCTGAACAAGAAATACGCCGGCATCCAGGAGGCCTTCATCGCCATGTTCCCGCCGCCGCCGGTCAACGGCCTCGGCACCATCGGCGGCTTCAAGCTCCAGATCGAGGACCGCGCCGGTCTCGGCTACGAGGCGCTGAACGAGGCGACCAACGCGTTCATGGCGGCAATGCAGAAGGCGCCGGAGATAGCGGGCGTGTTCTCGAGCTTCCAGGTCAACGTGCCCCAGCTCTTCGCCGACATCGACCGCACCAAGGCGCTGCAGCTTGGCGTGCCCGTGACTGAAGTCTTCAACACGCTCCAGATCTACCTCGGCTCCTACTACGTCAACGACTTCAACAAGTTCGGCCGCACCTACTCGGTCTATGTGCAGGCCGACGCACCGTTCCGTGCGCGCGCCGACGACATCAGGCAGTTGAAGGTGCGCTCGTCCTCGGGCGACATGGTGCCGTTGTCGGCGCTGCTCAATGTCCGCCAGAGCGCGGGACCGGAGCGCGCGATCCGCTACAACGGATTCCTGTCGTCCGACATCAACGCCGCCGCCGCGCCCGGCTTCTCGTCGGGCCAGGCGCAGGAGGCGGCAACCCGGATCGCGGCGGAGACGTTGCCACCCGGCTTTGCCTTCGAGTGGACCGACCTGACCTATCAGGAGTTCATCGCCGGCAATTCCGGCCTCTGGGTGTTTCCGCTGGCGATCCTGCTGGTGTTCCTGGTGCTGGCCGCGCTCTACGAGAGCCTGACCCTGCCGCTCTCGATCATCATGATCGTGCCGATGGGCCTGCTCGCCGCCATGTTCGGCGTCTGGATCTCCAAGGGCGACAACAACGTCTTCACCCAGATCGGCCTGATCGTGCTCGTGGGACTATCGGCCAAGAACGCGATCCTGATCGTCGAGTTCGCGCGTGAGCTCGAATTCGCCGGGCGAACGCCGATCCGCGCCGCGATCGAGGCGAGCCGCTTAAGGCTTCGTCCGATCCTGATGACGTCGATGGCCTTCATCATGGGCGTGCTGCCGCTGGTGCTCTCGACCGGCGCGGGCTCGGAGATGCGGCGAGCCATGGGCGTCGCCGTGTTCTCCGGCATGATCGGCGTCACCGTGTTCGGCCTGTTCCTGACGCCGGTGTTCTATGTGCTGCTGCGGACCGTGACCGGTAACAAGCCGCTGGTGCATCACGGCAGCGACATCAGCGCGGCGCCGGTCCAAGGACTTCACGAAGTCCAAGGACACTAGATCAGGGAAATCCCCGACACGAGCAACAGAACGAGCACGGTCTTGCGAAAGACCGTCTCGTTGACCCGGTGGAAAGCGATCACGCCGAGCGCCGAGCCGGCAAACAACGCCGGCAGGCTGACGGCAAGGTCGACGAAGACCTTTGACGACAGGTCCTGATGCCCGACCAGCAGCGCAATGGCAAACAGCTGCATTGCCGCGATAAAGGGCTGCACCAGGCCGCGCTGCTCGCTCTTGGGCATGCCGCGCATGTCGCACCAGATCGTCGGGATCGCGCCGGGCATCGCGGTGAGCCCGCCGACGAGCCCTCCTCCAAATCCGATCAGCGCCACCCAGTGCCGGCCGACGGCCTCTCCGGCCGTGACCAGCGTCGGCCGCAGCAGCATATACGCGGCATAGAGCGCGACGATGATGCCGAAGCCGCGCCTGAGCAGATGCGTATCCGCGCTCTGCAACAGCGACACCGCGATGGGAACGCCGATCAATCCGCCGACGATCAGCAGCAGACTGCCCTCCCAACGAATGCTGCGCCGGAGCGCCCACAGATTGGTCGCCTGCACGCCGATGCTGCAAGCCATCATCAGCGGCACGGCTTCGAGCGGCTGAAACACCCGCAGCAGGATCGTGCCCGCGACGGCCGAAAACGCGAAACCCGAGAGCCCCGAAACGAAGGCGCCGGCGAAGACGGCAATGCTAAGCAGCATCAGAGTCGTGACATCAGGCACGGACCGTCCTCCGGTCAATCGTAGGGGATCTGCGGAACGGCAGCATCCGAGCTCTCGGTGCAGACGGCCGGTTCGCGCGGAAACGACATTTGCATCGCTTGGGCGTGGGATCGTTCCAGAAGCGCCAGCCCGACCAGCTGAAGAGCGACGAGCCCCCCGGTCAGCGCGATCGCGACGATGTTGAAATTACGCGCGCTCGTAGGCGGGCTCGCCGGCGGCGCGCTCGCGCGCATCAGATCCGTGGGCATTTCCTGAAACATCCTCTTGCTTGCTGACCGGAATGATTTCGTTCAAAGGCAATGTTTCGCCGGGCTGGGCCAGCAAGTGGTGATAGCGTTGCAATGCGCGTTGCGCGTCGATCTTGCGCTGCTCGCGGAACACGGCGCCGATGCGAGCGACGATGTCGCGGAACTTGTCGGCCATGGCAAGTGACGTCCTTCGCATAACGGCCTCCTCTCAACCTGTGCGGGAGAATGATGAGATTCACCCCGGCCTGCTGTGAGTTGCTTCACAAAGAAGCCTGATACGTCGAACAAGAAATCGTGTGACGCGTCTGTAGAAGAGAACGCAAAAAATCGCGTCATTCGATCGAATGACGCGCGATAACTTTCTAATGATGTCTCTATTTGAACCTATCGGCGTGCTGCAGCGAAGAGCCCGCGACGCGCACGCGCGTCAATGCAGAAGCGGATTGGAGAATCCCGCCGCAAGCTTGACCAGATCGGCCTGACGGGACACGCCGGTCTTGGCGAAGACGCGATGCAGATGCGTCTTCACCGTCGTCTCGGCGATCCCCAATGCGGCCGCGGTCTCCGGCACGCCGCCGACCTCGACGATCGATTGCAGAACCCTCAGTTCCGCGGGCGTCAGTTCGAAGGTGCGATCGATCAGGCCGGCACATGAGCGGCTGTCGAGTTCCGCCTTCCAGACCAGCAAGGCTCCAACGGCCGACGTGCGCTCGGTCGCACCATCGCGCAGCAGCGAGGGCAGCGCAATCACGTGCGCGACGTAGTGCGAACCGTCATGCGCCGTCAGAGAGATATTTCGACCTTTGGCCGCAGCCAGAGCCACCTCGCCCGGATCGCGGAAGATCTTGCGCAGGGCCAGATTGGCCTCGGAGGATCTCGTCACCAGCCGGCCGGAGATCGAGCGCAGGACGTCGTCGGCGGCGAGGATCGTCTCGGCCGCCGGATTGCTGTGGACGATCCGGCAGGCTGCATCGAGCAGGATGACGCCTGCATTCAGACGATCCACGACGTCGGCCAGCGCGGTCGCGCGTTGCTGCTTCCGCTCGATCGCGCGGTTGATCATCAGCGCCCGGCTCGCATGCGGGACCAGGAACTGCATTCGCGCGCGCTGCTCGGCGCCCAGCATCTCCCTGCCCGGGATGACGGTCAGCAACATCGGACATGGCGACTTCGATTGCTCCAGCACCACGTTGGCGACGTCGATGCAGCCCTGGGGCCGCAACCATTCCTGATAGAACCGCCCGCGGCGGTATTCGTCGAAATTCACGAGGTCCGGAATGTTGCGCACCTCCCCATACCCAGGAAGCCGGGCGAGCGGATCGTACCTGGAGTAGGTTTCGGAATAGAGCTGGATGTAGTGCGGATCGACTCCACAATAATAATGGGTCGCCCCCGACTTGCTGACCGTGTCCTTCGAAATCAGGCCGCAGGCCTGGCTGCCGATGAAGGCGTTGAGCATGACGACGACGTCGCTCCACAGCTCAGGGTGGAGTCCTGCATCATAGATGCTCTCGATCAGCTCGGAATGTCTTGGCGGTCGGGGCATCGGAAGAGCCAATGGTCAAAGTCGGAGATTTGCGGAATGTTTCTCCGCGCCTGGCGGCTCCTGTGAGTCTGTCGCGGGAGAAAAAGGTTCAACGCCGACGGCAATTTGTCAGTGGACGAGCGGATTGGCAAATCCCGCCGCGAGCTTGACGAGATCGGCCTGCCGCGACACGCCGGTCTTGGCGAAGACGCGATGCAGATGCGTTTTCGCGGTCGTCTCCGCGATACCGAGCGCGGCCGCCGTCTCCGGGATGCCGCCGATCTCGACGATCGACAGGAACACGCGGAGCTCCGCCGGCGTCAGCTCGAACGTTCGCGCGATCAATTCGCCACAGGATTGTCCACCGAGCGAGACCTTGCGCACAAGCAGCGCACCGGCGGCATCGATCACGCGTTCGCTGCCGTTGCGCAGCAAGGACGACAACGGCAGCATGTGAGCGACGTAGCGCTCGCCGGTGGCGGACAACAGCGGAATCGCGCGGCCGCCTGCGGAAAACACTCTACCGTCGCGATGGTCCGCAAACGCCTTGCGCAGGCTCTGATTGGCTTCAGCGCTGCTGGTCACGAGTTGCCCGGCAACGGACCGCACCACGTCATCGGCCGCGAGCAGGAGCTGACCGGCCGAATTCGCATGCACCAGGCGGCAGAGGCCGTCGAGCAGGAAGATCCCGACCGTCAAACTATCGAGCACGTCCGCCAGTGCCGTCGCCAGCGTCAGTTGCGCGGTCATCGCGCGGTTGATCAGCAGCGCGCGGCTGGCGTGCGGCACCAGCAGCGAGAGGCGCTGCTTCATGCGCCGATCGACCATGCGGCGGCCGGACAGCACGGTCATCATCACCGGGCAGCTCGCATTCGACATCTCGAGCACGACGTTGGCCGCGTCGCTGCACCCCTGCGGCTGCATCCATTCCTGGTAGAAGCGCCCGCGCCGATATTCATCGAAATTGACGAGATCCGGAATGCTCACAATCTGGCCGTGTGGCGGCAGCACCGTCAGCGGATCGAACTTCGAATGGGTCTCGGCATAGAGCTGGATGTAGTGCGGGTCCGCTCCGCAATAGTAATGCGTGACACCGGATTTGCTGATCGAATCCTTCGAGAACAGCCCGCAGGCCTGGCCGCCGACGAAATCCCGGATACCGGCCACCGCGTTATTCCACAGCGAAGGATCGAGCCCGGCATCGTAGATGGACTCGACGAGATCTGGCAGCTTTTGCGATCCGTGCATGGCTCAAAATGGCACTGAATGATCAATGCCGGGGAGCATAACACAACCGTAGCATGCGACATCCTCCGATCGGAGGAGGCGCCGGCCGGGCGGATGGAGCCCGGCCGGCGGCATCGCGTTTGAGCCGCCAGGGCTGATGCCGGCTCAGAACGCGACGCGAACGCCACCCTTGGCCGTGCCGGTGCGGCTCTGGTCGGACATCATCATGCCCTCGACCGCGCCGAACACGGACAAATTGGCCCCGGTGCGGTAGTCGAAGCCGAGGCCGGCCACCGCGCCGACGGTGCTGCGGCTGCCCGGCGTCACGAAGGACAGGTTCTGTCCGAGCAGCACCGTGTTGATGGTCGTGTCGCCGGCGCGTTGGAGCGCGATGACGCCGCCATGGATGTTGGCCTTGAGCTCGCCGCCGGCAAGGCTCGTCACCCGCGAGAGATCGACCTCGCCGCGCTCCTCAAAGTCCTGCAGCGTGCGGCCGCCGACCGACAGCCCTTGCGCCGAACCGGTCTCGCTGTAGCCGTCGAACCGGCCCGCGACATAACGCAGCCGCGCGGTCGGCGTCAGCACGTAGCCGTTGCCGATATTGAGCCTGTAGCCGTAAGCAACCTCTGGACTCACGTACCAACCGCTGTAGTTCGCGGTTGCCGTCTCCATGCCGCCGACCGCAGCATTGTTCAGCACCAGGCGGCGCGACCTGTTGTCGGCGTTGCCGCCCTGGATCGTGACGTCGAAGAATTGCGAGGCCCATTCGAACCGGCTGTAAGCACCCGCGAATACGTAATTGGTGTCCACCGACTGCGAATTGAGATCGACCGAGAGGCCGCCCTGCCCGCCACCGAGGAAGGCGCCGACCAGCCAGTTCGGCTGCACTTTGCGGTCGATGCCGATGGCCCCGCCCCACGCCGTCGAGGTCGCGCGCAGCGTGGATGTGGTCTCGTCCTGGATGCGCTGGCCGCCAAAGCTGTTGGCCCAGACCGTGATCGGCGCGGGATCAGACCAGAGGCTGCGAGGCGCCTTGGTGAAGGGCCCGGCCTGCACGGGCTCCGGCGCATAGGCCATTGCCATCATATTGCTGCCGGCCGGGCCGGCGCCGCCGTTGAGGCGCCCCTGCACCAGCGAGGACACGCCGCCGGTGAAATCCATCAGCGTCCGGTCGGTCTGCGCCAGCGCGGTGGGATCGAGCGTTGCGAGCGTGCCGCCGGCAAAGACCTTCGGGCCATCGAAGCCCGCGCTGTTGGTGTTGATGACGCCATTGAAGTTGACGAAGGTTGGAAGCTGGATACTCGTCAGCGACGCCACCCGGCTGCTCAGCGGAATGAAATTGACGTTGACGACATCATTGCCGAAGCCGAAATCGACCACGCCGTTGATCTTCGAGCCCGGCAGCAGCGTCAGCGTGTCCGCCCTGTTGGAGAGCTTGATCGCGACCCCGCCGGCGCCGGTAATCGTGCCGGAGTTCGTGATGTTCGATCCGTCGCTCGACTCGATGCCGATCCTGCCAATGATCGCGCCGGAATTGTTGACAGTCGCCCGGGTTGTCAGGATGCCGTCACCGTTGATGATCGAGCCCTGAAGCAGGCCTGTATTCGTCACATTGGCAATGTTGGCGTTGACGGCGGCGCTCCGCCCGATGATCGATCCGGAATTGTTGACGTTGCCGAAGATCGCGTTGATGCCGCGGTCTGCCGTAACAGTGCCGGTATTGTCGAGGTTCACGGTGATGGCACTCATGCCGAAGCCGAGCGTCGACGAAATCAATCCAGCGTTGGCCACGTTGACCGTCGTGGCAAAAATCGTCGTCGATCCACCGGATATCGCACCGCTATTCGTCACGTTTGCGGTGACGTCGGCACGAATGGCATTGTTGGCCGCAATGATCGTGCCGCTGTTGCGCACGACTGCATCACCATTGTTCGCAAGAATGGCATGGCCCGTGCCACCGTCGGCGGTGATGGTGCCTGAGGTGAAGTTCGACACGTCAACGTTCTTGCCGGATACGCCGAACGCGTGACCGGCGATGTTGCCTGCGTTTGCCACCGTCGCCACACCGGAGGCCTCGATCGCGCCTCCGGTCGCTGCAATCTGCGAGATGATACCGGAGGCATCATTGGTGATGTTGAGGGTCGTACCCTTGATGCCGCGGGCATCTCCCGAGATCGCTCCGGTGTTCGAGACCACGTTGACCGTGGCGCCATTGATCCCGATCGTATCGGGCCCGACGCCGGCGATCGTCCCAGAATTTCGCACGGTGGCCGTCGCGGCCTCGACACCGCTCCCCCTTCCCCCCGCTTCGCTCGCAATCATGCCCGCATTGTCGAGCGTGAGTGTCGACGCCAGAACCGCATGAAAGCCGGTGATCGTGGCCCCGTCGAGATTCGACACCGTCAAACCGAGGCCGCTGAGACCCGACGCCAACGCACCGTCGATGATGCCGGCATTGATGACGACGTTGCCATCGCCGCTCTGGATGCCGAAGGCGCTTCCATGCACCTTGGCCCCGACCTCGATCCGATAGATGTTGTTGTCGTCCAGGTTTGTCCCATATCCGTTGTTGGGGGCCTGCTGAGCGTTGACATCACCCGAGCAAACGATGGTCGCATTGCTGACCGGTGCCGCCGGCGTGCACGCTGCCTCGGCCCGATCGACGGCCAACAGCGGCGCAGCGAACACCAGAAGGCGCATCGATCGCCACACCAAATGCCGCTGCGCCAAGTCACCAAGAGCCGTCACATTCATCGTCTTCGTTCCCCGGAAAACCTTGCGCTTGATGGCAGCGCAGGCATGTTGATGCCGGACTCCTCCATTGGAAGGTGCTCGGCAGCGAACCCTGGATTCGCTGAACGCTAAGGTAGAAGGACGCCAATGGCCCGACTTGGACAGAAACGACCGCGCTTCAGCCGAGAACGAACCGAAAGCGCTTCGTTCCGCACTGGTGCAGAGTTGCTACACCGAAGCAGCACTCACGCCTGGTCCCAGCCCTGCTTCTCGGCGCACTCCGACCAGACCGGTGCGCGATAGATTTCGCGGCCGCTGTTGTCCCTCACGCGGATCCAGGCGTCGCGATCGCGCAGATCGTCGCGCCAGACGAACAGATGGTTTGCCATCTCGTTGGCCACCACGAATGTCGCTTCCGCACATTCGAACACCATGCCGCCGGGATCAATCTTCACGATGTTGCCGACCAGGAGGTCGAAAAAGAAACGGCGCATTCAATACTCCGGCTGCGGATGCCGCACGCAACGCTTGGGTCATGGCTTTGCAATCAAGGATCACGTCGGATCCCTGTCTGCTGGCTGAAATGGGCAGTCGGCTGAAATTCAGTCGCGCGCGGTCACGGCATTTCGCCGCTCCTGATGTCGCTCGGCGTCGCGTTATAGGTGCGCCGGAAGCAGCGGTTGAAATAAGAGAGATCGCCGAAGCCGACATCGTAGGCGATCGAGCTCACCGTTCGCCCGGCGTGTCCGGGCTCCCGCAGCATGCGATGCGCGCGCTTGACGCGTTGCTCGATCAGGAACGAGGAGAACGTCTTGCCGTCGGCCTCGAACAGGCGCTGGAGATAGCGCGGCGTCACGCCGAGCTCCTGGGCGACCGAGGCCACCGACAGATCCTGCCGCCAGCAATTGTTGGCGATGGACACTTTCGCCTTCTGGAGCCGCGCCGCCTTGACGCCGCGCCGTCCGGCCAGCTCCCGCGCTTCACCGGTGGCACCGAGGACGAGCGCCAGCAGATCATGCAGATGCCCGACCCCGAGCTGCCGCAGCACCGGCGTCGCGAACGCCTCCTCCCGCACCAGCGTTACCGCGTAGTCGACCAGCAGCCTCAATCCGGCGGAGCTTTCCGGCATGACGCGCATCACGGCATCGTCGACGTCCACGATCATCGGCGCCAGCACGCGCCTCGGCACGCGCAGCGAGAAGCAGCTTCCCAGCGACAGCCGCTCGAACGTCGTGACGTCCTCCGCGCTCGTCAGCACCGCCTCTCCTGCGTGAAGCCTCAGATCGTGTCCCCGCTCGGATATGCCGAGAACGCCGGACCTGTTCACGATCAGGGCGAGGCTGTCGTCGCCATCGGCCACCAGCTGCTTGGTGCGAATGACCCGCGCTCCGCACAGGCCCCCGATCAACAACTGGGCTTCGGGCAAGACATGAGAGGTGAAGCTCGCCGCGGCTGGCTTTCCATCCCTTGCCTCGACCTCCGCCTTCAGCACCCCGCGGCAATAAAAATCGCGAAGCAACGGGATGCGCTCGTTTTCGGGAATTTCGTTCGTTGAAACATTGAGAACGGAAAAATCAACCATGCTGCTCACTGCAATCTCTCCAGCCGACGAGCAGACCCGGCCACGCGCTGTCGTTTCCTCACACGCGTGTTCGATGCCGTTGTGGCAAGCTTCGCGGCGCTCGCTGCTCTTCAATTATCAGAGGCGCGATATACGAAAGTCTCGAATGACTCGCGTCCTGCATTCGGATGACCCGTGAGCGCGGATCATCACAATGGATTGAGAACGCGGCACGTAACATCGAGGCATGCGAAATGAATCACGCGACGCCGTCGTCGCTCGTTCGCCGCGCGAACGGCACGGCAAAGCCGGCGGCGATCTTCACCAGATCAGCCTGCCTGCCGGCGCCCGTCTTCTCGAACAGGCGGCCGAGATGCGTCTTCACCGTCGTCTCGGCGATGCCGAGTTTTGCGGCGATGTCGGGAACACCGCCGATCTCGATAATCGCCATCAGCACGCGCAATTCAGACGGCGTCAGCCTGAAGGCTGCTGCGATCGCGTCGGCTGCGAGCAGCGGCAGCATGGAAGCTCTTTGAACGAAGAGCATCGTGGCTGCAATGTCCCGCGGCAGGCTGCGATCCCGCTTCAGCGGAAAAGCATGGAGCAGATAATGCTGCCCATCGGCCGACGTCGCAAGTTCGATCTGACGACGAGCGGCGGAATGTGTGCCTTCATCGAATTCGCACAGGCCGCGGAATATTTTGTCGGTCTGGGTGTTGCGGGCCACGATCCGGTCGCCGACCATCGCAAGCAGATTGGCATCGGCGAACAACTGACGGCATGCCGCATTGGCATGGACGACCCGGCCGTCCGCGTCGAGCAGGCAGATCGCCGTGTTCAATCCGTCGAGGACGTCGGCAAGGTCGTCCACCGTATGCGAGCGTGCCCTGATCTGCCGGCCCATGATCTGCGACCGATGGATGTGCGGAGCGAGCAGCCGCATGCGCTCGCGCATCGCCTCGTCGACGGTTCCGCGGGAGCGATGGCGCAACACCTGCAGGATCGTGGTGCGCGCGGCCGTCTTCTCGAGCGCGACGGTCGCAAGGTCTATTGCCCCCTGCGGTTCCACCCACTCGCGATGGAAGCTTGTCTCGAGGAAATCAGCATGGGACATGATGTCGGTCACGCCGATCGTCTGTTCGGGCGCGAGGGTGAGATGACGGTCGAGCAGAGGATCGAGCTCCACATACCGGTCGCGATAAAGCTGTCGGAAGCGGGCGTCGGTTCCAAAATGCTGGTGAATCTCGATCGATAGCCGTGCCGAATCCCTGGACAGGATCATCGCGGCGCAACCACCGACGAATTGCGAAACCTGTTCCAACGCGCCGCTGCGCAAGGCGGGGTCAACCGCCGCGTCGTAAATCTCGCCAATGAGAGACGAGAACCGGTTTGCCTGATGGGTCGTCATCGGACGGACGACGCGATCTGCGTGCGGCCCGTCCGAGACGGAGAGCTCGCGATCCGGGAACTGACGGAGAAGACGGGCCGGTCAATTGCCGCCTTCGACGAGGAAAAAACGTTGCAGCCAGATGCTGGAATATCGAACATCGTCCTTGCGTAACGTCAACCGCAGGGTGCGGCTTGGACTGTTTCGCCAAAGACTAGGATAAATGCGAACAGCGCGCGGACTGTGTGCGATGAGTCACGCGCCGGTTCGCTGCCACCCGCTTCATTGCCGACGTCCTGCCGGCTTCACGGCCGGCAGCGGCAACCTATTTCCGATTCTCCTCGCAGAACTTCAACGCCGCCAGCGCTTCGCCGGCACGCGGTATCTTCATCTCGATACTGTCGTCGTCATCGTCCTCGAAATCGAGCGTCAGGCGCCTCGCCTTCGACAGGCGGTCCATCATCGACTGGTCGTACTCGAAGATGCCGCGCACGGTGGTCTTGTCCATGACCTCCCACTTCGCCTTCTTCATGATGTCCGCATCGTCAGTGCCGACATCGGCCCGAAGGATCTCGCCGACCTTCTCCCATTCCCAGCCATCGTAGATCATCACGATCACGATCGCCTTCTCGGAATAGGTGATCACGATGACGTAGTCGCGGTTCTCGTCATCCTTGTCCTTGTAGCCACGGCTCGCATTGCAATGCGTGTCCTGCGTGCGCTTTTCGATGGTCCAGTCGGCGACCTTGGATTGTTGCGCAAGCGCCGGCCCGGCGCTTGAGGCGCCCGTCGCGATCAGCAAAGCGGCAAGAAGGAATCGTTTCATGTCAGCCTCCAGCGCGTTCCCCGGGCCGAGATGACCACCTCCGCGGGAGGGCCGCAAGGGCTTACCCCGGCAGAACGGCGGCGCCTGTGCCTACCCCTGCCGCGGCACGATCGCGATGGGGGTGAAGGTGTAAACCCCCTCGCCGCTCTGATTGAACATGGTCCATTTCACCAGCGCGATACCCTGCGGCTTCGACTTCGAGGGCGTCAGGCTCATCACCTCCCCAACCAGATGCAGGCGGTCATTGGGCCGTACCGGCATCGTCCAGCGCAGGCCGTCGACGCCGGCGCCGATCAGCGGATGCGGGCCGAACGGGCGGGTCTGGATCGCGAGGTTCATGGCAATCGCCGCGGTGTGCCATCCCGATGCCGCAAGGCCCTTGAACAGGGTCGCCTTGGCCGCCTCGTGGTCGAGATGCATCGGCTGCGGATCGAACTCGGCCGCGAAGCGCTTGATCTCGGCCTCGGTGACCTCGACCTCCGGGGACCTAAACCGCATTCCGACCGCCAGATCGTCGAACCATTCGACCTGCGCCATGATTTTGCCTCGCAATGTCGTGCGCCGCCTTCGAAGAGGCGACGAAAGGGCTCCAGCAATAGCGGGACCGCAGCGCACAAAAGCAGCCCCGAGGTTCCCCGCGAAACCCCTTTCCCGAGGCGACGAAACATCGCTGAAACAGTTGGCCGCTTAAGTCGTTGTCAAAATAAATACAGGGACGGCTACCATGCAATTCCTTCTCGACCTGATCTACGACTATTCCTGCTGCAGCAACCTCGTTGCCCATTCACTGCGGGAGGACGAGCTATGATCGAGCTGATCTCGGGCCTGCTCGCCCTTTGCAGCGCCGGTGTCTTCGCGGCGCACGCGCTGGACGCCTACCGCACCACGCATAACTGACCCGCTGACCGCTTCGCCGTTTCAGCCGCTAGAAGGGCCGCCGGTAGAAGTGCTCCGAATGCGTTGCCGGCGGAAACCGGTTGGCGAGAGAGAGCGCGCCCGTCTCATCCGTCTCGAGCGCGATCTTCTGCGCCAGCATGACGTCGCCCGGCACCAGGAAGCCTGACGGGACGAAGCACCATCCCATCGTCGCGCGGCCTTCGCCGTCGATTTCGTGGACATTGGCGGCGGTGCCGTAGTGAATGCGGTAGGTCTTGCCGGTGTCGCATCCAATGACGTCGAAATACCGGTGCTCTTCGAATTGGGCGCGCTGTGCGGGCGAGAGCCAATCGAAGAGCAGCCGGCGGCCACGGGCATCCGGCGTGTTCTCGCCGAAGAAGCGCCGATAAAGTTCACGCAGCGCATGCAGACGCGCACGCGCCGGCGCGCGGAGCCAAACCGCCGTAATCATGAGCAGCTCAGATCAACCGCCGACCAGGCGGGGATAGAACAGCGTTTCCTGCGCGGTCGGGTCGAACGATCTGATACGAGTGACTTCGCCGGGTCCGTTGCGAAGGGCCGCGGTGAAGCCGGCTCCGGTCAGCTCCCGAAAGCGCCGTTCGGCTCGCGCCAGCGCTTCGGCATTGCCAGGATCAAACTCGTGGCGCGTATCGCCAGTCTGGTCCATCACGATCTGGGTTGCCATGTTGAGTCTCCTCATGCCCAGCCCTGAATCTGATCAAAGCAAACCTCGTGCCCTCGGTTCCTGATGGCAACAACTTTCTCATGTCGGCGCATCACGCCTTGCTGAGCAGGAGCGTTTTCGAGCGAAGTGGACGGGTTTTCGTCAGCGCGAGGCCGCCGCTCCGCCGCCCTCGTCGATCTGCCGTCCCATCAGCGCGATCGCCTTCTGATAAACACCGGCCGCATTCCAGGCCTCGATGGCGGCGAAATTCGGCTCGCCCGGCTGGTAACCGGCTCCTGCTTTCCAGCCATGACCTTTGAGGAAATTCGCCGTCGAGTTCAGCGCGTTGGCGGCCACCTCGAGGTTGCCGGTGCCATAGGCCAGGATATTCTTGGGCATGAACTGGGTCTGGCCGACCTCGCCATGCATGGAGCCGCGGGTCGCCCCCGACAGCGTGCCGCGGTCGACCAGCTTCAAGGCCGCGTAGAGCTGGTCGGTGAAGAATTCAGGGCGGCGACAGTCATAGGCCAGGGTTGCGATCGACGACAGCATGTTCTGGTTGCCGCGCTGGCTGCCGAAACCGGTCTCCATGCCCCAGATCGCGATCAGCGGGCCGGGCGGGACGCCATAGCGCTGCTGGATGGAGGCGAACAACGCGGCCTGCGACTGCTTGAGCTGGCGCCCCTTGGCGACGATGGTGGTGGCGCCGCGCTTGGCGAGAAACTGGTCGAGCGTCAGCGAAAAGCTGCGCTGGCCGCGGTCGGCCGCGATGGTGGCACTGGCGTAGTTGGTCTGCATCAGCGCCGAGAGCGCGGTCTGGCCGATACCCTTGCCCTGCGCCTCTGCGCTGAACTCTCGTTTCCAAGCCTCAAAACCCGCCGGCCCGTTGCCGCAGGTGGCGGCCTCGGCGCGGGGCGCCAGGCACCCGAGCAGCGCCATCGCACCAACAACCGCTCCCGCAACCGCCCTGCCCGTGGTCATACCCAATCTCCCGTCCTGTACCGATCGGCGCAACCTTACCCGGAGGAACGCGTCGACTCCATGGCCTGATCATAGGACAATTCGAGGCCGTCCAGATTGCCTTCCTTGCGCCATTTGTCGAGCAGCCGCAGGAACGCCACCGGCCCGCGCCAATATTGGCTGTTTCTTGCCGCGATCGGATCGAACACGCCCTCGTTGTTGTAGTAACCGGGCGTGCATTCGGCGAGATAGGTCTGGCGACCGAGCGCGGCCTTGACGACCTCCTCGACCCAGGCGTTTTCCGCGGCGAGCGTCGGCTCCAGCGTTCGGGCTTTGCGCTTACGCGCTTCGGCGATCACATAGGCGATGTGCTGCGACTGCTCGTCGATGATGTGCGGGAAGTTGGCGCTCTGGCCGGCCTGCACCGTGACGATCAGGAAGCAGTTCGGAAAGCCGCGGCTGTAGAAGCCATGCATCGTCTTGACGCCGCCCTGCCAGCGCTCGGTCAGGCTCATGCCGTCGCGGCCGTAGACCTCGAAGCCCATGCGGCGGGCATAGTCGGTGCCGACCTCGAAACCACTGGCATAGATCAGGCAGTCGAGCTCGTAAGCCTTGCCGCCAGCCACGAGGGCGTTCTCGGTGATGCGCTCGACACCCTGCCCTTTGGTGTCGACGAGATGCACGTTGGGACGATTGAAGACATCGAGATATTCGTCGTGGAAGCACGGCCGCTTGCAGAACGCCTTGTACCAGGGCTTGAGCGCGTCCGCGGTCGCCGTGTCCTTGACCACCGCATCGACGCGGGCGCGGATCTCCTCCATCTTGCGGTAGTCGGCCTGCTCGATGACCTTCAGCGCCTCTTCCATCGAGGTCACCGGCTGCGGCTGACGACGCGGCGCCAGCAGGATCTCGCCGAGCAGGCCGGTCCAGCCGTCCTGCACCAGGTCCCGTTCGACCGGCTCGCCTGATATCACGGCGGTGAAATTGTCCATGCGCTCGCGCTGCCAGCCGGGCTTGAGGCTCTGCGCCCAGTCTTGATCCGTCGACCGGTCGTCGCGCACGCCAATCGCTGACGGCGTGCGCTGGAAGACGTAGAGCTCCTTCGCCGAGCGGCCGAGATGCGGCACACATTGCACGGCGGTGGCGCCGGTGCCGATGATGCCGACGCGCTTGTCGGCAAGTCCGGTCAGACCACCATCCGCATTGCCGCCGGTGTAGCCGTAATCCCAACGACTGGTATGGAAGCTGTGGCCCTCGAAGGTCTCGATGCCGGGAATGCCCGGCAGCTTCGGTCTGCTGAGCGGACCTCCGGCGAGAATGACGAAACGTGCACGGATGCGATCGCCCCGATCGGTCTCGACCAGCCATCGCGCCTCCTGCTCCTGCCATGCCATCCGCGAGATGACGGTCTGAAACAGCGCGCGATCGTAGAGATCGAAATGGCGACCGATGCGGCGGGAATGCTCGTAGATCTCCGGCGCGCGCGCATATTTGCGCACCGGCATGTAGCCGGTCTCTTCCAGCAGCGGCAGATAGATGTAGCTCTCGGTATCGCAGGCGGCGCCGGGATAGCGATTCCAGTACCAGGTGCCGCCGAAGTCCGCAGCCTTTTCCACGATGCGGAAATCATCGATGCCGGCTTCGCGCAAACGGGCGGCACAGAGAAGCCCGCCAAAGCCGCCACCGACGACGAGCACTTCAGTCTCTTCACTGACAGGTGCACGCGCAAATCCGGGATCGGCCCAGGGGTCGTCGAGGTAGCGGCCGAATTCCCCTGTTACCTCGACATACTGGGCCTTGCCTTCGGCACGCAAACGGCGGTCGCGCTCGTCGCGGTAGCGCGCGCGGAGGGCTGCAATATCGACGGTAGGTTCGCCGGCCGCACCGGTCTTGTGTCTTTCCGCTGACATGCATTTCCTCCACGGAGAACGCTGCTTCGGCGGCAGCTCGGATCAGTTAGCCCTGAAAAAGTGACGCATGCAATCGCGTCCCTTGTTTTTTGCGTGAACGCCGCGTGACGTTCCGCTAACCTCACGCGCAAATCACAAGCGCAACGCCACGCAACGACGTGGCCGTGGAGGAGACCATGCAGGGATTGATGATGGACATGCCGCTTCTGATCAGCGGCCTGATCCAGTATGCCGCGGACTATCACGGCGAAGCCGAGATCGTCGCGCGCGAGATCGAGGGCGACATTCATCGCTACACTTATGCCGACGCCCATCCGCGCATCAAGCGCATGGCGCTGGCGCTGAAGCGGCTCGGCATGAATCCCGGCGATCGCGTCGGCACGCTGGCCTGGAATACGCATCGTCATTTCGAGATGTTCTATGCCGCGCCGGGCATGGGCTATGTGCTGCACACGGTCAACCCGCGGCTGTTTCCCGAGCAGCTCGTCTACATCATCAACCACGCCGAAGACCGCCTGCTGTTCATCGACCGCGCCACGCTGCCGATCGTCGAGGCGATCGCGCCGCAGCTCAAGACGATCGAAGCCTATGTCGTGATGTCGTCGCGCGAGCGGATGCCCGAGACCAAGCTCGCCAACGTGCATTGCTACGAGGACCTTCTCGACAAGGAGAATGAGGCCGGCTTCACCTGGCCGGAGTTCGACGAAAAGTCCGCCTCTACCATCTGCTACACGTCGGGCACGACCGGCAATCCCAAGGGGGTGATCTATTCGCACCGCGCCGCGATCCTGCAGACCATGACCTGCTGCAATTTCGACTTCCTGCCGGGACATGTCGAAGGCGTGCGCGAAGTGATGATGCCGATGGCGCCGCTCTTCCACGGCAATGGCTGGAACATGCCGTTCACGGCGCCCTACACCGGCTCGAAGCTGGTGCTGCCGGGCCGCAATTACGAGCCCGACAAGCTCTACGAATTGCTCGAAGGCGAGAAGGTGACGCTGTCGGCAGGCGTGCCGAGCTTCTGGCTGATCCTGCTCGACTGGCTGGGCCGCACCGGCAACAAATTCTCCACGCTGCGGGCAACGCTGTCGTCGGGCTCGGCGCCGCCGCGCGCGATGGTCGAGAAACTGAAGCGCGACTACAATATCGACTACATCCAGGCCTGGGGCATGACCGAGGCGCTCGGCTGCTCGATGCCGGGCTTGAGGCCTGGCTCGGAGCATCTCGGCGATAAGGAGAAATTCGACCGGCGCCAGGTCTCGGGCCGCGCCTGCTTCGGCACGAGCTTGCGCATCGTCGACGACAGCGGCGTCGAGCTGCCACGCGACGGCAAGTCCGTCGGCCATTTGCGCGCCCGTGGCCCCTGGGTCGCCTCCGGCTACATGAAGTTAGAGGAAGGTCTCGACCGCGACGGCTGGCTGATCACCGGCGACATGGCCGTGATCGACCCGCAGGGCCACGTCACGCTCACCGACCGCTCCAAGGACGTGATCAAGTCCGGCGGCGAATGGATCTCCTCGATCCAGCTCGAGGACGTCGCCTTGTCTCACCCTGATGTGCTTCAGGCAGCCGTGGTCGCGATCAACCACGAGAAATGGCAGGAGCGTCCCCTACTCCTCGTCGTCCGCAAGAAGGGCGCGACCGTCGACGGCAAGACGCTGCTCGAGCACATGCGCCCGAAGGTCGCGAGCTGGTGGATGCCGGACGCCGTCGAATTCCTGGACGAATTCCCGATGACCGGCACCGGCAAGGTGTTGAAATCGGCTCTGCGCGAGAAGTTCAGGGAGTATCGCGTCGCGTGAGCCGCGCGCAGAGGCGTCGACCTTGTAGCCCGGATGGAGCGCAGCGTAATCCGGGAAATCCTGCCATGACGCACGAACCCCGGATTGCGCTACGCTCCATCCGGGCTACGAAGGCCGACACAGGTCGTCTTCCCTGACGCCATCATCTTCACCTTTTGGTCAATTCAGCGGCGATATATCGGGAGGTCGCTAAACCTGCATCGAGGACATCATGGCGTTTTCCGGATTGGGCCTGCATCTCGGCAATCTGTCGCGCCTGTCGAACGCGCGGACGCGTTCGATCAGCCCCGAGAACTTCACCGGCGAGAAGGGCAAGGGCGGCATGTCCGTCGACGGCCCCGCCGCACGCCAGGCCCGCGATCTCGGACAGGGCTGGAAGGTCTCGCCCTACGTCGTCATCGAACCGGGCACGACCTTCACGCTCGGCGACATCGCCGGGCAAGGCGCGATCCAGCAGATCTGGATGACGCTGGCGCGCGGACGGTTGCGGCATTCGATCCTGCGCATCTACTGGGACGATCAAACGCTGCCGAGCGTCGAGTGCCCGGCCGGCGATTTCTTCGCCTGCGGATGGGAAGAGTTCGCGCAGGTGTCCTCCCTCGCGGTGTGCGTCAATCCCGGCCGCGCCTTCAACTGCTATTGGGAGATGCCGTTTCGCAAGCGCGCGCGCTTCACGCTGGAGAACCGCAGTGAGGAGCAACTCACCGTCTACTACCAGATCAACTACACCCTGACCGACGTGCCGGAGGACTGCGCCTACTTCCATGCCCAATTCCGCCGCACCAACCCGCTGCCATACAAGGAGGTCTATACCATCCTCGACGGCATCAGCGGCGCGGGCCACTATGTCGGCACCTACATGGCCTGGGGCGTCAACAACAACGGCTGGTGGGGCGAAGGCGAAATCAAGTTCTTCATCGACGGCGACGGTGACTTCCCGACGATCTGCGGCACCGGCACCGAGGACTATTTCTGCGGTGCCTATAATTTCGATCCCTATGTCGCCCATTCCGGCCAGGGCCAGCAATCGCGCTACCAGGAATTCACCACGCCCTATGCCGGCTTGCCCCAGGTGATCCGCCCCGACGGCGTCTACAAATCGCAGCAACGTTTCGGCATGTATCGCTGGCACATCCCCGATCCCGTGCGCTTCCGCACCGATCTGCGTGTGACGATCCAGGCGCTGGGCTGGTTGCCGGGCACCAAGGAGGCCAAATACCTTCCGTTGCAGGACGACATCGCCTCCGTCGCGTTCTGGTATCAGACGCTGCCGACGGCGCCCTTCCCGAAACTGCCCGGCCCGGATTATCTCGAAATCGGCTGATCCGGCCGCCGATCAATCAAGGAGACCAGAGATGCTTTACCCGATGTCGCCAAAAGTCGTCGAGCTCAAGCGCAAGCTCGAGAGCTTCATGGACCGGCACATCTACCCGAACGAGGAGCGCTTCTATCGCGAGGCGGAAGAGTTGGGACCCTGGAAGGTCTATCCCGTCGTCGAGGAGTTGAAGCCGCTGGCGCGTGCGGAAGGCCTCTGGAATCTGTTCCTGCCGGAGTCCGGCCATGGCGCAGGCCTGACCAATCTCGAATATGCCCCGCTCTGCGAGGTGATGGGCCGATCGCATCTGGCGCCCGAAGTGTTCAACTGCTCGGCGCCCGATACCGGCAACATGGAGGTGCTGGAGCGCTACGGTTCGGAGAAGGACAAGGAGCGTTGGTTGAAGCCGCTGCTCGCAGGTGAAATCCGCTCCTGCTTCGCCATGACCGAGCCGGCGGTCGCCTCATCCGATGCGACCAACATCGAGAGTTCGATCCTGCGTGACGGCGACCATTACGTCATCAACGGCCGCAAATGGTACACGACCAATGCGACCGACCCGCGCTGCAAGATCTGCATCTTCATGGGCAAGACCGATCCTGACAATCTGGACCGCCACAAGCAGCAATCGATGATCCTGGTGCCGATGGACACGCCTGGCATCGAGGTGAAACGTCCCCTGCCCGTGTTCGGCTTCTACGGCGTGCCTGACCGGGCGTCCGAAGTCGTCTTCACCAATGTGCGGGTCCCCAAGGAGAACATGCTGCTCGGCGAAGGCCGTGGCTTCGAGATCGCACAGGGCCGCCTGGGGCCCGGCCGCATCCACCATTGCATGCGGCTGATTGGCCTTGCCGAACGTACGCTGGAGAAGATGTGCCGCCGCGTGCGCAGCCGCGTCGCCTTCGGCAAGCCCGTCTCCGAGCAGACGGTGACGCAAGAGCGCATTGCAGAATCCCGCATCATGATCGAGCAGGCCCGGCTCCTCACGCTGAATGCGGCCTACGCGATGGACACGGTCGGCAACAAGGTGGCGAAAGCCGAGATCGCGATGATCAAGGTCGCGGTGCCCAACATGGCCTGCCAGATCATCGACTGGGCGATCCAGGCCCATGGCGGCGGCGGCACCTCGAACGATTTCGGCTTGACCCAGGCCTATGCCACCGCGCGTTTGCTGCGGCTTGCCGATGGACCGGATGAGGTCCACCGGAACCAGATCGCACGGTTCGAGCTGAAGAAATATTCGAACGCGTGAACTGCGCGGGCGAGGCGACGGCGTGCCTCGCCGCGCCAAACCGCAAAGCCATTGGGACCAATCGTTGTCGCGCTTTAGCTTGTGTCAGAGCGCGTTCTTGATAACTCCAACAAAGCTGCGACGGCCGTCCCTGATACATCCGTTGACGTCCAGCCTGTAGGTCGTCCGCGTCGCGGCGTTCTTGACGTTACCGCCAATCACGTCGGCCTCCCCCGCGCGCACAGCGACGACGATGTCGCTGTGGCTACAGAAGCTCCCCGCCCTCCCGGCGCGTATCTTCTTCAATTCACTCTTTGCTTCAGTAAAGCTCCGCGGCGGCGCCCGGCAACCGTCTCCGCGGCGGCTTGCCCAGACGAGATCGCCGACCGCCAGTGACGTCGAGGCAGGATCCTGCAGCGAGAGGCCGGGAAAGTGCCCACTGTCGATGGCGGCAGCGTAGAGTGAATGGTTCTCGTTGTAAGGAAATGTCTTCTCGGCGCCCGCCTCACGGAAGCAATAGGAAATGAAGGCAGCCGACCAAGCCGGCGAATCCCTGCCGTCCAGATGGCTACCGACTGTCTTCCAGTATTCACCGACATAGGTCCAAAAAGGCGCATCCGCCTCCATCCGCTCGCTCGTGAAGCCGATCAGACGTCCGTCGATCATCTCAGCGGGGCCACCCCAGCGCGTCCATTCCCGCCGAGCCATCTCGACGACGGTTTCCGCAATCGTCATGATGGGGCTCCCTCAGACGAATTCGCCCATGGCGCGAGACCATCGCTTCTTCTTGAGGTCTGTGCGCCTCGTCGCGAGTGCCGCCTTCAGATTGTTGCAACGTTCGGGCTCGTTGTCGCGCCCCACATCCAGCAAGGCCTCGAACGGCTTGCTGTCGAGCAGGGCCTTTTGCATGTCCGAGAACGCGGCCCGGCCCTGGTGGCGAATGTCCATGACGACGCAGCAGATGTCAGCCGTCTTGCCGTCGAGACCAAGTCGCTTGTCCGCTTCCTTGACCAGCGCGCGTGCCGTCGTCACCATATGCTGGACCTGCAGCAACCGGGCCTCCGCCACGCTGGTAGTCCAATGGATGAACTTCGCGGCGCCGATCACCTCGGCATCCTCGACCTCGTCCAAGGTCGGGTTGAGGTAGAGTTGCAATGCCTCGGTCGAGTTCGCCGTTTCCATCGGAAGCGTCTTGTTCTCTTCGACCTTGACGATGCGCCCGTTCAGCACTTCGAGGTTGGGGAAGTAGTCCTGGGCTTCGGGGCGTTGCAGCATATCCCTGAACCAGCGAATGAAATCGCCGTCCGGCACATGCGCCGCGAACTGCCCGAACCCGAATGTGAAGCGCGCGCGATCATAGCTGTTCAGGGACAGAAAGCTCTGTCCTTCGCAAATGGCGGTCGGCTCGATGAAATCCGACCAGAACGGATAGACGTCCTGATAGTTCTTCGCGAGATAGAGCCACTTCTTCGCTTCTGCAGATCCGAAGTAGCTGCCGTCGTTCGAGAGTCCAAACCGCTCGACGCCGGTCTTCTTATTTCGGTATCTGACCTTCTGCCCGATCGCAAAGGCTTTGCCATTGTCGGGACGCGCGGAAAAGTGTGCGCCGTCGCGCACTACGTCAAAATGAATAGCCACAAAACGTCTCCTGAAAAGAAACAACTTAAAAGTGATTAAATACTAACAACGCAATCGAAGGGGGCGCAAGGTCAAAGTGGCAGGCCAAGCAAGGCCACGAATGGTCGCATCGCGCCGCAAAATGGCGCCGGCGGCAAATGCGATGCGGGATCTCGCGATAACCGATGGTCGGGCAAATCCTGGAGGGAGCTTCGGCCAGAAGCTCGCCGCCGCCTCAGTTCACCACATACACATCCGGATCTGCGCTCCAGCTCGGCTTCTTGAAGGCGTTGCGCAGGGCGGGCGACATCGGGACGTTGTAGTTGAGGCCGTTCGGCGGCGTCGGGGACTGCAGCCATTTCTTGTAGAGCACCTCGATCTCCGGGCTTGCATAGAGCTCCGCAGTCGCGCGGTCGGCGAGCGCCTTGAACGGCGCATCCTCCCGCCGCAGCATGATGCCGTAGGGCTCCGGCTTGGAAAACGCCTCCTCGCTGATCATGAAGGCTTGCGGCTCCTTCGAGCGCGCGATCGCGACCGCGAGTTGCACGTCGTCGAGTGCGTAGGCCTGGGCGCGGTCAGTTTCCAGCAACAGGAACGCCTCGGCCTGGTCCTTGGCCGGCATCACATTGATGCCGAGATTGCGCTCGGTGTTGACCTTGGCGAGCTGGGTCAGGTTGACCGAGCCGGCCACCGCCGTGACCGCCTTGCCCTTGAGATCGTCGATGGTGTTGATCTTTGCGGCCTTCTTGGCTGCAAAGCGCGTCGCACTGAGGAAATGCGTGTTGGTGAAGGCGACCTGCTTCTGGCGGTCGGCGTTGTTCGTGGTCGCCGAGCAGTGCAGGTCGAGAGTCCCGTTGACCATCAGCGGAATGCGGTTCGACGACGTCACGGCGAGAGTGTCGACGGCGATGTCGGCCATGCCCAGCTGTTTCTTCACGGCATCGACGATCCCAAGGCAGATGTCCATGGCGAAGCCGACCGGCTTCTGGTTGCCGTCGAGATAGCTGAACGGGACCGAGGCCTCCTGATAGCCCAGGGTGATCTTTTTGGTCTCCTTGACCTTCTGGAGCGTGCCCGACAGATCTTCGGCTGAAGCTGCGCCGGCAAGACATGTCAGGGCCAGGATAACGGTGGAAAGACGCATCGGCTGCTCCTAAAGGGGGCTTGCGCCTCCATGCAGGGCGCAATCGCGGGACTTGATAGCGCAGACGCACGCCAGCCGCCAGACGGGCTCGCGCCTATCAGCTATCGCAGCTTTCGATATGACGAGCGGCCGTTCGACTCCGCCTGTGCCGAGACGGACCTTACGCGTCGATGCCGCGCTGGACCAGGATGCGCTCGGCGCTGTCGTTCCAGACGTCCATCTTGGTGATCTTGCCATTGCGCACCACGAAGCGGTCGACGTAACGGTTGCCCTCGAACGGGGTCCCATCTTTCCATTCGCCGTAGAGCGTACCGACGCTGTAGACCACGGTCTCGCCGTCGCCGGGGCAGACGTCGAACCGGTCCATCTTCTTCTTGACCCAGCGGTAGCGCTTGGCGTTGAAGCCGGTCGGGCCGCGCGGATGATCGAACTCGCGCCCGCCGGTGAACGTGATGACGGTGCCCGGCGCCATATAGGCCGCCGCCGCGTCGGGATCGGGGATCATCGATGCCGTGAGATAGGCCTCCACGATCGCGGCATCGGACAATTGAGCAGTTTCGGCTCTGGCGGCAACGGACATGGCAGGCTCTCCCGGGTTCGCGGAATATTACCGCCACTGTCGCGGAATCCATGCATATATTTTGAACATTTGCCTCGCTACACTGCCGACAATCTGGAGCCGCCGATCCCCGCCGATTGCTCTAAGTTCCGTCCGCAAGAGCCATGATCACCCAGCCCGCCTTCGACCTGATCTTCCGTACCGCGTTGTTGCGATCGTCCGCCGCGCCTGTCGACATCGGCGTGAAGGGCGGCCGGATCGCCGCGATCGAGCCGAAGCTCACCTGCGAAGCCGTCGAGGTCCATATCGGCGGGCACCTCGCCCTGCCCGGCTTCGTCGACACCCACATCCATCTCGACAAGGCCTGCCTGCTCGACCGCTGCGGCCACGATCACGGCAGTCTCGGTGACGCCATCCGGGCCGTGTCGGCCATGAAACGCGACTTCACCGTGGAGGACGTCTACGCCCGCGGCGCCAAGGTGCTCGAACGCGCGATCGTGCACGGCACGACGCGCATGCGCACGCATGTGGAGATTGATCCGCGTATCGGCCTGCGCAGCTTCGAGGCGGTGAAGGCGTTGAAGCGCGACTATGCGTGGGCGCTCGACCTGTCGCTCTGCGTGTTCCCGCAGGAGGGGCTGATCAACGATCCCGGAGCTGAGGAGCTGCTGGTCCAGGCGCTGCGCCACGGCGGCGAGACGATCGGCGGCTGTCCCTATACCGACACCGATCCGACCGCGCATCTCGCGCGAATCTTCGACCTCGCCCAGGAATTCGACGTCGACGTCGACCTCCATCTGGATTTCGATCTCGATCCTTCCTGGTGGCATCTCGACGAGGTCTGCCGCCAGACCGAGCGGCGCAACTATCATGGACGGGTCACGATCGGCCACGCGACGAAGCTCTCGGCATTACCGCCGGAGCGGATGAAGGCTGCCACCGCGCAACTGGCGAAGGCCGGCGTCGCCGTCACCGTGCTGCCCGCGACCGATCTCTATCTCATGGGGCGCGAAGCCGCCCACAACGCGCCGCGCGGGCTGGCACTCGCCCACAAGCTCGCGGGCGACGGCGTGGTTTGCTCGGTCGCCACCAACAACGTGCTCAATCCCTTCACGCCGTTCGGCGACGCCTCGCTGCTGCGGATGGCGAACTTCTACGCCAATGTCGCGCACGCCTCGGTGAGGGATTTCGACACCTGCCTCGATCTCGTGACCGAGCTGCCGGCGCGGCTGATGAATCTCGACGATTACGGCATCAAGATCGGCAATCCCGCCGATCTCATCGTGCTTGATACGCAAGACAGCCGCTTCGCCATCGCCGAGCTGCCCGACGTCATGATGGGCTTCAAGGAGGGCCGACAGACGTTTGCACGGCAGCGGCCCGCTCTGTTCCGGCCTGGGGCCTGAACGCATTTCCGGTCGAATCTCCAACGGTAAAATCGTCGGGAACACGGCTGATCGTCGGACCGTTTCGTACCGATTCACGGCCGATCCGTCCCCAGATCCGAGCCCGGTAGAATCCCGGACCGTAGCTGTGCGCATTGCACAACAGGCCATCAGGATCATACTAAGGAGACGCACTGAACGACCTGTTCAGTGGGGAAGTATGTACATGTTCAGCGCATTCAGTAGCATCGATTATCGCTCCATTCGGGCCAACACGCCGGCGGAAACCGCCGTCAAGCGACTGAATGGAATCGGCGAAGTCCTATCTGGCCTCGATATCTCGGCGATCCACACGCAGGACGACATGACCCGCGCGCTCTGGACGCTGGATACCGCCGACAAGTGCATCCGCATGATTCTCACCGAGTTCCGCACCGCGCCCGCCAAGGAGCAAGTCGTCCGCGAGGCCAAGCGCCTGGTCGATCTGATCGAGCTCGCCCGTGACGAAATCTCGAACTATCGCGACAGCGGCAGGGTTTTGAACTCAACCTACGCGTTCGGCGTCAGCGTTTGATCTTGCTCAGGATTCGATCTGCCTCGGTACGCCAATCAGCGCTGCGCGCGAACTCCGCCGTGCCCCTGACGCCGAACAGCCCTTCATCGGCAAGGTCAGCCACCCAGGCCTGCCGCTCTGCCGTGCCCTGCGCGGACCATGGTGTCAGTCCCGCCTCACGCACGGTCTCGGCGACCTCACGCACCTCCTCGGCTCGCCGGCGACCGTGCTCGATCACGCGTTGGAAGAAATAGGCGCCCTGCTTCTCCCAGTTGATCCCGGGGAACGTCTCCGCGAGCGAGGCCAGCACCGCATCCTCGACCCCATAGGCGCGCGCGGTTGTAAAACTCTCGATGACCATGGCCTCCAGGCCCTTGATCATGATGCTGCGGCACATCTTCACCGCCGAGGACACGCCGAGCTTGTCGCTTGCAACCTTCGCGGCAAAGCCGATGGCGTTCAGAAGCGGCTCGATCTCTCGCGCGCCGGGGCCGCCGAGCAGCAGCGGCACCTTGATGCGATACGGCGGCACCGAGGTCATCACGGCACCTTCGACGTAGCGCCCGGCGGCGCCGTCGATCAGCGCAGCGGCGCGCTGCTTGGCGCCCGGAGAGGCCGAATTGAAATCGAGAAACCAGGCGCCCTGGTTGATCGCAGCGGCACAGGCCTCTGCGACAGGCACCGCTTGGCTCGCGGTGACGGCGGAGATGATGAAGTCCGATTTCGCGGTCAGCTCAGCATGAGATGCCGCAAGCGCCACACCGTGATTCGCCGCATGCTCCTTCAGCGGCGCGCCCTGCTCGCCCCCGAGCTTGATGTCATAGGCGGCGACCTTGATGTCCTGCTGGCGCAAATCCTCGGCCAAGATCCTGCCGACTTCGCCGTAGCCGACCAGCCCGATCTGCCATCGCTTCGGATCCACCATCAGTTCAATCCTCGTGTCGTCTCGTCGAACAGCTCCTCGACCGCATAGCGGCGCGGGATCAGTGCCTGCTGGAATGCGTAGTCGACGATCAGCTCCAGCGGCTTCCGGTTGGCCTCGACCCCGAACGGAACGAGGTCGGGATCTCCCGCGGGGCCCACCTGCACCTTGTTCTGCTTGAGGAGATCATAGACGCCCGCAACGATCTCGGGACGCGTTCTCGCGAGTTGCTCGGTCACGACGACCAGATGATTGACCGGCACGACGCCGCGCTTGGCGTACCATTTGGCGGCCTCCGCGGCTGGATCGGGAAATAGCGGCTTCAGCTTGGGATTATCAGAGGTCTCGCCGAGGACAGCGTCGAGCTCACCGTCGAGCAGCATCTGCAGGATCTTCTTGTCCTTCGGGGCGCGCTCGGTGGTGTCGACATATTCGACGACGTGCGGATCCTCGAAGGTGATCCAGCGGATCTTGTCGAGATTGACGCCGTAGTCGTTGGCAAGGATGCCCCTGATCCAGGCACCGGTCGTCGTCGTGAACGAGCGGATGCCAACCCGCTTGGCTTCGAGATCGGACGGCCCGAACATTCCATGTGCGGGATTGTACAGCGCATAGGAATGCTGGAAGCGGCCGAGCATGGTCGCCGGCAGCAGCACCAGCGGCTTGCCGTGCGCCTTCGCCATCAGATACGTCACGATCGCCATCTCGCAGACGTCGAAGGCCTGCTCCCGCACCATCGGCTTGAACGCAGTATTGGTCGGCGTGTACGCGATGAAGTCTAGGTCAAAAAGATCGGAGCGTAGCGCGCCGCTCTTCACTGCCTGGACGTGGGGGTGACTACCGAGCACGGCCTTCAGCTTGAGACGTTCCACCCACCCGCTCCCGCCGTTGCTCTAGACGTCCTCGGGATTGTCGACATAGACGAGCCCGGCCTTCGCCAGCGCCTCGCGCATGCCGTACATGTCGAGACCCAGTTCGCCCGAGGCAAGGCGCTTGCGCTTGCCGCCTTCGTCTGCGTTGCGCTTCCTCGCCTTCTCGGCGACCTCGGCGGCGTAGCGCTTCGGGACCACCACGACGCCATCGTCATCGGCCACGACGATATCGCCGGGGTCGACATTGACGCCGGCGCAAACGACGGGGACGTTGACCGAGCCGAGCGTCGCCTTGACTGTGCCCTTGGCCGAGACCGCGCGCGACCACACCGGAAACTTCATCTCGTGCAGCGCTTTGACGTCGCGGCAGCCGGCATCGATGATCAGCCCTTGCACGCCGCGTGCCTGCAGCGAGGTCGCCAGCAATTCGCCGAACATGCCGTCGGTATTGTCGGTGGTGCAGCCGACGACGAGGATGTCGCCCTTTCTGCACTGCTCGACCGCGACATGGATCATCCAATTGTCGCCGGGCTGCGCCAGCACGGTCACCGCGGGGCCGGCAATCGACGCCCCTGCCCAGACCGGCCGCAGATAAGGCTTCATCAGGCCGATCCGCGCATAGGCCTCGTGCACGGTCGAGACGCCGTACTCCGCCATCCCGGCGGGATCGGCACGCATGATATTGCGAACGACGACCGGCTTCATGCCAGCTCCTCCGAAACCGTCGGGAACAGGCGCTGATAGGCCTCGCCATAAGTCATGGGCACGCCGGTGTTGCGGCTGCCCTGAATGCCGCGGTTGAGCGCGACGCGCTCGTAATAGCCCCAGAGATGTTTTTGTGCGGCGAGAATCTGGAATGCCTCGTACTTCTCCTTCCAGACCTCGTCGATCTTGAGGAGCAGATCCGGCTTGTAATTGCACTGCTCTGGCTGATGCGGCTCGAACAGGAACACCGGCGGCGCCGAATATTTGTACTGCGCGCCGGGCTTGTGGCCCATCGCCTGCGCGACGACGCGCGTCTCCTGCGCGAAATGCGCAGCGTTCGGATGGTCGAAATTATAGGGATCTTCCAGCGCGTGGGTCAGCACGAAACTGGGATTGAGCTCGCGGTAGATGTCGACCATGCGGTCGAAATGCGCCTCGGTGAGCTTGAGAGGATAATCGCCGCAATCGAAGAACTCGATCTCGGCACCGAGCAGCTTTGCCGCCCGCTCCGCCTCGTCCTTGCGGCCGGCCTTGACCGATTCCAGCGTCGCGCCCTTTTCCTTCCAGGCGAATTGGCTCTCGCCGCGCTCGCCAAAGGACATGCAGACGATCTTCATGCGATAGCCCTTCTTCGCATGCAGCGCGATCGCGCCGCCGGCGCGCCAGACGAAATCGCCGGGATGGGCGGTGACGACGAGACCTGTCTTCATGGGAGAAACTCCCCTCTCTTGTTCGTAACCATCATAGGCCGCCTGCGTCGCGCCGGAAGCCACTTCATCAGATTGCGGCGGCCCCTTGTTCCTCGCCGTCGAGCACGCGCCTCAGGCGTTCGCCGTCGAGCGCGCCTTCCCATTTGGCAATCGCGATGGTCGCCACCGCGTTTCCGATCAGATTGGTCGGCGTCAGCCCCTGCGACATCAGGCGGTGGATGCCGAGCACCAGTGCCACGCTCGTCACCGGGATGGTGCCGGTCGCCGACAGCGTTGCCGCCAGCACGACGAAGGCGGCGCCCGCGATCCCCGCCGCGCCCTTGGAGGTCACGAGCAGGATCAAGAGCAGTTCGATCTGCTCGGCCAGCCCGAACGGCGTGTTGGTCGCCTGCGCCAGGAACACCGAGGCGGCGGCAAGGTAAAGGCAGGTACCGTCGAGATTGAAGGAGTAGCCGGTCGGGATCACGAGGCCGACCACGCTCTTCTCGCAGCCGGCCTTCTCCAGCTTGGTCAGCATCCGCGGCAACACCGTCTCGGATGACGTCGTGGCGATGCAGATCAGCAACTCTTCCCAGATGTAACGGATCAGCTTCAACAGTGAGAAGCCGCATAGCCGCGCCACTGGGCCGAGCGCCACGACGATGAAGACCACACAGGTGAGATAAAAGCCTCCGAGCAGCTTGCCGAGCGAGGCCAGCGATCCCACGCCGAACTTGCCGACCGTAAAGGCGATGGCACCGAACGCACCGATCGGCGCCGCCCACATCACGAAACCGACGACGGCGAACACCATTTTCGCAGCGATGTCGATCAGATGGACCAGCGGCGCGGCCCGTTCGCCGAGCTGCACCAGCGCAAAGCCGCAAAGGACGGAGATGAACAGCACCTGGAGGATGTTGCCTTCGGCAAAGGCGCCGATGAACGTCGCGGGCACGATGTTCATCAGGAACGGCACGAAGCCGATGACGCTGGTCTGCTTGACGTAAGGCTCGATCGCACTGGCATTGATGCTGGCGGGATCGATGTTCATGCCGACGCCGGGCTTGAGCAGGTTGATCGCGATGAGACCGATGATCAGCGCGATCGTGGTCATGATCTCGAAATAGACGATCGCCTTGACCGCGACGCGCCCGACCCGCGCCATGTCGGCCATGTGGGCGATGCCGTGCACGACGGTGCAGAAGATGATCGGCGCGATCAGCATCCGGATCGCCTTGATGAAGGCATCCCCGAGCGGCTGCATCTTGGCGCCCGCCTCGGGACTGATGATCCCAAGCGCGATGCCGGCGGCCATGGCGATGAGCACCTGGATCCAGAGCTCCCTCCACCAGGGCCGCCCGCGCGGCTTGTCGATTGCAAGCACCGTCATCGGTCGAACTCGAACAGGCGCGCCGGATTGTCGACAAGGATCTTCTGCTGGAACTCGGGCTCGGGCGCGAACAGCGGAATCAAGTCGACGAGGTCGCCGTCGTTCGGCATCACCTTGACGTTGGGATGCGGCCAGTCGGTACCCCAGATGACGCGATCCGGCGCGGTCTCGACGATCTTTCGCGCGAACGGCACCGCATCGGCAAAGAGCGGACCGCTGGAGGACACCCGCTCCGAGCCGCAGATCTTGACCCAGCATTTCTCGTCGCGCTGCATCAGCTCGATCAAGATCTTGAACGGCAGCTGGTCGAGCCCTTCGGAGGCCTTCACCCGTCCCATATGGTCGATGGTGTAGCTGAGCGGCAGCTTTGCCAGCATGTCGGCATAATCAGGCAGATCGATCGCATCGAAATGCAGGTCGATGTGCCAGCCGAGCGGCGCGACCATGGCGATGACGCGATCGAACACGCCTTTGTCAGGGACGCCGCCGAGATGGCGGACGAAATTGAAGCGGCAGCCGCGAAAACCGCCCTCGTGCAGCGCACGAAGCCCGCGCTCGGTGATGGTGTCGTCGATATTGGCAACGGCGCGATAGGCGCCGTTACTCTGCGCGATGGCATCGAGCGCCACACTGTTGTCGGTGCCGTGCACGCTGGCATTGACGATGACGGCGCGCTCGACGCCGAGCTTGGCATGCAGGATGCGAAAATCCTCCAGCGGCGCATCCGGCGGCGTGTAGGACCGGTCCGGCGCGTAAGGGTACTTCGCACCGGGCCCGAAGATGTGGCAATGCGCGTCGCAGGACAGCTTCGGCAGCTTGAACTTCGGCGTGCGCGTGTTCGGATCGGGCGGCGGAATGGTGGGCGTGTACATCATCGTCATCACTTCAACCGTCGGGCGAGACGGCTTCTTTCAAGTCTTGCTGCTGACGACCGGCCGCCGCCGCGCCGGCGCGGCATGATCGAGCGGCGGCGCCTGGAAGGAGGCAACCGTGGCCTGCACCAGCTGCTCGATGGCGCTGGCGGCATCGCCGCCATCGGCTTCGCCGCGGGACAGGCGCGAGACGCGATCGGGCGTCACCAGCGAGTAATAGAGTGCACCGAGCAGGAAGTGACTGCGCCAGACGATGTCGGTGCGCGGAATGTGCGGCAGGCTCTCGTGGATCGCATCGATGAAGGCGTGGCTGGTGTCGTCAAATGTCTGTGCGATGATCTTTCGCGCAACCTCGTTGCCCTCGGCCGACATCACCGCGCGCAGCCGCGTGAAGCGCGCACCGCCGCCGGCAAGGTCGCTGCCCGAGGTGAAGGCCGGCACGACATAGGCCCGCACCACCGCCTCCAGCCGGTCCTGGAGATCGCGCACCCGCCTGGCGGCCGCGAGCAGCTCCGAACGTCGCAAATTCATCGGCCCGCAATGCCGCCGGTAGATCTCCAGCAGCAATCCGTCCTTGGTCTTGAAATGATAGGTCACGCTGCCGGGATTGGCTCCGGCAGCCTGCGCGATGTCGCGCACCGAGACGGCGTTGAAGCCGTTGGTGGCGAACAACTCCTCGGCCGCGGCGAGGATCGCCTCGCGCATGTTCGGCTTGCGGGCCGTTTCCTTGCTGGTGGGGTTGCGTACCATGTGATTTGTACTATCGTACAAAAGATCAGGTCTCGTCAACAAAAACCATGGGCGGCATCCGGACGGCTCGAAGACCGATGCAAGGATGCGTGCGCCCGCAAGGAGTGCTGGGAAAATGCTGGGTTTGAACAAGACAATCGGCGGATTGATGCTGGGCGCCGGTTTGCTGCTCGCGGGCAGCGCCGCGCAGGCCGCCGACAATTATCCGAGCAAGCCGGTTCACATCCTCGTGCCCTACGCGGCCGGTGGCGCGGTCGACGTGCTCGCGCGCACGCTGAGCCAGGCGCTGGCCAAGACCTGGGGGCAGCAGCCGGTGGTCGACAATCGTCCCGGCGCCGGCGGCATCGTCGCCTCGCAGGCGCTGACGCAGGCCGCGCCCGACGGCTACACGCTGATCCTGGTCGCCAGCGGTCATCCGCTCAACCAGTTCATCTATCCGAGCGTGCCCTACGACACGTTCAGGGATTTTACCGCGATCACCGAAGTCGCCTCCTCGCCGCTCGCGATCGTCGTGGCCAAGGACAGCCCCTACAAGACACTCGGCGATCTCCTGACTGCTGCGAAGAAAGAGCCCGACAAGCTCTCCTACGGCATGTCCGGCAATGGCACCTCGGCGCATCTGGCCGGCGAACTGTTGAAGCACATGTCCGGCAGCAAGATTGTCGCGATCCCCTACAAGGGCGGCGCGCCGGCGCTGACCGCCGTGATCGCAGGCGAGATCCCGCTCAGCATCAATCCGCTCGCGGAAGCAATTGGTCAGCTCGAAGGCGGTCCGGTGCGCGCACTTGCCGTGACCTCGGCCGAGCGCTCCAAGGCATTACCTGACGTCCCGACCGTCGCAGAATCCGGCGTCGCCGGTTACGACGTTTCGGTGTGGTGGGGCGTGCTTGGTCCGGCAAAAATGCCGCCGGAGATCGTGGCGAAGCTCGAAACCGATCTGAAGGCGGCGCTGCAAGACCCGAACGTGCTGTCGACGCTGGGCAAGATCGGCGCCGCTCCGGTCGGCTCCTCCGCCAAGGAGTTTGACGCCTACATGCGCGCCGAGGCGACCAAATGGGAGCCGGTGCTGAAGGCTGCCAACATCCGCGCGCAGTGAGCCTCTTTGCATGAGGATATCGTTCGGAATTGTTGCGTGTTCATTCTGCTCACAGGCATGGCGAACATTGCGCAAGCGGCGGCCGCGCGCGTGCAGGCGACCGTTGTCGGCACCGCATGGCCCCGCGGCTACTCAATTGCGCGCGCTCGCCCGCATCTTCTCCGGCCGCGCGACGGGCCGGAGGAAATCGGCATCATCGTCGGCCGACGGGATCAGGATCGCACGCTCGCGCGGCAGCGCCTCCGGCATCTCGTCGCGGATGAAGGCGACGAGCTTTTCCCTGATCTCGCAGCGCAGGTCCCAGGATTGCGGCGCGTTTCGCGCGCTGACCAGCGCGCGGAGCTCGATGGTCCGCGAGTCCGCATCGATCACCTGAAGATTGACCACCGCGCCATCCCAGAGCTTGGACTGCTTCACGGCGTCCTCCAGCCAACGCCGGATGCGCGGGACGTCGGCACGATAGTCGACATGGAGCGCGATCACGCCGATCAGCGAGGCGGTGTCGCGGGTCCAGTTCTGGAACGGCTTTTCGATGAAATAGGACAGCGGCACCACCATGCGTCGCCAATCCCACAGCCGGATCACGACATAGGTCGAGGCGATGTCCTCCACCCAGCCCCATTCGTTCTCGATGATCACGGCATCCTCGATGCGGATCGGCTGGGTGATCGCGATCTGCAGGCCCGCGATCAGGTTGCTGAGCAGCGGCCGCGCGGCAAGGCCGACGATGATGCCGGCCGCGCCGGCGGAGGCGAACAGGCTGACGCCGTATTGCCTCACCGAATCGAACGTCATCAGCGCGGTGGACACCGTGATGACGACGATGATGGTATCAGTGACGCGCTTGAACACGCGAACTTGCGTGACGTGCTTGCGCGCGACGAAATTCTCGCTGACATCGCGGAAATTCTGCAAGTACCGCGCCGCGCTCATGTCTACGATCCGGATCGAGATCCAGCCGATCAGGGCAATGACGGCCACGACGAACAGGCGCATCAGCGGCGTGCGGATCATCTCGTCGAGCGGGGCAAGCGGCAGGACCAATGCGACGGCCGCCAGGCAAAGCGCCAGTTGGGCCGGGCCAGCAGTGCGGTCGATGAATATGCTCAGGAGCGGAAGGCGGGTTCCGAAGGCGCGCGCGAGCAGCCATACGGCGACCCGATAAACGAACAGCGCAAGCAAGATCGCGCCGACAACCAGGCCGAGGCCGACAAACCACGAGGGTATCCAGCCGAACATCCTGTCGATGTCGGCCATCAGGGCCTGCAAATTCATCGATTGTCCCCGTCATTGCACTTCGCGTAGCCCGCTCAACGCCTCCCGGCCGGCTTGGCTCCCCTCTCTCGTGCAACGCAGCATTCCGCAGATGCAACCGTCGCCCAATTGGGCTAGCTTGAGGACTCATGACCAGACGTACCGGCAGCGCCGATCTTCCCTTGCACACCGGACGGGTTCCGCCGTGGCTTGCGAGCCGCATGGCTTCGCTTGGGTCGATCGTCACGCAGGCGATCGTGCATCATTACGGCCGCGATGCGTTTCTCCAGCGGCTGTCGCATCCATTCTGGTTCCAGTCGTTTGGCGCCGTGATGGGAATGGACTGGCACTCCTCCGGCATCACCACATCCGTGATCGGCGCGCTGAAGCGGGGGCTCGGGCCGCTTCAGGATGAGCTTGGCATTTATGTCTGCGGCGGCCGCGGCCAGCATTCGCGCAAGACGCCGGACGAGCTGATGCAGCTCGGCGATCGCGTCGGCTTCGACAGTGCAAGGCTCACCCGCGCCAGCCGCCTGGTGGCGAAGGTCGACAGCGCGGCCGTGCAGGACGGCTTCGATCTCTATCTCCACGGCTTCTTCGTCACCGCCGACGGCAAATGGACGGTGGTGCAGCAGGGCATGAACGGCGACAAGCGGCAGGCCCGCCGCTATCATTGGCATTCCGAGGCGCTGAAGAGCTTTGTCGATACGCCGCACAGCGCGATCGACGGCCCGCAGCAAGGCGAGATCGTCAATCTGACCGACCACCGCGCCGATATTTCGCGGAGCGCGCAGCTCGAGCTCCTCAGCGATCTCGGCCCCGATCGCATCCTCACCGAATTCGAGCGGCTCACCGCGACTGCGCCCGAGCCTGCGCAGGCCATGCTGCCGCATTTGATCATGCCCGCGCATCACGACGTCCGGCCGAAGGATGTGTTCGCGCGGCGCCTGCACGGCACCCTCGCCGCAGCCGCCGAACGCGGCCCGGTCGATTTCCCGGAGCTGCTGCTGACGCCCGGCGTCGGCGCGCGCACCGTGCGCTCACTGGCGATGGTCGCCGAGGTCGTGCACGGCGCGCCGTATCGCTTCAAGGATCCCGCGCGCTTCTCGCTCGCCCATGGCGGCAAGGACCGGCATCCCTATCCCGTCCCGATCAAGGTCTATGACGAGACCATTCGCGTATTGAAGGGCGCGATCCAGAGCGCGAAGCTCGGGCGTGATGAAGAGATGCAGGCGATGAAGCGGCTGGACGATCAGGCACGGCGGTTGGAGCGCACTGCGCGCGGCCCGTCGGTCGAGACCTACATCGCCGACGAACGTGCGGCGTCACCCGACCTCGACGGCCGCTCCGTGTTCGGCTGGGAGCGCGAGCTCGCGCCGACAAAAAAGCGGACCGGCTGAACGCCGGTCCGCGAGTTCAGCGGGAGGAACGCCCCTCTCAGGTCTCGTCAGCCTCCGGCGTCTCGTCGAGCCGGTTGGCTGCATGATCCTGATACTGATCGGTCTGAATGGACTTGCCGTCCATGCCGCGAATGTCCGAATGCTGGGCCTTGTCGCGGTTGGACAGGACCATGTTATCGCCGATCTTGTCCTTGGGCACTTCGGTCAATGCACCGGTGCCGTCGCCCTTGCCATGCATGCCGGATCTGAAGTGCGTCTTGCTGCCGTGCCCACTTGGCATCAGTCTCTCCTCTTGGCTCGGTACGTCCGTTGTACCGGCATTGGTCGCGGCGGCTGCTGTGGTCTATCTGCCGCCGCCCTTGCCGGTCGCGTCGTGGCGGTGATGGGAATCCTGCTCGCCTCCACCACCGGAGACGCGGCTGTGGCTTCGCTGTTCATCGTCCGCAGGCGGCTTCTTCACCTCCAGCGGCGCCTTCGCGTTCTCGTGCGATGCGCCGGGGCCACCCTGGCGAATGCTGTTGGGCGTCTTGGTGGATGTCGACATGAATGTCGCCTCCTCAACGGTCTTGCTGGTATCCCTGATTGGTCGTGTTCTGCTTGATGTTGCCTTGCTGTCCCTGTTGGTCCGGATTTTCCGCGCGCTGCTGGCCGCGCGGAGTCTGATCGGCCGACGTTTGCTTGGTGTCGCCAGTTCCCTTCCGGCTCTGATTGTCCGGCGGAACATTCGGCATTTTGCTGGTCATGATCCAACCTCTTTGAAAGATGGGAATCCTGCGCACGGAACTGTTCCTTCGCATGCCCTCAGGTCCCGGTGGACAACAGCAAGCGCCGCAGGCCGTTCCGAGCAGATCATGGTCAGCGACGATTTGCCGAAGGAGAGAGCTTCACTCCGCCTGCACGGGAGAACGATCGGCCATCGCTGGCGCCGCAGCGGCAAATGTTCCGTGGACCTCGGCCGTGACAGGAAGCTTCGCAATCATGCGAATCCCCGGCCGCTTGCGCCAATGGATCTGCGAGGGATCGACGGCCAGACCAAGTTTCGGCCACCGCACGAACAACGCTTCCAGCGCGCAGGCCGCCTCGATGCGCGCAAGCTGATGGCCGAGGCAGAAATGGATTCCCGTCCCGAACGAGAGGTGACGGTTCGGCTTGCGTTCGAGATCGAGGCTTCCAGGGTGATCATGCACCGCCGGATCCATGTTGGCGGCGGCGAGCATCACCATGACACGGTCGCCCTTCTTCAGACGCATGCCTTCGACCTCGACGTCCCGCCGCACATAGCGCGGTTTTGAAAATTGCACCGGGGAGACGAAACGCAGGAACTCCTCGACGGCGAGACCGGCGCGGCTCCAATCCTGCTCCAGCCAACTGCGGAGGCCAGGACTTCTGAGCAGCTCGTAGGCGGACCCGCTGATGAGATGCGTGGTCGTCTCGGAGCCGGCTGCAAGCAGCAGAAACACCATCGAGACCATTTCATCCGGCGTGATCTGGGCACCCTCGCGCTCGACCTGGACCAGTTCGGCGATCAGGCCTTCACCGCCCTGCATACGCGCGGCCTGCAATTGCTGCTCGAGGTAGGCCCGCATCTTTCGGAACGCCCACAGCAAGCGGAAGAAGCTGACGACATTTGTCAGCGAGGACATCGCGTTGCCCCAGGCGATGAATTTGGGCCGGTCGGCCAGAGGCAATCCCAGAAGCTCGGAGATCACTGCGAGCGGCAGGATGCGCGCGTAGCGCTGAACCAGATCGGCTGGACGTCCCTCCGCGAACAACTCGTCGGCCAAGCCGTCGGCAATGGCACGGATGCGCGGCTCCATCGCGACGATGGCACGGCGGCGAAAGGCCTCGTCCACGATGCTGCGGAGCCTCGTGTGATCCGGCTCGTCCATCGTCAGCATGTTGTTGGCGATGGTCCTGACGAAGCTCGGCATCCACCAGCGCAGACCCGCGACGTCGCCATCCTCCTTGCGCAGCGTGAAGGTAGCGCCGTCCTTCAGCACCTGTGCCGTCGCGTTATGGGTCGTGGTGATCCAGACATCGCCGACCAGAGGAAATCGCGTCGCGACGAGAGGACCGGACATGCGCAACGCCGCGATCGCCTTGGGCGGATCGCGAAAGAAGGCCTCGCTGGTGAAATCGAGGCGCGTTGTCATGGGATCACCGGAGTGATTGCTGGCGTCTCACCCAAATGGTATGGGCGGGCCAACGCGCAAGGGTCGGAACTGGCGCGAGGAGACGACGATTTATCCACGCCCCGGCGAGCGCTGACCGGTCTTGCGCTGCTGCTGGTTGGTATAGGCGTCCCAATGGCTCCAGCTGCCATTGCTGAGGCTCTGCATGTCGGTGCCGAGCGGACGGCGCGTGCGCTTGTCGTGATCGGCGATCACGCGCTCGGACTGGGCGATCTTGCGCTTGAGTTCCGCGATCGCCTTCTGGGTCTGGCCGTTCCGCTTCGAGGAGGCGATCTCGCCCATCGTGAAGCGCGCGGTCTCCAGCGCCTTCAACTCGGCGCGGTTCTTCTTCAACTGGACCCGGTGCCAGGCGATGTTGCTGTCGCTGTCCGCAACCATGTGGGAACTCCGCTGATTCGTTCCCACAGTGTATCAAGCGCCGAATCGGCGCCGCAACGGGCCCCACGCGGCGAAAATGCGGTCTTCTCAAGCTAGAATTGCGCGTTAGCGCTCGGCGAAGGCCTTTTCGACCACGAATTGGGCCGGCTCGCCGTGATTGCCCTCGACAAAGCCGCGCTCACCCAGGAGCACGCGGGTATCAGCGACCAGTGCCGGGCTGCCGCAAATCATGACGCGGTCGTGGGCGGCCTCCAGCGCCGGCAGGCCAATATCGGCGAACAGCTTGCCTGTGGTGATGAGGTCGGTGATGCGGCCGCGGTTGCGGAAGGGGTCGCGCGTCACGGTCGGATAGTAGATCAGCTGATTCTGAATGTACTCGCCGATCAGTTCGTCCTTCGGCAGCGTCTCGGTGATCATCTCGCCATAGGCGAGCTCCGTGACGTGCCGGCAGCCGTGCAGCAGCACAACCTTCTCGAACCGCTCGTAGGTTTCGGGGTCCTTGATCACGCTCAGGAACGGCGCAAGGCCGGTACCGGTGCCGATGAGGTAGAGGTTGCGCCCCTCCTCCAAATTGTCGATCACCAGCGTGCCGGTGGCCTTGCGGCTGACGATGATCTCGTCGCCTTCCCTCAAATGCTGGAGCCGCGAGGTCAGCGGACCGTCCGGCACCTTGATCGAGAAGAACTCCAGCGTGTCCTCGTAATTGGCGCTGGCGACGCTATAGGCCCGCAGCAGCGGCTTCTCGCCGACCTTGAGCCCGATCATGGTGAATTCGCCGTTGCGGAAGCGGAAGGTCGGGCTGCGGGTGGTCTTGAAGGAGAACAGCGTGTCGGTCCAGTGGTGGACGCTCAAAACGCTTTCCTGATTGAAATTGCTCATCTCACCTTCCCTGTCGCTTCCAATGCGGTTCCGAGGCGGGCAGCTATGCGTCGTTTGTACACGATCATTCGTGTACTAATGAATAATCCTGCTTGATCCCGGGGTCAAGGCTGCCCAAGATCGCGAGCGTTGCAGTTAGGAATAAGGAGCCCCCTCCATGGCGCATGACGCACCCCAGGCCACCGGACCCTCGAAGCTCGTGATCCGGAATATCGGCCTGATCCTGTCCGGCGCCCTGGAAAAGCCGATCCTGGATGGCGACACGATCGTCGCCGAGAACGGCAAGATCACCGCGATCGGCCGCTTCAAGGACGTCGACATCGAAGGCGCAACCACCATCGTCGACGCCCAGGGCACCACGGTGGCGCCGGGCCTGATCGACAGCCACGTCCACCCCGTGGCGGGCGACTGGACGCCGCGCCAGAACCAGATCGGGTGGATCGACAGCAATCTGCACGGCGGCGTCACCACGATGATTTCCGCCGGCGAAGTGCACATGCCCGGCCGCCCCCGCGACGTCGTCGGGCTGAAGGCGATGGCGATCTTTGCGCAGCGCGCATTCTGGAATTTGCGCCCCGGCGGCGTGAAGGTTCACGCCGGTGCGCCCGTGATCGAATGCGAGATGGTGGAGGAGGACTTCAAGGAATTGGCCGCGGCCGGCGTCAAGCTGCTCGGCGAGGTCGGCCTCGGCGGCGTCAAGGACGGCCCGACCGCGCGCAAGATGGTCGGCTGGGCGCGCAAATACGGCATCCAGAGCACCATCCACACCGGCGGCCCCTCGATCCCCGGCTCCGGCCTGATCGACAAGGACGTGGTGCTGGAGGCCGACACCGACGTGGTCGGCCACATCAACGGCGGCCACACTGCCCTGCCCGACGACCAGATCCGCTGCATTTGCGAGGGCTGCAAGCGCGGCCTCGAGCTCGTGCACAACGGCAATGAGCGCTCCGCTCTGTTCACGCTGCGCACCGCGCGCGAGATGGGCGATCTGCACCGGGTCATCCTCGGCACCGACGCGCCCGCCGGCTCCGGCGTGCAGCCGCTCGGCATTCTGCGCATGGTCTCGATGCTATCCTCGCTCGGCGAGCTGCCGGCCGAGATCGCGTTTTGTCTCGCCACCGGCAACACCGCCCGGATGCGCGAACTCGATTGCGGCCTCATTGAAGTGGGCCGTTCCGCCGACTTCGTCATCATGGACAAGGCCCAGCACTCGCCCGGCAAGAACATCCTGGAGAGCGTCCAGCTCGGTGACCTCCCGGGCATCGGCATGACCATTATCGACGGCATCGTGCGCACCCAGCGCAGCCGCAACACCCCGCCGGCGGGCAAGGTGCCGGAGGTGGTGGCGAAGTGACGCAGCCGGAGCGGCACACCGCTCCGCACCTCCCTCGATGACGTTGAACAAGTCTGCGGCCTGCTGCGTCTAACGCAGGCAGCCCTCGGTGGCGGCAGTTCATTGCTGGACCATCGAGGGAACATGAAGAACTCATCGCGAATAGCCGTCGGCGTTGCTGGCGCGGTGGCGGGCTATGTCGCGATCTTTGTGCTGTTTTCCCTGTTCGATTTCGGCAACCGCGCGGACCCGATCACCTCGGGTCTATTGGGACTGTTCGTCTACTCCCCCATCGGCGCGATCACCGGCGCGGTGTTTGCCAACTGGCTGGTGACGCGTTCGGGCCAGGACGCAGCCAGTGGCAGTGTCGCGCGCGACAGCCTGAAGTCTCTCGGCGTCGTCGT
This sequence comes from Bradyrhizobium sp. 23AC, assembly GCF_054863025.1. NCBI lineage: Bacteria > Pseudomonadati > Pseudomonadota > Alphaproteobacteria > Hyphomicrobiales > Nitrobacteraceae > Bradyrhizobium > Bradyrhizobium sp. 23AC. Next base: position 149,891 of record NZ_JAVAYN010000006.1, read on the forward strand.
CCTGCTCAGCGTCGCCGGGATCGGCATCTACATTGCCTACGCCTATGCGACTGCGACGCCCTGGCTCAACCGGAACGGCGGCAATCCCCTGCTCGTATTCGAGGTCCGTTTTCCGGCCGGGGTCGCGGTGCCGACATCGCCCAAGGGCATCACCATCGACTTGCAGACCGACCTCAACACGATGCCGGGCGAAGTGACCCCGGCCGCCTTCTATCGTGACGGCGACCAGCCCGTCATCGCAGGCGAAGTCGAGCTCGCGTTTCGAACCTCACACCGGCAGCTCGCCGTCAATATCGAAGGCCAGCCGAGCCGAATCTACCCGATCGACTTGACGGCCCGGGCGCCGCATACGCCGGAGTTCGGGACTTGGCGGCGGCTCGCCGACGGCAGCGAAATCCGCTACCGCGCCAAATGGCCGGGCAAGACGTGAGCGTTCAGCATCAGCGCTTCTTCGCGATCTCACAACGCACATAGGTCTGGCGCTTGGCCTGCCCGACCGGTCCGTTGTCCATCACCAGCTTGCCGTCCACAGCGATGGAGACCCGGGGATTGGAGCGAAACTTCTCGCCCTCGCCTTCGCAGGCGAGCTTCATCTTCCAGCCGAGCTTTCCGTCGCCGGTGATCTCGCTGGCGCGGCAGCGCGTCTCGTACCAATACAGCCGATTGCCGCCCTCGATGCTCATGCGGTTGGGGCTGTCGTCATCGCGGCAATCCTTTTTGGTCGACGCCCAGAAGCCCTCGTAGGGCTGCGCGGCAAAGGCAGGCGCGCTGCCCGCCAGCGCCGCACCGAGGGTCAAAACCATCGTAAACTTCGCCGCGACTCTCATAACTAATACCTCGACAAGTCCTTCATCGAGGTTAGTCGCCCGTGCCCGCACCTTGTTCAACTGCCGTAGGGTGGGCAAAGCGACTTGTCCGCCATAGCTCGAAGAGCGACGGCGGAAGCGTGCCCACCATTGAGAAGTGGTGGGCACGGCGCTTCGCGCCTTTGCCCACCCTACGAGACCGTCTATGGCACGCTCACCGCAGCTTGTTCAACAGCACCATCAGCATCTCGCGCTCCTTGGGCTCGAGCGGCGCCAGCGTCTCGCGAGTGATGGCGAGCGCGTTCGGCGCAACCTTCTCCGAAAGCTGCTGACCGGCGCGCGTCAGGCTGACCAGCAGCCGCCGACCGTCCTCGGGATCCTGACTTGTTTCAGTCAACCCGCGCGCCGTGAGCCGGTCGATCACGCCCTTGATGGTCGCGACGTCCATCGCCGTCAGCCGGCCGAGCTGGTTTTGCGAGCACGGGCCGGTCTCGGCGAGCTTCGACAATGCCGCCCACTGCGTCGGCGTCAGATTGGTGCCGATATCGCGGGAGAAGATGGAGCTGTGGCGCTGCCAGACCTGGCGCAGGATGAAACCGACCTGCTCGTCGAGCACGTAAGGCGGTTTTGCCGGTTTGACGCCCTTCTTCACCGCGACACTTCTCGCCATCCGTCCCCGCCTCTCACAACGACAGATGCGCGTCGCGGATATCCGGACGCGCATCGAGCTCGGCCATGGTGCCGCCGAAGCAGATGCGGCCGCGCTCGATGATGTAGGCGCGATCCGAAATCAGCCGCGCGAAATGCAGATTCTGCTCGGAGACGACGATGCTGACGCCCTCCTTCTTCATGGTCAGGATGGCGTCGACCATCTGCTCCACGATCTTCGGCGACAGACCTTCCGAGGGCTCGTCCAGCAGCACCAGCGACGGATTGCCCATCAGCGTGCGGGCGATCGTGAGCATCTGCTGCTCGCCGCCGCTCATGCGGCCGCCGGGACGGTTCTTCATCTCGCCGAGATTTGGAAACAGCGCGAACAGCTTTTCGCGCGTCCAATGCGGCGCGTTCGGACGCTTGGGCTGCTTGCCCACTTCGAGATTTTCCTCGACGGTCAGGTCGGTGAATATCCGGCGCTCCTCCGGCACATAGCCGAGCCCCTCGCGCACGATCTCGTGAGTCGGCCTGGCCGAGACGTCCTTGCCCTCGAACATGATGCGGCCGGTTCGTTGCGCGACCAGGCCGACGATCGAGCGGAACGTCGTCGACTTGCCGGCACCGTTGCGCCCGAGCAGCGCCACCACCTCGCCCTCGCCGACCTCGAAGCCGATGTCGAACAGGATATGCGCCGGGCCATAATGGCTGTTGAGGCCCTCGACGGTGAGCTTCATATTGATGCTCCCTCGCGATGGCGGGCATCGTAGACCAGGCCCTCGCCGAGATAGACCGCCTGCACTTGCGGATTGCCGCGCACCTCGGCTGGCGTGCCCTCGGCGATCAGCGTCCCTCGATTCAGCACGATGATGCGGTCGGCGTGCTCGAACACCACGTCCATATCGTGCTCGGTGAAGAGCACGCCGATCGATTTCTCCCGCGCAATGCTCGCAGTCAGCCGCATCAGGTCGACGCGTTCGCGCGGCGCCATGCCGGCGGTCGGCTCATCCATCAACAGCAGCTTGGGCTGGTTGGCGAGCGCTACAGCAAGCTCGAGCCGCTTGAGGTCGCCATAGGCAAGCTCGCCGCAGGGCCGATCGGCATAACCGCCCATGCCGACCAGCTCGAGCAGGCGCCCGGCCTCGCCGCGGTCGAACTTCGGCGCCGAGCCGAACAGATTGAATAGCTGCTTCCCGTGCGAGATCAGCGCGACCTGCACATTCTCGCGCACCGTCATGGTGGCGAAGGTCGCCGTGATCTGGAAGGTGCGCCCGACCCCGAGCCGCCAAACCTCGCGCGGCTTCCTGCCCGTGATCTCCTCGCCAAGCAGGCGGACATGGCCGGTATCAGGCTTGTTCTGGCCGTTGAGCATGTCGAAGCACGTGCTCTTGCCCGCGCCGTTCGGCCCGATCAGCGCCAAAATCTCGCCGGCGCGCAGCGAGAACGAGACGCCACGCACGGCGTGAATGCCGCCATAGGATTTGGTCAAGCCTTCAACGGCGAGAAGTGGAGGTGCAACACTCATTCGGCAGACTCGATCGGCTTGGCGAGCAGAGGTGATCCCGGCGGCGATGCCTTCCTGCGGCGCTGCGCCAGCATCTCCAGCATGCCGACGATGCCCTTGGGGAAGACGACGACGATCAACACGATGAAGCCGCCGAGCACGAGTTTCGACAAATCGGTCTGGCTGACCAGCCAGATGTTCAAGGCCTTGTAGACGATGGCGCCGATCACCGCGCCCGACACCGTCTCGACACCGCCGAGCAGCACCATCACCAGCGCATCGACCGAGAGCGAGATGCCGAGATTGTCCGGGAAGACACTACCCTTGAGGTAAGCGAACAGCGCGCCGCCAATGCCGGCGGTCGTCCCTGCGATCACGAAGGCGGTCCACTGGATGCGCTTGGCATTGATGCCGATCGCCTCGGTGCGCAGGAGCGAGTCGCGCGTCGCCCTCAGCGCGTAGCCGAATGGCGAGAACACCATCGCCCGCAGTGCGACGGTCACCAGCGCCGCAACGCCGAGCGCCAACCAGTAGAAGTGCGACGGGCTCGCTGCCCACTTTTCCGGCCAGACGCCCAATATGCCGTTGTCACCGCCGGTTACGCTCACCCACTGGAACGCGATCGACCACACGATCTGCGCGAAAGCGAGCGTCAGCATCGCGAAGTAGACGCCGGAGAGCTGCACGGCGAAGAAGCCGAACACGGCGGCGCCCATGCAGCCGAGCAGCGGCCCGAGCAACAGGCACACGATCATCGGCAATCCCGCCATCTTGGCGAGGAAAGCGACGCCGTATGCGCCCAGCCCGAAATAGGCGGCATGGCCGAAGGACGCGAGTCCGCCGACCGACATCAGGAAGTGGAGACTGACGGCGAAGATGACGAAGATCGCGATCTCCGAGCCGACGGTCAGCGCGTAGTTACCGGCGAACAGCGGCAGCATCGCTGCGATCACGAGCGCGGCAAGCGCCGCAAGCCGCTCGTTCGACGTCAGCGGCCGCCAGGGATTGACGGTGAGCCCCGGCGTCTTGCGCGCGGGCGCCTCCGGTTTGCCGAACAGACCCCAGGGGCGCACGATCAGCACCACCGCCATCACCAGGAAGACCAGGATGATGGAAATCTTGGGGAAGATCAGGATGCCGAAGGCATTGAGCTCGGAGACCAGCACCGCCGCGACGAACGCGCCGACGATGCTGCCGAGGCCGCCGATCACGACCACGACGAAGACTTCGACGATGATGCGCAGATCCATCGCGTGGTGCACGGCATCCCGCGGGATCTGAAGCGCGCCGCCCAGCGCGGCCAGGAAGACGCCGACCGCGAACACGGACGTGAACAGCCATTTCTGGTTGACGCCGAGCGCTGCGACCATGTCGCGGTCCTGCGTCGCCGCGCGCACCAAAACGCCCCAGCGCGTGCGCCGGAACAGGAGCCAGAGAATGCCGAGCACGACCGGCCCCAGCACGATCAGGAACAGATCGTAGCTCGGGATGTTCTGGCCGAAGAAATCGATCGCCCCCCTGAAGCCGGGCGCACGGCGGCCGACGAGATCGTCAGGTCCCCAGATCAGGACGACGAGATCCTCGACCATCAAGGTCAGGCCGAAGGTCGCGAGCAGTTGGAACAGCTCCGGCGCGTGATAGATGCGGCGGAGCAGCACCATCTCGACCAGCACCCCGATGAGCGCCACGGCAATCGCGGCCAGCACGATACTGCCCCAGAAGCCGAATGCGCCCGACAGGCGCTCCGTCAGCGTGAAGGCAATGTAGGCGCCGATCATATAGAAGGCGCCATGCGCGAAATTCACGATCCGCGTCACGCCGAAGATGATCGACAGGCCCGAGGCCACCAGGAACAGCGACGCCGCGCTGGCGAGACCGGTCAGAAACTGTACGACGTAAAAGGCCATCGGCGGTCCGGGTTGGTGTTGGGTCTCACCCGCTCGTGCGCGGGCGAGAGCTTTGTAGGGTGGGTTAGCCCAGCGACTGCGCGAAGCGCAGTTCGCTCAGCGTAACCCACCACTTCTGTTTCTGCGGATGCCGAAGGTGGTGGGTTGCGCCTTCGGCTAACCCACCCTACGGCAGCGGGGATCAATCCTTCGGACGCAGCTTCTCGACTTCGGCATCGCTGGGCAGATAGTCCGCGCCCTTCTTGTAGGACGAATCCACCATTACGCCCTTGCCGTCCTTCAGCGCGGTCTTGCCGACGAAGGCACCGAGCGTCGACTGGTGGTCGATCTTGCGGAAGGTGATCTCGCCGAATGGCGAGGGCATCGAAAGTCCCTCCGCGGCAGCGATCAGCTTCTCCGGATCGGTCGAGCCCGCCTTCGTCAGGATTGCGGCGGCCGCCTTGATGGTCTGGTAGCCGACGATGGAGCCGAGGCGCGGATAGTCGCTGTACTTGGCCTGGTACGCCTTCAGGAACGCGTCGTGCTCGGGCGTCTTGATCGAGTACCAGGGGTAACCGGTGACGATCCAGCCCTCGGGCGTCTCGTCCTTCAGCGGATCGAGATATTCCGGCTCGCCGGTCAGGAAGGAGACGACCTCGCGCCCCTTGAACAGGCCGCGGGTGTTGCCTTCGCGCACGAGCTTGACGAGGTCGGCACCGAAGGTGACGTTGAGAATCGCTTCGGGATTGGCGGCGGCAACCGCCTGCACCACTGGGCCCGCGTCGATCTTGCCCTGCGGCGGCCACTGCTCGTCGACCCACTGGATGTCAGGGCGCTTCTCCGACATCAGCTTCTTGAACACGGCGACCGCGGACTGGCCGTATTCATAGTTCGGCGCGATCGTCGCCCAGCGCTTGGCCGGCAGCTTTGCGGCTGCTTCCACCAGCATCGCCGCCTGCATGTAGTTGGAAGGCCGCAGACGGAAGGTGTATTTGTTGCCCTTCGACCAGGTCACGGCATCCGTCAGCGGCTCGGCCGCGAGGAAAAACACCTTCTTCTGGTTGGCGAAGTCGCTGACGGCAAGGCCGATGTTCGACAGGAACGTACCCGTCAGCATCGCGACACCCTCGCTCGACACCAGCTCATTCGCCGCGGTCTGCGCGTCCGCCGGCTTGCCGCCGTCGTCCTTCGAGATCACAACGAGCTTCTTGCCGTTGATGCCGCCGGCCGCGTTGATCTCTTCGACCGCGAGCTGCCAACCCTTGCGATAGGGTTCGGTGAACGCCGGCAGCAGCGAATAGCTGTTGATCTCGCCGATCTTGATGTCCTGCGCCAGGGCCGAATGAGCCATGCCGCCCGCCAGAAGCGCAAAGGCCGCGCCGACGAAGTAATTTCTTGCTCGCATCCCAACCTCCAGTTTTGAACTCTTTACGTCTTCTGCCTGATCTCACCGGAGAGGCTGTGCCCGCCTCCCGCTTCGAGCCCTATCTCAGACCGTCCTCGCCCTTCACTTCCGCAACCGTAAGCCCGCCGACGCGCGGCAGCGGACGGCCGCTGTCGGTGACGGCGACCGCGACCATGATCTCGTTGGCACGCGGCGCGTCGTTGATCTGCACCTCCATGCCGTCGAAATGGCTGCGCACGAAGGCGGCGTCCTTGTGCCCAAGCGGGATGTCGAGCGTGGTGCCCGGACCGCTGCGCTTCTTCGACGACGGGATCAGCGCCGCGCCCTTGCTCAGCACCTTGCGCACCGGCGCGCCCATCTTGGGATGGAGGATCGCGGCGGCATGCTCCAGCTCACCGTTCTCGCCGACGGCAGCAGCCTTGCCATAGCTCTGCGCCTTCGCGCCATCGATGCCGAGCGCAGCCACGGCGCGCTTCGACAAGAGCTCGCCGAGCTCCTCGCCGATCGCGATCAGCGGCGAGAGATCCTCGACATATTGTCCGGCAAAGGGATTTTCGATGACGGCGATCGCAGCCGCGCGCCGGGTCGGCGGCGAGACCTGGCGGCCCATCTCCATCTGCGTCTCTTCGACGACGGTGACGATCTTGCGGATGATCGCGCTCATGTTTCGCCTCCCTGTTCAGGCACAGACCGCGTTCTCCAGCGCAAGCGGGCGCGTTCGTTGCTCTTCTATATCCTTAGGTCCGATGACAAGCATATCACCACAAAGCCGCACCACGGCACCCTCGATCAATCCGCGATCGAACAATTGGCGTGCACATTCCGCGCCAGATTCGAGCGCCGTCGCGATCTCGTCCTGCGACAACTCGCCGACGTCGCGGGTGACGAGGCGCGAGCCGAGATCGCTGTCGGGCTGAAGCTCGTTTGCGGGCGTCCGGATGATGGCGGGATGCCCGGGCAGATCGACGGCGTTGGCTATGACCGTGGCAGCCGCATCGGCCTGCGACGCCGTTGCCGCCAGCACCGTCACGGCGTCGGCAATGCCGAGCGAAAAGCTGCGGCCGTGGCGTCCGCTGGTCGCAATGCCCCGCACGGGGGCATCCGCATCCACCCTCATCGTCCGCATCACGCCAGCGCGATCGGGGCGGTCCATCAGGCCGACCGAAAAATGCTCGCCTTTGCCGAGATGGAGCGCGATGTCGCCACCATTGTTGACATAAGCTTGATCGAGCGATGCCACGTTGAGCATGGCGCCCAGGATCTCCTCTGCCACGCTACCGGCAACAGCCGCCATCGGCGTGATGAAGCAATTGGAGGCATAGGGCGCGACCGCGGCATGCATCCGGCGCGCCACCACGCCCTTCAACGAAGTCCGCTTCCCGGCGGCCGACCGCAGCTCCGGCAATTCGGCGCAGAGCTCGTCGAGCAGTCCAGTGAAGCGGCGCACAGCCGCCTCATAGGCTGCACGCACATCATCCGTGCGCCCCCTCGCCTCAACGACCAGATCAATCGGTCCATCCTGCAAATGCAGCCGCCGGCCATCAGACAGCAATGCGATTTGCGGGAGCCTTGTCATGCCCGAGGCCCCGGGATCGGGTTCTGCCAGGGCAGCTGACGGACATCGTCGCCGTTCTGGACCTCTGAGAGCGGCTTCACGTAATCCATGTGCCCGCCGAGCGCGGCATAGTCGGACAGCTTCATCGTGAACTCGATCGGCGCAACCAGCGCCGGCGTCGGCACGTAGCCGAACGCGCCCGCCGGCATCTGCGTCACGTCGACCATGTAGGTGATTCCGCCCCCCGGCCAGACATAGACCGGCGCGCCGCCACTGGTGACGCGCGTCAGCGCATCCTTCACCGAGCGCGTCAGCCGCACCGGATTGTCGGTGACACCGGCGCGCAACGAGCCGCCGGCCCCCGCCATGAACAGCACCGTGCATAGCGCCGGCTCGCAATTCTCCTGGATGCGCTCGACCGAAAATTTCAGATCATCAGGCATCTCGGTCTCGACCGGCTTCAGGCCCTCGTCGAGCACGTAGTAGGACGAATGCTCGCCGGTCGTGGAGACCATCAGCATCGAGAGACCCGGTTTTGCTTCCTTGGCGTCGAACGGCCCGAGGATCGCGAGCGGATCGGAGATATTGGTGCCGCCCCACCCCGTGCCGGGATCGGCGACCTGGAAATAGCGGCCGGGCGTCGAGCGGCGGCCCTTCATCTTGATGCCGGTGTCGGCGATGTCGAGCAGCTTGCCGGCCTGATGCTCACTTAGCACGCCGGTGATGTGGTCATCGACCACGACGACCTCGTCGACCTTGCCGTGCCATTGCTTGGCGAACATGCCGATCGTCGCCGAGCCGCAGCCGACCCGCATGCGCTCTTCTTTCATGCCGTTGACGATCGGCGGCTGGCCGGCCTGGACCACGACGCTCACGCCGCCGTCGATGGTGAGCTCGACCGCCTTGCAATTGGCGAGGTCCATCAGCGTGTCGCAGGTGATGCGGCCCTCCTTCTTGGAGCCGCCGGTGAGATGATGCACGCCGCCCAGCGACAGCATCTGCGAGCCGTATTCGCTGGTGGTGACGTGGCCGACGGCCTCGCCCTGCGCGCGGACGGTCGCAGTCTCCGGCCCGAGATAGCGATCGGTGTCGATCTTCACCTTGATGCCGCAATAGGAGAAGATGCCCTCGGTGACCACAGTCACCATGTCGACGCCGTCGACCTCCGCCGAGACGATGAACGGCGCCGGCTTGTAGTCGGGATAGGTCGTGCCCGCACCGATCGCCGTCACAAAGGTGGAAGGTTCGTGGACGATCTTGCCGTCCCAATCTTCGGTGCGGCTGAACGGGACCAGCTTTCCGCCATGCGAGACCGTGCGCTCCAGGATCACATGCGGATCGACGCGGACGAGCTTGCCGTCGTGATTGGCGTAGCGGTCGCAAGCGCCCGCCGCCCCCGGCTTGATGTAGCACATCACCGGACAGGCATCGCAGCGGATCTTGTCGATAGCAGTGCTCGTCGTTTCCATCACCATATCAGAGCCAGCGAGACCGCGGTTATCATTCGTATACGAACGATGGTGCGCGCGCCCCGGATGGCTGTCAAGCGGCGGTGCAGCGCAAAAGATGCGGCTGCTGCATAAAACCTCATTTGCCTATCCGCTCTGTCCACAAAGAAGGCAGTCGCGCTGCAGTGCGGCATGCACGGCTTGCACGTTTGTGTACAAACGGTATCGTCGCGATGGAGATTTTCGCCATGACTTGGCCGAGCGCTTGGAAACGAGGATGACGCAGACACCGATCCGCCTCACCGTAAACGGGGGGATCTACGAGGTCGCTGCAGCGCCGGAGACGCCGCTGCTCTACGTCCTGCGCAACGACCTCGCGCTCAACGGACCGAAATATGGTTGCGGCCTCGGCGAATGCGGCACCTGTGCTGTCCTGATCGATGGGGCCGCGGCCCGCGCCTGCGTGATTCCCATCAGTGGCTGCGCCGGCCGCGACATCGTGACGCTCGAAGGGCTCGGCACGCGCGACAAGCCTGACGTGGTGCAGCAGGCCTTCATCGACGAACAGGCTGCGCAATGCGGCTATTGCCTCAACGGCATGATCATGACCACCAAGGCGCTGCTCGCGATCAACCCGCGGCCGACCGAACAGGAAGCGCTGGCGGCGCTGCGTTACAATCTCTGCCGCTGCGGCACGCATGTCGAAATCCTGCGCGCCGTGATGCGCGCTTCCGGCCAGCTCACCGAGGCCATTGATTGATGGCCTCCCCTGCCCTTGATGGAGCTGAACGCCAATCCGGCTCGCTCGTCGTCGCCCGCACCGTGGACGAACTCACATCCGAGACTTTCATCCGGATCACCGCGGATGGATCGGTCAGCGCCTATAACGGCCACGTCGATCTCGGCACCGGCATCCGCACCGCGCTCGGCCAGATCGTCGCCGAGGAGCTGGACGTGTCCTTTGCGCGCGTCGTCGTCGTGCTCGGCGACACTGCGGTGGTGCCGAACCAGGGCGCGACGATCGCGAGCGAGACCATCCAGATCACCGCCGTACCCCTGCGCAAGGCCGCGGCGCAGGCACGCCACTTCCTGATCGCGCGCGCGGCCGAGCGGCTGGAGCTGCCGGCGGCAGATCTCAGGATCGAGGACGGTCTCGTGCGCGGCCGCGACAACCGCAGCATCAGCTATGGCGAATTGATCGGCGGCGAGACGATCAGCCTCGAGCTTGCCGACGACGTCACCGTCAAGGCGGTCGACGATTATGCCATCGTCGGCCAGTCGATGCCGCGCGTCGACCTGCCCGCCAAGGCCACGGGCGAATTGACCTTCGTTCACGATATCCGTGTCCCCGGCATGCTGCACGGCCGCGTGGTTCGCCCGCCCTATGCCGGTGTCGATGCCGGTCCGTTCGTCGGCACCAGCCTGATCGCGGTCGACGAATCCTCGGTGCGCGACATTCCCGGGCTTGTCGCCGTGGTGCGCATCGGCGATTTCGTCGGTGTCGTCGCCGAGCGTGAGGAAAATGCGATCCGTGCGGCCGAGCAGCTTGCAGTCAGCTGGAAGCCGACGCCGGCGTTGACCGATCTTTCCAACGTCGAGACCGCGCTGCGCGCCAATCCATCGACGCCGCGCACGCTGATCGACAAGGGCGACGTCGATGCGGCGATATCAGGCGCGGCCAAGCCGATGCAGCGCACTTACGTGTGGCCGTATCAGATGCACGCCTCGATCGGCCCGTCCTGCGCCGTCGCGGATTTTCAGGACGGCAACATCCGGGTCTGGTCGGGCACGCAAAATCCGCACGTGCTGCGCAGCGACCTCGCACTTCTGGTCGAGCGTCCCGAGAGCGAGGTCGAGGTGATCCGGCTGGAAGCCGCCGGCTGCTACGGGCGCAACTGCGCCGACGATGTCACTGCCGACGCCTTGCTGCTGTCGCGCGCCGTCGGCCGGCCCGTCCGCGTACAGCTGACCCGCGAGCAGGAGCACGCCTGGGAGCCCAAGGGCACCGCGCAGCTCATTGACGTCAATGGCGGTCTGGATGCGGACGGCGGTATCGCAGCGTATGATCTCGCCACGCGTTATCCCTCGAACGCCGCGCCGACGCTGGCGCTGCTGCTCACCGGCCGCATTCCATCCGAGCCTGCCGTGCTGCAGATGGGCGACCGCACGGCGATCCCGCCCTACGATTACGACCACATGCGCGTCGTCGCCCATGACATGCCGCCGATCGTGCGCGCCTCCTGGTTCCGCGGTGTCTCCGCGCTGCCGAACACGTTTGCGCACGAATCCTACATCGACGAAGCCGCAACCGAGGCCGGCGTCGATCCGATCGAATACCGCCTGCGCTACCTCAAGGACCAGCGCGCCGTCGATCTCGTCAATGCAGTAGCCGAGCGCGCGGGCTGGACGCCGCGGCCGGTGCGCGAAAAGAAGGACGGCGAGATCGTGCACGGGCGCGGCTTTGCCTATGCGCTCTACGTCCACAGCAAGTTTCCCGGCTACGGCGCGGCGTGGTCGGCCTGGATTGCCGACGTCGCGGTGAACAAATCGACCGGCGATGTCAGCGTGACGCGCGTGGTTGCGGGACAGGATTCCGGATTGATGATCAATCCGGACGGCGTCCGCCACCAGATCCAAGGCAACGTCATCCAATCCACCAGCCGCGCGCTGATGGAAGAAGTCTCGTTCGAGCGCGGCACGGTCGCGGCGCGCGAATGGGGCGCCTATCCGATCATCCCCTTCCCCGATGTGCCCAAGATCGACGTCTTGATGCTGCCGCGTCAGGACCAGCCGCCGCTCGGCGTCGGCGAGTCCGCTTCAGTCCCGAGCGCGGCGGCGATCGCGAACGCAATCTTCGATGCCACCGGCGTGCGCTTTCGCGAGCCGCCCTTTACGCCCGAACGCATCCTGAGGGGATTGCACGGTGAAACATCGCCCGTGCCGCAGGCCCTGCCCGCGCCGGCTGCGCCACAGCCGTCGCGCATCTGGGAGAATCCCTTCGCCAATCGCGCCGGCATCTTGGCTGCGATTGCCGCCGTCTGCACCGCCGCGATCGGCATCGGCGCGGCGCTTCTGCCGGGGCGCGCGATTGCGCCAATCGCGCGGCCCGACGCATCGGTCTATTCCGCCGCGACGATCGCACGGGGAGAGCAGCTTGCTGCGCTCGGCAATTGCGCGGAGTGCCACACCAATATCGGCGGCGTACTCAATGCCGGCGGCCGCGCATTGGAGACGCCATTCGGCACGATCTATTCAACCAACATCACCTCCGACGTCGAGACCGGCATCGGCGCCTGGTCCTATCCCGCCTTCGAGCGCGCAATGCGCGACGGCTTGCATCGCGACGGCCGGCAGCTCTATCCCGCATTTCCCTACACACACTTCTCCAAGACAAGCGAAGCCGACCTTCAGGCGCTCTATGCCTATCTGATGGCGCAGCCTGCAGTGCGCGCGACGGCGCCGGCGAACACGCTCGCCTTCCCGTTCAACCTGCGCCCGCTGCTCGCGGGTTGGAATGCGCTCTTCCACCAGGCAAAGGAATTCAAGCCCGACCCCACCAAGTCCGAGGCCTGGAATCGCGGCGCCTATCTCGTCGAGGGCCTCGGCCATTGCAGCGGCTGCCACTCGCCGCGCAACGCGCTCGGCGCCGAGCAGCGCAATGCCTATCTCGCCGGTGGCTTCGCCGAAGGCTGGGAAGCGCCACCGCTGACCTCGCTCTCTCACGCCCCGATCCCGTGGAGCGAGGACGAGCTGTTCGCCTATTTGCGCACCGGCCATTCGCGCTATCACGGCGTCGCCGCCGGCCCGATGGCGCCTGTTGTCAGGGATCTCAAGGCCCTGCCCGACCAGGACATCCGCGCCATGGCGGTCTATCTCAACTCGTTCAACGACACCGCAGCCGATGCGCCGGGGCTGCTTGCCGCGAAGCTGGAGAGCGCGACGCAGGTTACCGTCGCCTCGTCCACCGGCGCGCGCCTCTATCAGGGCGCCTGCGCCGTCTGCCACGAGGTCGGCGGCCTGCCGTTGTTCGGCAGCCGGCCCTCGCTCGCGCTCAGCAGCAATCTGCACAGCGCCACATCGGACAATCTCGTGCAGGTGATCCTCCACGGCATCGCCGAGCCCGTGTCGAGCGACCTCGGCTACATGCCGGCGTTCAGGAACAGCATGAGCGACGCGCAGGTGGAGGAGCTCGTCAGCTTCCTGCGCGGCCAGTTCGCGCCGGACAAGCCGGCGTGGGCCGGCGTGCGCGAGACGATTGCGCGGGTGCGCAATTCAATCCACTAAGCGTGCTTCTTCACGTCCACCGGCGGCGTGCCGTGGGTGTGGAAGGACTCGATCGTCTTCAGCCCCCACGCCTGGCCCTTCTTGCGCTCCTCCTCGGTCCACACGATCGGCTTCCAGTCCGGCGCGAGGATCAGGCGGGCGCCGGCATTGGCGACTTCGACGCGGTTGCCGCCGGGCTCGTAGACGTAGAGGAAGAAAGTCTGCTGGATCGCGTGCTTGTGCGGGCCGGTCTCGATGTGGATGCCGTTCTCCAGGAAGATGTCGGCAGCGCGCAGAATTTCCTCGCGGCTGTCGAGCGCGTAGGTGACGTGGTGGAAGCGGCCCGGCACGCCTGAATGGTCGAGCGAATAGGCGAAATCATAGCTCTTGTTCGACATCGTCAGCCACATCGCTGCTTCCCGGCCGTCGTTGAGCACGATCTGCTCGGTGAGGCGGCAGCCGAGGTAATTCTCGAAGAACTCACGGTTGGCCTTGATGTCGACGGCGAGGCAGTTGAGATGATCGAGGCGGCGGACATTAACGCCGCGCGCGGGGAAGCGCTGCGCCTGGTTCTTCAGCGCCGGCTTCAGCTCGGGCGGCGCCTGATACCATTCGGTCTCGTAATAGAGCTCGACGATGTGGCCGTCAGGGTCGCGGCAGCGGAAGGTCGGCCCCTGCCCCATGTCGCCGTCGATCCAGCCGATGTCGAAGCCGGAGCCCTTGAGCGCGGCAACGCGGCGCTCCAGCGCCTGCTGGCTGCGCGCGCGCAGCGCCATGTGCTCCATGCCCGAAGTCTTGGACGCCGTGAGCTTGAGCGAATAGCGCTCGTAATCGTCCCAGCCGCGCAAGTAGACCGACTCGCCCTTCTGGCCGCTGACGGTCATGCCCATGACGTCGACGAAGAATTTCAGACTCTCATCCGGCTTGGGTGTCAGCAGCTCCATATGGCCGAGATGAGCGAGATCGAGGATCGGTTCGGGCTGCATGGCTTTCCTCCAGGGCACAGCTGGCGATCCGCCGACCGAATCGCAGGGAGCAAGGCTGCTCAGCGCCCGGAGACGGTCGCAAGGCCCGCCGGCCTATTTGTACTAATGTACAAATGATTAGGTCCCGTCAACAAATCATACACCCCTCGATCGAAGGAAGACGTCCCGAACGATGGAACTGACTGGCCGGATGGTAAAACGTTCCTTAATTGCCTATCGGCTCCAATGGCCTGAAATCGCGCCAATTTTCCGCCGTTTCCGCCCGTAAGTATGCAATCGGAACAAACCTCACGGCCGAATTGTCGCGGATTTAACGAAGTGCCCGCGCCTGGCGCTTAACCGTTTGTGCAGCCGCGGCCGCGCATAGTCCGAGCAAATCCCTTGCTCTTGCCAGGTTCATTCATCGTGACATCCTTTGGACGCGTGATTTCGGTTCGCGGATCGCTGGCCCGGGTCGGGCTGCTGGCAGAAAGCCAGATGCCGATCTCGGAAGTTCGGGCGACCGTCGGCCGCTTTGTCAGTATTCGCAGCGCCAGCTCGGTCATCGTTGCGATGATCACCGAGGTGTCCTGCGAGAACCTGTCGAGCAGCGACAGTTATATCGCGGTTGCCTCGGTCGACCTGCTCGGCGAGATCCTCAACGCCAGCGACAAGCCGAAATTTCAGCGCGGCGTCACCAACTATCCGACCATCGGCGATTCCGTCGATCTGATTACCAGCCAGGAGCTGCGCACGATCTACGCGCCGACCGGCTCGGACCAGATCAATGTCGGCTTCCTCCAGCAGGATCGCTCGGTCGTCGCCTATGTCGATGTCGAGGAAATGCTGTCCAAGCATTTTGCGGTGCTGGGATCGACCGGCGTCGGCAAATCCACCGGCGTGTCGCTGCTGCTCAACGAGATCCTGAAGGCGCGTCCGAACCTGCGCATCTTCCTGCTCGACGTGCACAACGAATATGGCCGTTGCTTCGGCGACCGCGCGCTGGTGCTCAACCCGCGAAACCTGAAGCTGCCGTTCTGGCTGTTCAATTTCGAGGAAATCGTCGACGTGCTGTTCGGCGGCCGCGCCGGCGTGCCCGAGGAGCTCGACATCCTGGCCGAGGTGATCCCGCTCGCCAAGGGGGTGTACACCCAATACCAGAACGCCGACCGCATCGGCCTCAAGCGCATCGATCCCAAGCAGATCGGCTACACCGTCGACACCCCGGTGCCGTACCGCCTGGTCGACCTGATGTCGCTGATCGACGAGCGCATGGGCAAGCTCGAGAACCGCTCCTCGCGCATCATCTATCACAAGCTGATCTCGCGCATCGAAGCGGTGCGCAACGACCCCCGCTACGCCTTCATGTTCGACAACGCCAATGTCGGCGGCGACACCATGGCCGAGGTCATCAGCCATCTGTTCCGCCTACCGGCGAACGGCAAGCCGATGACGGTGATGCAGCTCGCCGGCTTCCCCGCCGAGGTCATCGATTCCGTCGTCTCGGTGCTGTGCCGCATGGCCTTCGATTTCGGCCTGTGGAGCGACGGCGTCTCGCCGCTGCTGTTCGTCTGCGAGGAAGCGCATCGCTACGCCTCCGCCGACCGCAACATCGGCTTCGGCCCGACCCGCAAGGCGGTGTCGCGCATCGCCAAGGAAGGCCGCAAATACGGCGTCTATCTCGGTCTCATCACCCAGCGTCCGGCCGAGCTCGACGCCACCATCATCTCCCAGTGCAATACGCTGTTCACGATGCGTCTTGCCAACGAGCGCGACCAGGCGCTGCTGCGCGCCGCGGTGTCGGACGCCGCCGCGAACCTGCTCTCCTTCGTGCCTTCGCTCGGCACGCGTGAAGTGCTGGCCTTCGGCGAAGGCGTCGCGCTGCCGACCCGGTTGCGCTTCAAGGAGGTGCCACCGCACCAATTGCCTCGCGGCGAGGCCACCATCAGCAGCGTGCCTTCGGTCACCTCCGGCCACGACATGCATTTCGTCAGCGCCGTGCTCGAACGCTGGCGCGGCGCCACCTCGCAGCGCGACGTGCCGAACGACCCTGTGTTCTCGGCTCCGCCCGCCAAGACGCTCTCCAACGTCGAGGCCCCGATGCTGCAGCCCTCGATGGGTCTCGATCCGGACCGCTTCTCGCTGTTGAAGAAGCCGCTGCGGTAAGGGACGGACACTTCGGCAAATTCCGCTGTCATGCCCCGGCTTGACCGGGGCATCCAGTACTCCGTGACCTCTCGATTCAATCACTCCCGTCTCTGGAATACTGGATCGCCCGGTCAAGTGTTCAAGCCGGGCGATGACAGCGTGCGTGAGGTCCGTTGAGGCGATCGCCCGCATCGACTATGGTCCCCGGCCGCAAGGCGGAATCCATGCCCATGACAAAGCCCGCGCAACGCTTCCCTGCTCCCGCCCTCGATACGCTGCCCGATGACATCCGCACGCGTCTTCTCGCGGTGCAGAAGAAGAGCGGCTTCGTGCCGAAGAAGTGACGGACAAGAGATGACCGAGATGGACTGGCCCGAAATCCTGCTGCGCCTCGGCACCGCGACGCTCGCCGGTAGCGCGATCGGCCTGAACCGCGACCTGCACGGCAAGCCGATCGGGCTGAAGACGCTCGGCATCGTCGGGCTCTCCACCGCGGCCGTCGTGCTGCTCGCGGTCCAGTTCGCTGAGCCTGGCAAGATCACCGATGCGACGAGCCGTGTGATCCAGGGCATCCTGACCGGCATCGGCTTTCTCGGAGCCGGCGTCATCGTCCACGAGAGCGATCGTTTTCGCGTGCGCGGCCTGACCAGCGCGGCCTGCACCTTCCTCGCCGCCTGTCTCGGCATTGCGTGCGGCGCCGGGCAATGGAAAATAGTTCTAGTCGCGCTGGCCTTCGCTTTCGTGCTGCTCACCATCGGCCGCCGTGTCGAACGCTGGCTGCATCGGATGCTTGGCGGCAAGGATGAGAGACGTGACGTCGGCCACGACATCGAAGCACGCCATTTTTCAGAGCCCGATCGGCATCCATAGACCTCAGCGCGGTTGACCCGCGCGACGCCAGCAGAAGATGGCCAGAACGACCGGCAGCGACAACGCCAGCCACGAAAGAGCGTCCCAGACACCGTCTCCGGCGAGCGCAAAGCCGAGCCCTGCGCCGCAGATGACGCCGACAAGGACAGGCCAGCGGAAGACATCCCATGCGCTTCTGTGGACCCGAGGCTGATTCCGGGAGGGAATGGCCATGGGACTAGACGCCGACTGCCGCGGTCCGGCCCGCGTCGAGCGGCTTGCGGCGGACCGATGATTTCCGCCGCGCGATCCAGAGATAGATCCCGCTGACGAGGACGATGATCGTGATGATGTCCAGCAGCGCCCAAATGATCTTCAGCGGAAGCCCGCCATAGTCGCCGAAATGCAGCGGGCGCGAGACCTGAAGCGTCTTCAGATACCAGGGCACCTCGGGGGCCACGATCGTCTTGCCGTCATTGGCGTCGACGAGCATCGGCTGGAGCATGCGCGCCGTGAAGGGCGTCGCGCCCTTGGTCCAGATGACCAAGTGCTGCGGGCTGCCGAAGCGTGCCGATGTCGGCATCGTCACCGAGGTGACCAGACGATCCGGAAATCTCGCGCGGACGAGCTCGACGGCAGTCTGAACCGACGGGATCGGAGCCACGGGCTTGCCTAGATGAGGCGCCAGCAAGACCGGGATCAACTGCGCGCGCCACAGGTCGAACAGCGGCGTCGCCAGCGTGTTGATCATGCCGGTGAGACCCACCACCGTCGCCCAGGTCACGGTGACGATGCCGAAGAGATTATGGGTGTCGAGCCATTCGGCGCGAGGCGATGATCGCCGTCGGATCGTGCCGAAATCAAGCCGGCGCATGAACGGCCAATAGACGATCACGCCGGAGATGATCGACGCGGCGAACACGAGACCCATCGCGCCGAGAAACAATTCGCCCGGCAGGCCTGCAAACATGTCCTTGTGAATTCGCAACACGAAATCCATGACGCTCTGATGCGGAGCCTCCTCCCCGAGCATTTCGGCCGTCCGCGCATCGAACGTTAGACGATGGAAGTTACCCGGCGCCGGGACAGCGGTCGGAGACACCGCGACCGTCACCAGCGGTTCCGTCTGCTTGAGATTGAGAAGCAGGACGTAGTGCCCCGGAAAGCGCGCTTGGGCCGCAGCGATCATCCGGTCGAGCGAGAGACGCGGCGTTCCCTCCGGCATGGCGGGCGCCGCGATCTCATCCTCGAGCAGATCGTCGATCTCGTCGTGGAAGATCAGCGGAAGCCCGGTCACGCACAGCATCAGCAGGAACAGCATGCACGCCAGCGACGTCCAGGTGTGAATGCGCGACCATAGCCGGATCGTGCGTGCCTGAACCATGATCTCTACCAGCGATAGCTGAGCGTGCCCGTGACGGTGCGCGGGCTGGTGTACTGGCAACCGCCGCCCGTCGTGCAGGCGAGCGTGACGCGGTCGGCGATGTTCTTTACGTTCAGCGCGAGGTTGACGCCCTTCGGCTGGCGATAATGCAGGCCGGCATCGAACACGACGTAGCCCTCGTTGACGATGGTATTGGTGATATCGGCGAAGGTCGGCCCGTTGTAGCGGACGCCGCCGCCAAGACCCCAGCCGTCCCATGTGCCGCCCTGGATAGTGTAGTCGAGATAGGCCGACGCCATCTGGCGGGCGACCAGCGTCGGCACCTTGCCGAGGTCGGTGCCAGTGCTCTGCGTCACCTTCACATCCTGGTTGGTGTAGGTCGCCACCAGGTTCAGCCCGGGCATGATCTGCGCCAGCGTCTCGAACTCGAAGCCGCGCGAATTCACCTCGCCGAGTTGGACCGAGAAGCCGAGATGCGATGGATCGCTCGTGAGCGAGTTTTGCCGCGTCAAGTCATACAGCGCCACCGTCATCAACAAAGTCCGCGACGGTTGATATTTGACGCCGATCTCATGCTGCTGCGCCCTCGTCGGCTTGAACGGGCTGCCCGCAAAGTCCGTGCCCGGCGTCGGCAGAAACGATTCCGAATAGCTGTAGTAAGGCGCCACTCCGGAATCGAACACGTAGGAGACGGCTCCTCGCTTGGTGAAGGCCGTGTCCTTGGTGTCGGTGGTCTTGTTGGTCGCCAAGGCGTAGGTGTTCTGTTCCGAGGCGTCGTAACGTCCGCCCAACGTGAAGATCCAATTCTGGATCTTCATCTGGTCCTGCGCATAGACGCCGACTTGGTCGATCGTCTGGTTCGCTGAGGGGGCAGTGAGCGCAGTCGGAACCGTAATGGCCTGGTCATAGACGGGATTGATCTTGCTCAGCGGCGGTGCAGCTCCGAAATAGGTCCGGTCCGTCATGTTGAACGTCAGATAGTCGACGCCGGAGACCACCGTATGTTGGAGCGGCCCGGTGCTGAACTTGCTGATCAGGTGGTTGTCGGTCGACAGGGTGTCGATCTGCTCCTGGATACGCATCGAACGTCGCGGAAAAACCGAGGTCGTATCGAGTGGAGTTCCGATGAACGTCAGATACCGATAGTCGAGCTCGGTGTGACCATAACGAGCCTTGGATTCGAAGATCAGGTTGTTGCTGAAGCGGTGCTCGAGCTGGTAGCCGACGCGCTCCTGCTCCTGGTCGAATTTGTTGTAGCTGGGGTCGCCGAGAAACACCGGCAACGCCGTGATGCCGGTGACCTTCCCGCCCGTCACATGGACCATCGACAGCGGAAAGGCATTTCCAGTCACATCGTGCGTGTAGTCGGCGAGAATGGTCAGCGTCGTATCGTTGGTCGGCTTCCAGGTCACGGCCGGAGCGATATAGGTCCGGTTGTCCTTCACGAAATTCGAGAAGTTCGCGATCTGCGCATCGGAATCCCTGAACACGCCGGTCAGCCGATAGAGCAGCGTGCCGTCCTTGGTCGCGGGACCGCCGAAATCGAAAGCGCCCTGATAGCGGTCGTAATTGCCGAACTGGCCGACGATCTCGCCAAAGGCCTTTTCGGGCGGCCGCTTGCTGATGACGTCGACGAGGCCGCCCGGCGCGCCCTGCCCGTACATGACCGAGCTCGGTCCCTTGATGACGTCGATGCGTTCGAAGCCATAGGGCTCGTTGCGGAACAGCGACAAGAAGTTGGGATCGCCGACCTCACGAAGCCCGTCGCGATAGGCACCGTAGCCATTGTTGTCGAAGCCGCGGATGAAGACGTTGTCGAAGCGCGGGTCTTTGCCGCCCGGCTGGATGGCGAGACCTGCGACATACTGCAATCCTTCGACAAGCGTCGTGGCCGAGCGCGCATCGAGCTGATCGCGGCTGACCACCGAAACGGATTGAGGTGTCTCAAGAATAGGTGTGTCGGACTTCATCGCAGCCGAGCTGACGACGGGCACAAACCCCTTCACCGGATCCGTACCGCGTTCCACCGCAGCGGAGGCCGGCTGAGAACCGGCCTCGGTAGCCTGTCCTGCCACGTGTGATCGCGCACGTCGGACACTCGCAGATCGCGAGCTGCGCGATGTCGTGACCTGACGCTTGTTCGCGCGGCCTTGCTCGACCACGACGGGCGGAAGATCCGATGCTCCACTCACGCCCTGGGCTTGCGCGTTGCCGCCAAAGGCGATGGCCGGAGGAAGCACGAGAAGACCGCACAACGTCGACACGCATCCGCGCTTCGTTGCGCGTGCGTCAAACACAAATTCCAGCATTCCCAGTCCCCGAATTTACGGGGACGACCATGCAAAGACTCCGAACGCACAATCAAAGTCTTTCGGACATTCACGTCGTAGAATCTATGTAGACTAGACCTGTTCTAATGAAACGACGTCAGCATCTCGCAGGCGTCTTCCGTTGGCTGCACGAATTCCCGACGCTGAACGATTCCCGCCGCGCGCCGCGATGAGCGATCGACCTGCCGTCACGATCTAGAATCGCAAGCGTCGTGCCCATATGGGCTTCAGCAGTTCGAGCACCGTGAGCACCAGCAATCCCGCGCCGAGGGTGACCATCAGATCGTCGAGGTGCAGGGGACCGAACCGGAAGAGACTGGACGCGGGTGACCAGAACAGGGCTGCGGCGAGAACGAGCGCGATCGACAGGAATATCCAGAGCAATGCCGGGTTCGGGCGGAAGAAGGCAGACAAGAACGACGCGCTGAAGGACCGGTTGACCAGCACCAGCGCGACGACGCAGACGACCAGCGCGATGAAAGCCAGCGTGCGCGCCTCGTCGGGTGGAATACCGGAACGAAGCGCAACGACGAAAATCGTGGCGATCAAGGCAAATGCCATCGCGCCTTGAAGGATGCTCCAGCCGACCAAAGCCCACGAGAACAATTCCGCATCGGCGCGCCGCGGCGGGCGCGTCATGACATCGCGCTCCTCCCGCTCGGCTTCGAACACGAGCGAGCAGACCGGGTCGATGATCAGCTCCAGAAACGCGATGTGAACGGGTCCGAGAATCAGAGGCAGCCCGAAGATCAGCGGCAGCAGGGGCGAGCCCCGCGATCGGAACGTGGACGGCGAAAATGAAGGCCATCGCCTTGCGGAGATTGTCGTAGATCCGGCGCCCCAGCCGGATGGATGCGACGATGGAGCCGAAATCGTCGTCGAGCAGGACGATCGAGGATGCCTCGCGGGCGACATCGGTGCCGCGGCCGCCCATCGCGATCCCAATATGGGCCGCCTTCAGGGACGGCGCGTCGTTGACGCCGTCGCCGGTCATCGCGACGATCTCGCCGTTGCGCTTCATCGCCTGAACGATCCGCAGCTTCTGCTCCGGCAGCACCCGCGCGAACACGTTCACGCTCCTGACGAGGGCCTCCAGCCCGCTCTCGTCCGCGAGCTTGATCTGCTCACCGGTCGCGACCTCGTTGACGTCGAGCCCGGCCTGCCCGGCGATCGCCATGGCGGTCGCCGGATAGTCGCCCGTGATCATGACGACGCGGATGCCGGCCGAACGACATTCGGCCACCGCCTCGGGGACGCGCGGACGAAGCGGATCGGCCAACCCGACCAGACCGAGGAAGCGAAACGAAAAACCTTCCTGCGAGCTCGGCAGGACCTCGCCGTCGCAGGTCGCGGCGGCCACGCCGAGCACGCGAAGACCGTTCTTCGCCATCGCCGCGACCGCATCCCGCATCGCGTCCTGCTCCGCACCCTCCAACTTGCAGAGGCGCACAATCGCTTCGGGAGCACCTTTGGCCGAGGCGAACACTCCCTGGGACGATTGCCAAACCTGGGTCATCGCCAGCAGCTCGGGGCGCAGGCCGTAGGTGCGGATCAAGGTCCGAGCGCCCGGGGTTTCATCATCCTCTGGCAGGCTCGCCTGCGCGAACGCGTGCAGGGCCTTCTCCATCGGATCGAATGGTTCGGGCGAGCTCGCCAGAGCACTGCAACGCGCCAGGTCGAAAAACTCCGCTCCCACGGGCGATGGCTGCGAAGACACGGGGCGCACGCTCGTCCCGTCGCGTAGCCTCAGCTCCGCAACCGACATCCGGTTCTGTGTCAGCGTGCCGGTCTTGTCGGTGCACAGCACCGTGGCGGAGCCGAGCACCTCGATCGCGGCCGCGCGCCGCGTCAGCACCCGCGCCTTCGAGATCCGCCAGGCGCCCATGGCCATGAACACCGTGAGGACGACGGCAAACTCCTCAGGCAGCATGGACATGCCGATCGCGATGCCTCCGAGCATCGCCTGCAGCCAATCCCCGCGCAACGTTCCGTAAAGCAGGACGGCGGCCAGGCTGATCGCCGCGCCGCCGAGAAAACAAAGCCGTACGAGTCGTGCGGTCTGCTGCTGCAGCCGCGGCGGCTCCGGCCGCAAGCCATGCAGCGACAGTCCGATCTTCCCGATCTCGCTGCGAGGGCCGGTGGCCTCGACCTCGGCGAGGCCCTCGCCTCGCACGACCAGCGAGCCCGAATACACGAAAGGCAGGTCATCGCCGCCCGGGCGATGCTCAGCCAAGGCGGCCTTTTCAGTCAAGGAAGCTTTGGCGACCGGCGTCTTGACGGCCTGCTTGCGAACCGGGACCGATTCTCCGGTCAGCAGGGACTCATCGATCGCCAGATCACGCGCGCTGACGAGTACCGCATCCGCCGGAATCCGATCGCCCTCGGCCAGGACGAGGAGATCGCCGCGAACGACGTCCCGGCCCGCGATGCGCCGGCGCTCCCCGTCCCTGACCACGAGCGCTCGCGGACTGGTCAGCTCTCGCAACGCCTCCAGCACGCGCTCGGTGCGGGTTTCCTGCACGATCGTGATCACGACGGAGATGGCGCCGAATGCCAGGAGGAGCAGCGCCTCGCGAAGGTCGCCGAGCAGCAGGTAGACCAGCCCGCCACACAGAAGGAGGGCGAGCATCGGCTCGCGCAACACCTCCAGCACGATGCGCAGCGGCGTGCGCCGTTCGGGCCGTGGCAGTTCGTTGTAACCTTCCTGTTGCAGCCGCAGCCGGGCCTCGGTTTCGCTGAGCCCGGCCGAACCGCCGCTTTCTGTCCTGCTCACGTCTTCCGCCGCATGCTCCAGAGACTTCCAGCCCCCACGACGGCTGTCACGAGCAGGACGGCGACGAAGGTCTGGATGATGGTGAAGTTCAGGGCATCGCGCGCGACGAACAGCGCGGTGACCGCGCCGGCGACGATAAAAACGATGCGAAAAATGATGCTCACGGCCGTGCCTCCAGTCTTGCATGACTTGGAGCCCGGGCCCGCGACGTCGGGGCACAACGCTGCCTCTGCAACCATGCAGGCAGACTCTAACCGGTCACAGCGACGCAGACTTGCGGCAGGTCAAGCCTGATCCGGCCATCGCCGCATCCGGCCGGTCGGCGGGTGCGACCTGATGTCCACGTCGGAGTGATCAGCCGCTAACGCTTCGCCATCAACTCGAGCGCCGGAGCAAAGCGCTCCGCGAACGTCAACGACTTGGCGTGGTGAACTGCGGCAAACGATGCCGAAATTCCCGCCGAAGCGACCGCGAGCAACGCAATTACGAAAGCCAGACGGCGCATGTTCGCCTCCTGTGTGAGCTCGTCTACCCCATAGAGATGGGACGGCTCTGTTTCAGGACGGTTTCATGGGCGCGGAAATTGATTTCACTCAAGCGCCTGTGATGGGATCCGGCTTATCTGGACGCATTCCGTAACCAACTAACAATGGTCGACGTATTTTGCAGCGGAGCGCGGCCGTGTTGGGAATTCTACATCCGCGGACACGATCCTAAGCACTGCGGCGACCAGCAGCATTCGCTGGAATGGGAGTCATCAAGGACTATTCAAATGAAGATCGTGATCCAGAAGCTCAATGGCCTGTGGCATCTCATCGTCGGGTCGAGCCAGATCCGAACGCCCTTCCTGGACACCCAGGACCGCGCGCTGGTGGTCACTTACGCCCGCCGCGCCTATCCCGGCGCCAGGATCTTCCAGCGCGACTGATGTGAAGCATCACCGCACGCGATTTCCGACGCCCCTAATCATCGTCCTCCGGACCGCACCAGCCGGGTAGATAGATCGCGTCCTTGCTCTTGGCTGCGGACATCGCCTTCTCGATCGCCTTGTCGAAATCGGCCTCCACCGTCTTGCGCGAGACCTTTCGGCGCAGGAAGTCGGCCCACAGGAATTCGGAGAACGGCGTGGTGTCCTTGGCGAATCCGCCCAGGCGGCGCAATTCGCCGGCAAGGCTGCGGAACGGATCGTCCTTGAGATCGGCAACCGATTTGGGCAGGTCGCGGAACTGTCGCCGTTCGCCCTTGGCGTCGTAAGGATAGACCCAACGCTTGTTGTCCATCACGCCCCAGAAGGCCTCGCGCTCGACCATGCGGAGGTCGCCGACGATGGTCACCAGCACCTCCTTGACGCCTTCGTCGTGCAGCGCGCGGCCGAGATGATGATGGTCGATCACATAGTACCGCGCGTCGGGGCCATAGACGACGGGGATCATGTGCTTGCCGAGAAGATCGGCCTGCTTCTTCTTGTCATGCTCGCGCCAGCGCTTGCGCTTCTCCTTGACCTCGCGCATGCCGACCGTCATCTGCGTCGGCCGGAGCGACAGGATCGGGACCGGGTGCACTCTCGGCTCACGCGCGTTGGTCGTGGTCATGGTCGAAGGCCCCTCGCATGGATGCAACTGACGGTTCAGGTTCCCCGACTATGACATGGGCCATGCGGCGGCAAAACGTGTTCGGAAGGACGCGGAGATCACAAGCCGATGTAAAGAGGGAACGAAGGTGTGAAGTCCTTGGCCCTTGCTACCTCTGTGTTGCAACGCAACCCTTGCATCCCTGCCGCCGACACGACGGCCGGTTCCTCGGTCGCTTCCCACAGTCCATGCACAAATAGTGCGAGCGTACAAATGCACGCGGGCATTGCGAAGATTTTCTGCAACACGTTCATCACGTGTGCTATCTAAAATCGCTGCTTCGGAGTGATCCTCGCCCCATGACTACCCAGCGGCCCATAAGCTCTGACGACGAGCACCGGGTGCTCCAGTTCAGGCCGCGCACCTCGCCTTCCCCGACGGTCCACCGCGGCAGCGGCACCGTGCAGCCGTTGCGAGTCGCCCCCGAACCGCTCGACCTGTCGCGCTACGAGAAGCCCCGCGCCGAGCCGGACGATTTCCGCCATCGCATGCTCGCCAACATCGCGGCGCTGGCCTTCACCATCGCGCTGACCGCAATCGGAATTTGGCTCGCGGTGAGCATCGCCGACCTCCGCCGGACCCAGGATTGTGTGCTGATGGGCCGTCGCGACTGCGTCAAGATCACGACGCCGCATATCTAGGCCCGCCTCGCCCCGGCCCCGGCGGGCAAGGGACTCCAGCGGGGCATCCCCAGCCCCGTCTCACCGCCTGCCCGCCTCCATTGAACTCAGGGCGGCGCTCCGATATACGGGCTTTCGACCCGGCCAGAGGGGGGTTTGAGGGCGTCATCAGGGGCGCGATGCCCACCCACCGTGCCACTCTGGACAATCTGACAAATATCCGCAATATATCAAAGGCTTAGTGATGTCTTCCACATTCGATCAGGTCGCCACGATCATCGCTGAAACCTGCGACATCCCGCGCGACACGATCACGCCGGATAGTCATGCCATTGACGATCTCGGCATCGACAGCCTCGATTTCCTTGATATCGCGTTTGCGATCGACAAGCAGTTCGGCATCAAGCTCCCGCTGGAAAAGTGGACCCAGGAGGTCAACGACGGCAAGGCGACCACCGAGCAGTATTTCGTGCTGAAGAATCTGTGCGCCCGCATCGACGAACTGGTTGCGGCCAAGGGCGCGAGCGCCTAAGCGCGCGGTCATGCAACTCGAATACTTCCACATGATCGATCGCATCGTCGACCTCAAGGTCGACGAGAAGACGATCGTCGTCGAAGCGCAGGTCCCGCAGGAGAGCACCATCTTCGAGGGGCACTTCCCGGGTTACCCCTTGATGCCCGGCGTGCTCCTGATCGAATCGATGGCGCAGGCCTCGGGCTGGCTTCAGCTCGGCGTGTTCAAGTTTGAGCGCATGCCGATCCTTGCCGCCGTGAAGGAGGCCAAGGTCCGCGGCTCGGTCTTCCCCGGCGATCTCATGAGCATCGAGGCGAGCCTCGTCCATGAAGGCTCCGGCTATGCCATGACCGAAGCCAAGATCAGGGTCGGCGGCAAGCTGCGCGCGAATTCGGCGCTGACCTTCACGCTGATCCCCTTCCCCAATGCGGATATGCGCGGCTACATGGCGAAAGTCGCCGAGCGCGTCGGCTTTCCGCAACAGGCCGTATCGCCATGACTGACACTGCTTCGAAGCCCGGCCAGACCGAAGTCTGGATCACCGGCATTGGACTCGCGACCTCGCTCGGCGAGGGCCTGGACGCCAACTGGACCGCGCTTGCCGAGAAGCGCATCAATGTCGACGAGAAGGGCTTTGCGCCCTACGTCGTGCATCCCTTGACGCCTGTTAGCTTCGACAGCCAGATCCCGAAGAAGGGCGACCAGCGCCAGATGGAAGCCTGGCAGCGCATCGGCACCTACGCCGCCGGCCTTGCGCTCGATTCCGCCGGGATCAAGGGCAACAAGGACATCCTGTCGAAGATCGACATGGTGGTGGCCGCAGGCGGCGGCGAGCGCGATCTCAACGTCGACACCGGCGTCTTGACGGCCGAGGCCAAGGGGGCGAACGCGCCCGGCTTCCTCAACGAGCGCTTGATGAGCGATCTCAGGCCGACGCTGTTCCTGGCGCAGCTCTCCAACCTGCTCGCCGGCAACATCGCCATCGTGCACGGACTTGGCGGCACCTCGCGTACCTTCATGGGCGAAGAGGTCGCCGGCGCCGATGCCGCCCGCATCGCGCTTGCACGCATCGCCTCGGGCGAGAGCGACATCGCGCTGGTCGGCGGCTCGCACAATGGCGAGCGCAAGGACTTGCTCGTCCTCTACGAATTCGGCGATTTCAACCTCAAGGACAAGTTCGCTCCTGTCTGGGCGCGCAAGGACCACGCCGGCTTCGCGCTGGGATCTGCCGGCGCCTTCCTGGTGCTGGAGTCGAAAGCGCATGCGCAAGCGCGCGGCGCAAAGCCGTTCGCAAGACTGTCGAGCGTGGTCGCCGACCTCGCCCGGCGCAAGCAGCCCGGCGACATGGCCGCGACGCTGGAGCAGCTGTGGGCCAAGCTGCCAAGGCGCGAAGGCAAGGGCGCGATCATCTCAGGCGCGACAGGTGCGGAGCCCGCGACAAGCGAAGAGCGCGGCTTCCTGAAGGACCATGCCGACTTCCCGGTGCGTTCGACCGGCACGATGTTCGGCCACACCATGGAGACGCAATTCCCGCTCGGCATCGCGCTCGCCGCGCTCTCGATCTCGCGCGGTGCGCTGTTCCCGCCGAACGATTCCACGGGCACCGAGATTGAAATGCAGGGAGCGCCCACCCAGATTGTGGTGGTGGGAGCCGGACACTGGCGCGGCGAAGGCATGGCGCTGGTCGAGACAGTTAGCTAAAGCGCGTCGCGCTTTAGCGAGTTAATGTTTGGAGCATGATCTTTCCGGAAAACCGCGTCACACTTTTCCGGATCATGCTCTAGGTCTATCGGGGGATCGACATGACTGCACCACGCGACAAACTCGGGCGCCCCGTCGTCGTCGTCACCGGCATGGGCATCATGACCTCGCTCGGTGCCGGCAAGGCCGACAATTGGGCCAAGCTCGTCGCCGGCGAATCCGGCATCCGCACCATCACGCGCTTTCCGGTCGACGGCCTGAAGACCACGATGGCCGGCACCGTCGATTTCGTCAGCGTCGATCCGTTCTCCTCCACCGCCCTGTCCGAGCGGATGGCTGAGCTCGTGACGGAGGAAGCGCTCGAGCAGGCCGGCATCGGCGCCAAGGCCGATTTCCCGGGTCCCCTCTTCCTCGCGGTTGCGCCGGTCGAAGTCGAATGGCCGCAGCGCCGCGAGCTCGGCCGCGCCGTCGGCGCGCTCGACTTCAACTATGACGATCTCTTGCGCATCTCCGGCGGCGGCAAGTACAGCGCCTATCATCACCGCTTCATGTTCGGCTCGGTGGCCGCGCATCTCGCCGAGACCTTCGGCACCAAGGGCTCGCCGATCTCGCTGTCGACGGCCTGCGCGTCCGGAGCCACCTCGATCCAGCTCGGCGTCGAGGCGATCCGCCGCGGCGAGACCGATGCTGCGCTGTGCGTCGCGACCGACGGCACCGTGAACCCCGAGGCCCTCGTGCGCTTCTCGCTGCTCTCGGCGCTGTCGACCCAGAACGATCCGCCGCAGGCGGCCTCCCGCCCCTTCTCCAAGAACCGCGACGGCTTCGTCATGGCCGAAGGCGCCGGCGCGCTCGTGCTGGAAAGCTACGAGGCCGCCACCGCGCGCGGCGCAAAGATCCTCGGCGTGATCGCCGGCTGCGGCGAGCTCACCGATTCCTTCCATCGCACCCGCTCTTCGCCCGACGGCAAGCCGATCATCGGCTGCATGAACAAGACGCTGGCCGATGCCGGCATGACGCCGGACCAGATCGACCACATCAACGCGCATGGCACCGCGACGCCCGAGAACGACAAGATGGAGTTCAACACGACATCGGCCGTGTTCGGCGAGCTCGCGCAGAAGATTCCGGTCACCTCCAACAAGTCGATGGTCGGCCACACCATCTCAGCGGCCGGCGCCGTGGAAGCGATCTTCTCGCTGCTCACGCTCGAGCATCAGCGCATCCCGCCGACGATCAATTACGAGACCCCGGATCCGACGATCCTGTTCAACGTCGTCGGCAACAAAGCGCGCGACGCCCGCGTCACCGCGGTGATGTCGAACTCGTTCGGCTTCGGCGGCCAGAACGCCTCGCTGATCCTGACCCGCGAACCGGCCTGACCGGACGCATGGCGCTGCTGACTGCGAGGACGAAGGCCCGCGCGCGGGAGGCTGCAAAATCGATCGGCGGCAGCCTGATCGGCGCCGCCACCGTGGGCATGCTGCGCACCACGCGCTATTTCGATCCAGCCAAGACCTCGGACTTTTTCGCGCGCGTCGTGAAGCTGATCGGCCCGCGCCTGCGCGAGCACCGCATCGGTCGCGCCAACCTCACCGCAGCGTTTCCGGAGAAGTCGCCCGAAGCGATCGAACAGATCCTGATGGGCGTCTGGGACAATCTCGGCCGCGTCGGCGCTGAATTCGCCCATATCGACCATGTCTGGGATTACGATCGCGACCATCCGGAAAAAAGCCGGATTGAATTGTCGCCGCGCAGCATCGAGCTGTTCGACCAAATCCGCGACGACGGCAAGCCGGCGCTGATCTTCGCCGCGCATCTCGCTAACTGGGAACTGCCGGCGCTCGCTGCCGTCGCGCACGGGCTGGATACCGCGATCCTCTATCGCCGGCCGAACATCGCCTCCGCGGACCGCATCATCCAGGAGATGCGCCAGGTCAACATGGGCACGCTGATCCCGGCGGGTCGCGACGCCCCGCTGCGGCTCGCGCAGGCGCTGAAGGACGGCAAGCATGTCGCGATGCTGATCGACCAGTACCTGACCGGCGGCGTCGAGGTCACCTTCTTCGGCCGCAAGACCCGCGCCAACCCGATGCTGGCCCGCCTGCTGCGCCAGGTCGAATGCCCGATCCACGGTGTGCGCATCATCCGCCTGCCCGGCAACCGCTTTCGCGGCGAGCTCACCGAGGAGATCAAGCCGATCCGCGATGCCGAGGGCAAGATCGACATCCAAGGCACGACGCAGGCGATCACGAGCGTGGTGGAAGGCTGGGTGCGCGAGCATCCCGAGCAGTGGCTCTGGCTGCATCGCAGGTGGCGGTAGTTACGCCGTCATTGCGAAGAGCGGAGCGACGAATGCCCCTCACCGCCCGGTCTTCACCTTGGTCCAGAGCCGGTTGATGACGCGCTGGGTCGCCGGCTCGCGCGCCGTGATGACGAACAGCTTTGCGAGCGTCGCCTCGTCCGGATAGATGTGCTTGTCACCAAGGATTTTTGGATCGACCAGCTTCTGGCTGGCGAGGTTGCCGCTCGCGTAGGACAGGAAGTCCGAGTTCTTGGCGGCGACATCGGGCCGATTGAGATAGTTGATCAGCTCGTAGGCTTCCCTAACGTTCTTGGCATCCGCAGGGATCGCGAGATTGTCGAAGAACATCTGCGCGCCCTCCTTCGGGATGGCGTAGCCGATCTCGATGCCATTCTTGGCTTCCGCCGCGCGGGCGCGGGCCTGCATGATGTCGCCGGACCAGCCGACCACGAAGCAGATCTCGCCGGTCGCGAGCGCGCTGAGATATTCGGAGGAGTGGAATTTGCGCACGGAGGGGCGGACTTTTGCGACGACATCGGCGGCCTTCTCGAGGTCAGCCTGCTTGGTCGAGTTCGGATCGAGCCCGAGATAATTCAGCGCCGCCGGAAAGATGTCGTCGGCGGAGTCGAGCATGTGGACGCCGCAATCTCTAAATTTGGCGAGGTTCTCCGGCTTGAAGACGATGTCCCAGCTGTCGATCTTCGCGTCGGGCCCCAGGATCTGCTTCACCTTGGCGACGTTGTAGCCGATGCCCGTCGTGCCCCACATATAGTTGGCGGCGTAATTGTTGCCGGGATCGTAGGTCGCAAGGTTCTTGGTCACCATCGGCCAGGCATTTTCCAGATTCGGCAGCTTCGACTTGTCGAGCTTCTGGAAAATGTTGGCCTTGATCTGGCGCTGCAGGAAATAGGCCGTGGGCACCACGACGTCGTAGCCGGACTTGCCGGCCATCAGGCGCGTCTCCAGCGTCTCGTTCGCATCGAAGGTGTCGTAGACCACCTTGATGCCGGTCTCCTTGGTGAAGGCCTCGAGGACATCTGGCGCCATATAGTTGGACCAGTTGTAGAAATTGACGACCCGCTCCTCGGCCCTGACAGGGGCGGAAAGCAAATTCAGCGCGGCGGCGATCGCGAGGCCAAGGCCAAATCCGCAGCGGCCGACGTTCGTCATCTCTACCTCTTGCGACCGCGCACCGCGTCCGACAGCCGTTCCAGGGCGGTGTCGAGGGTCTCGTCCTTCTTGGCAAAGCAGAAGCGCACCACTGAGGTCACGGGGTCCTGCTCGTAGAAGGCCGACACCGGGATCGCCGCGACCTTGTAGTCCTTCACGATCCGCCAGCAGAACTCGGTGTCGCTTTCGTTCAGACCGAGCGGCGACAGGTCGACGGTGAGGAAGTAGGTCCCTTGCGACTTCAACACGGGGAAGCCGAGGCTCTCCAGCCCCTTGGTCAGGCGGTCCCTGCTCCGCATCAGGTCCTTGCGCATCGACAGGAAATACTCGTCGGGCTTGCCAAGGCCGTAGGCGACGGCGGCCTGCAGGTTCGGCGCGGTGGTGAAGGTCAGGAACTGATGCACCTTGGCGGCGACACGCAGCAGCGGCGGCGCGGCGCAGACGAAGCCGATCTTCCAGCCCGTCAGCGAGAAGATCTTGCCGGCCGAGCCGACCTTGATGGTGCGCTCGCGCATGCCGGGAATGGTGATCAGCGGGATGTGCTTGTGCTCGTCGAAGGTGACGTGCTCCCAGACCTCGTCGCAGATCGCGATGACGTCGAACTCCTGGCAGTAGCGCGCCAAGAGTTCGAGATCCTCGCGCGGGAAAACCACCGCGCTAGGATTCAAGGGGTTGTTGAACAGCACCGCCTTGGTCTTTGAATTGAAGACGCTTTTCAGCATGTCCTCATTCAGCCGCCAGTGCGGCGGCTCCAGCCGCACGAGGCGCGGAATTCCGCCGGCCTGGCGGATGATCGGCAGATAGGAATCATAGACCGGCTGGAAGCAGACCACCTCGTCGCCGGGCTGGACCACCGCGAGGATGGCCGAGGTCAGCGCCTCGGTACCGCCGGAGGTCACCATCACCTCGCTCATCGGATCGAGCTTGAGCCCGTGCCAATGGCCGTAATGGGTCGCGATCGCCTGGCGAAGCTCCGGCAGGCCCATCATCGAGGGGTATTGGTTGTAGCCGTTCAGCGAGGCCTCGGCCGCGGCGCGGCGGATGTCCTGCGGACCCGGATCGTCGGGAAAGCCCTGGCCGAGATTGATGGCGGCATTGTCGCGCGCGGCCTGCGACATCGCCTCGAAGATGGTGACGGGAAGGTCGGCGAAGACCTTGTTCAGCGAGGAGCTCTTGGACGTCATCGCGAGGTCAGCCACCGACCTTGCTGGGAAGCCCCGCCGCCTTCCAGCCAAGCATTCCGCCGACCAGATGCTTGTCGTAAGGCAGGCCCGCCGCCTGAGCCGCGAGCGAGGCCGTTACCGAGCGTTTTCCGGAACGGCAGGCGAACACGACGTCCTTGCCTTGGGGATCGGGGATCGCCTTGGGATCGAAGGTCGAGAGCGGCACCACGACGCCGTAGGGGTAGGCCTCGGCTTCGACCTCGTTCGGCTCGCGCACGTCGACGAGGAGATAGCGGCCCTCCGCGACACCCTTGGAGACCTCGTCCGGGGTCAGATCCTGCACCTGATTTGCCACATCATCCTCCAACGTCGCGCGTGCCAGCCGGACCTATCCCGGCCGGCGGCAACCTCGCCTCTCGGCTCACGAAAATCAAGCGCTACAAAGGCTTGAGCCGCGCGGCGCAAGTTAAAGCTAAATCGCAGCGACTTGAAGTGGGGGTTTCGGGGTGCCTGAAAAACCTGCCCCGGCCCTCACCGCGCATTCGGTGTCATTCCCCGCGAAAGCGGGGAATCCAGTACGCCGCGGCCTCTCCGTATCCTCGCACTGTCGCTGGAATACTGGATCGCCCGCCTTCGCGGGCGATGACAGCGGAGGTTACGGAACTAGATCGTCACCTGCGTTCCGACCTCGACCACGCGGCCGGAGGGGATCTGGAAATAGTCGGTGGCGTCGTTGGCCGAGCGGCTGAGCGAGATGAACAGCCGGTCCTGCCAGCGCGGCATGCCGGAATGGACGGCGGGCTTCAGCGCCCTCCGCGACAGGAAGAACGAGGTCGACATGATGTCGAACTGCCAGCCGAGCTTGCGGGCGATCGCCAGCGCCTTCGGCACGTTGGGCGATTCCATGAAGCCGAACTTCAGCGTCACCTTGGAGAAGGTCGGGCTTATCTGCTCCAGCTTGACGCGCTCGGCTGGATCGATCCGTGGGGTCTGTGCCGTCTCGATGGTGAGAATGACATTCTTCTCGTGGAGCACTTTGTAGTGCTTCAGACTATGCATCAGCGCGGTCGGCGCGCTGAGCGGGTCCGAGGTCAGGAACACGGCGGTGCCGGGCACCCGCTGCGGCGGCCGCTTCTCCAGCATCGCCACGAGATCGGCGAGCGGGAACTCGAGCTTGCGCGACTTCTCGAACAGCAGCCGGCTGCCGCGCCGCCACGTGTACATCAGGATGATCATGACCGCGCCGAGGGCCAGCGGCACCCAGCCACCCTCGAACACCTTGAGCAGGTTGGCGGCCAGGAACGTGAGGTCGAGGAACAGGAACGGCGCAATCAGCGCTCCGGCCGCGAGCGGCGACCAGCGCCAGACCTTCCAGATCACGACGAAGCCCATCATCGCCGTGACCACCATGGTCCCGGTGACGGAGATGCCATAGGCCGAGGCGAGCGCGCTGGACGAGCGGAACAGGAGCACCAGCAGCACCACCGCGACGAGCAGCAGCTGGTTGATGCGCGGGATGAATATCTGGCCGGAATGGGCTTCCGACGTATGACGAATTTCGAAGCGGGGCAGCAGGCCGAGCTGGATCGCCTGGCGCGTCAGCGAATAGGCGCCGGTAATGACCGCCTGGCTGGCGATGACGGTCGCCATGGTGGCGAGCACGACCATGCAGCCGCGGAAGAAGCCTTGCGGGAAGAGCTGGAAGAACGGGCTGACGATGGCGCCGGGATCGCTGAGGACAAGGGCCCCCTGCCCGAGATAGTTCAGCGCCAGCGACGGCAGCACGATGGACAGCCAGGCGGTCTGGATCGGCCGCTTGCCGAAATGGCCGAGATCGGCATAGAGCGCCTCGGCTCCGGTGACCGCGAGGAACACCGCGCCCAGCGTGACGAAGCCGATGATGCCGTGGTGGAACATGAAAGAGACCGCATAGAGCGGGTTTAGCGCGTAGAGGACTTGTGGCTGCTGGATGATCGGATGGATCGCCGCCGCCGCGAGGACCGCAAACCAGACGCACATGATCGGGCCGAAGAAGGCGGCGACGCGGGCGGTTCCGCGCGACTGCACCGCGAACAGGCAGACCAGGATCACCACGGTCAGCGGCACGATATAGGGCTCGAACCGCAGCGTGACGTCTTTCATGCCCTCGATCGCCGACAACACCGACAGCGCAGGCGTGATCACGGCATCGCCGTAGAACAGCGCGCCGGAAATGATGCCGAGCAGGACGACGGTCGCCCCGCCGGTGCCGACCGCGCGCTGGGCCAGCGCCATCAGCGCCAGCGTGCCGCCCTCGCCGTTGTTGTCGGCCCGGAGCAGGATCACGACATATTTGAGCGTCACCACGACGATCAGTGCCCACAGGATCAGCGAGACTACGCCGAGCACCGCCGCCGGCGTCGGAAGCCCGTCCGCACCCGATGCCGCCATCACCGCCTCGCGGAACGCGTAGAGCGGGCTGGTGCCGATATCGCCGTAGACGACGCCGATGCTGCCGAGGGTCAGCGCACCGAAACGGGCGGTGGTATGGGCCTCGCCATGCCCATTGGCCGCCGCCGTTTCCGGGGCGGAAATCACTACATCGCTTGTCATGGGAGAGCCCAGTGGCCTCTAAAATGCTTCACTGCACAATGGCGGAAGAGCGCGCGGCTTATAGTCCTGCGCTGCCGGCATAGCCCAGCCCGATTTCGGGGCTTAGCCATGCAAATTCGCATGGCTAAGGCAGTTGCGTTCTAGATGGTGACTTGGGTTCCGACTTCAACCACCCGTCCCGTGGGGATCTGGAAGTAATCCGTGGCGTCGTTGGCGGACCGGCTGAGCGCAATGAACAAATGGTCCTGCCACAGCGGCATGCCCGACTGCGCCGAAGCCTTCAGCGACCTCCGGGACACGAAGAACGACGTCGACATGATGTCGAACTGCCAGCCCTGCTTGCGCGCGATCGCAAGTGCCTTGGGCACGTTCGGCTGCTCCATGTAGCCGAAGCGCAGGCGGACTTTCGAGAACTTCTCGCTGATCTTCTCCATCCGGAAACGCTCCGCCAGGTCGACCCGGGGCGTATGCGCGGTCTCGATGGTCAGGATCACGTTGTGCTCGTGCAGCACCTTGTTGTGCTTGAGATTGTGCAGCAGCGCGGTCGGCACAAAGGAGGGATCGCTGGTCAGGAACACCGCGGTGCCCTTGACGATGTGCGGGGGCCGCTTCTCCAGGCTGCGGATCAGATCGTCCAGCGGCACCTCGATCCGGCGCGTCTTCTGGATCAGGATTCCGGAGCCCTTCCGCCAGGTCCAGATCGTTCCCGCCATGGCCACGCCGAACAGCAGCGGCACCCAGGCGCCCTCAAGCAGCTTCAAGAGATTGGCGCTGAAGAAGCTCAGATCGACGATGACGAAGGGCATGATCACGGCCGCAGCCGTGGCAGCGCGCCAGTTCCACAATTTCCAGATCACGATGAAGCCCATGATGCCGTCGGCGACCATAGTGGTGGAGACCGCAATGCCGTAGGCCGAGGCCAGATTGCTGGGGGTGTGGAACAATAGCACCAGCAGCATCACGCCGATCAGCAGCAGCCGATTCACCCGCGGCAGGTAGATCTGCCCGGCGTGAGTCTCGGAGGTGTAGCGGACCTCGAAGCGCGGCAAGAGGCCTAGCTGCACCGCCTGATAGACCAGCGAATAGGCGCCGGTGATCACCGCCTGGCTGGCGATCACGGTCGCAGCGGTCGCAAGCCCGACCAGCGGCAGCACCAGGCTCTCGGGCACCATGCGATAGAACGAGTGCTCGATCGCGCTGGGATCGGACAGCACCAGCGCGCCCTGCCCGAAATAGTTGATCAAGAGCGCGGGCAGCACGAAGAACATCCAGGCCGACTGGATCGGCTTGCGCCCGAAATGGCCGAGATCGGCATAGAGCGCCTCGCCCCCGGTCACCGCCAGGAACACGGCGCCGAGGGTGACAAGGCCAATCGTGCCGTGCGACAGCACGAACTGTACGGCGTAATAGGGATTGATCGCCGCCAGCACGGACGGGTCGTCGGCGATGTGGACGGCTCCCATCACGGCGATGACGGTGAACCAGACCACCATCACCGGCCCGAAGGCCGAGGCCACCAACGCCGTCCCCTTGCTCTGGACCGCGAACAGCAGCGCCAGGATGAAGACGGTCAGCGGCACGACGTAATGCTCGAACGCGGGGGTTGCGAGCTTCAGGCCTTCGACCGCCGATAGCACTGAGATCGCCGGCGTGATCATGGAATCGCCGATGAACATGGAAGCGCCGACCACGCCGAGGGCGAGCAGGAACCAGCTCCGCCGCCCGAGCGCGCGCTGCCCGAGCGCCATCAGCGAAAGCGTGCCGCCCTCGCCGTTGTTGTCGGCGCGCAGCAGCAGCAGGACGTATTTGGCGGTGACGACGATCAGCAGCGCCCACAGGATCAGCGATAGCACGCCGAGAACCATGACCCGCGAGACCGGCTCGCCATGGGCGGCGCCCCTGACAGCCTCGTGGAATGCATAGAGCGGCGAAGTGCCGATATCGCCGAAGACGACGCCGATGCTCCCGAGCGTAAGGGACCAAAAGCCCGAGGTGACCGGCCCGTCCTGGGTCTCGGCCTGTGTGATGCTCGCCGTCATGAGGGTGGAAAACGCTTCTTCCCTGGAATTGATCCGGCGCCTTTTGACGCTTCCTGCGCGCCTGTCAATCGGCGCACCACCATAGCAGGCGCCGAGCTGGATGCTGTGACGTCGCAGCCACGCTCATCGCCAGCGCGACGACATGCCTCAGGTAAGATGGTAGCGCAAGAGGGTTAGGGCTTGAGATTCGGCGGCAGCGGCGGATCTTCGCGCATCAGGGTGATGGTCACCCGCCGGTTGGCCGCGAGCGAAGGATCGTCCGGAAACAGCGGCTGGGTGTCCGCCTTGCCGGAGACGGCGAAGATGTGCGACGGCGGCAGGCCCTCGCGTTCGAGGATCTGGCGCACGGCATTGGCACGGTCGGCCGACAGATCGAAGGCGCCGTAGTCGCTGCGGGTCGGCACGAAGCCGGCCGCGGTGTGGCCGGCGATGGAGACGCGCAGCGGCGTGGCCTTGAGCGGGATCGCGAGCTTCTCGACCAGGCGGCGGGTGCGGTCATAGGGCACCTTGGAGCCGTCGGCGAACATCGAGCGGCCGTCCTGGTCGACAATCTCCAGATTGAGACCCTGCTTGGTCTCCTCGAACATGATGTGCTTGGACATCTCGGTCAGCTCCGGCATGTCCTGCAACGCCTGGCGCAGCGAGGCTGCGGCGAGCGCGAAATTGCGGTCGACCTTGATCTTCGCGCCCGACGTGCGGTCGCGATCCTCCTGGTCCGGCGTCGGCGTGTTGGAGGCATCCTCGGGCTGGATATGGTCGACGTTCTTCAGCCGCGGGCGGGTCGGCAAACCGTCGGACTCGACGATGCCGGCATAACGCGCTTCGCTTTGCACGCCGAAGGCGTCGCGCATGGAGCCAGCGACGATCTTCAGCTTGTTGGCGTCCTGCGTCGAGAACGCCACGAGCATCACGAAGAAGCTCATCATCAGGCCCATGAGGTCGGCGA
Source organism: Bradyrhizobium sp. 23AC (assembly GCF_054863025.1). Lineage (NCBI taxonomy): Bacteria > Pseudomonadati > Pseudomonadota > Alphaproteobacteria > Hyphomicrobiales > Nitrobacteraceae > Bradyrhizobium > Bradyrhizobium sp. 23AC. The sequence goes on from NZ_JAVAYN010000006.1 coordinate 188,536, forward strand.
AGGTTACGAACCAGCCGTGACCGCCTCCATGGGCATCGCCGCGTTTCTTCTTGGCCATGTCTCAAATCCCGGCGGGCGTGCTTACGCCGGCACCGGCTCGCCCTCGGCGTGGCGATGCTTCTCCGGCAGGTAGGCCAGCAGCATTTCGCGCACCAGGGTCGGGCTCTTGGAGTCGCGGATCATCAGGATGCCGTCGATGATCAGCGTGCGGTTGGTCTCCTCGTCCAGCAGCTTGCCGTGCAGCTTGTCGGCGATCGGCAGACAGAACAGGTTCGCGACCAGCGCGCCGTAGAGCGTGGCGAGCAGCGCGGTCGCCATGAACGGGCCGAGCTTGGAAGGGTCGGTCATGTTGGCGAACATCTGCACCATGCCGATCAGGGTGCCGATCATGCCGAAGGCCGGAGCGCAATCGCCGATGGCGCGATAGATCTTGCTACCCTCGTCGAGGTGCATGAGGAAGTTGTCGCGGTCGCGCTCGAGATTGTCGCGGATGAAGTCGAGGTCGTAGCCGTCGGCGACGTAGCGGATGCCCTTGGCGAGGAAGGGCTCGTCGGTCTCGACCTTTTCCAGACCCACCGGGCCCTGCTTGCGGGCGATCTCGGCGATGCGGGCGAGCTCGTCGACGAGGTCGTGCGCCGACAGGCGGCTCATGGTGAAGGCGAACTTGGCGCCGAGCGGAAGGCCGTGCAGGAGTGCCGAGAGCGGAAAGCGGATCATGGTGGCGGAGATCGAGCCGCCGAAGATGATGATCATGGCATGTTCGGAGATGAACATGTGAAGGTCGCCGCCCATGAAGATCATCATCGTGATGACGATGATGCCCGCAATGAGCCCGACGCTCGTCATGATATCCATGGGATACTCCAACGCGTACGCAACAACGGCCGTCCTGGCCGCTGGCGCGGCCCAACCCCGAACCGCATCGGAAACCCTAGAGTGCCGCCCTTAAAGCCGCGTAAAGGTTAAGTTGAGCCGGCACGCCAGACCGGCGCAGCGCATCGGGATGAGGCCGGCTTTGCCGATGGCCGACACGAATTTCAACACTTTGCTAACCATGATTGCGGCGCGCTAGCGTGCCAGGCCCGTCAGCTTCAGGCTCAGCTCGCGCAGGCGCTTGCGGGCAACTGCATCGTAGGCCTGCGGATTGGCACGCGCCTCGTTCATGCCGTTGAAGAACAGCCCGCTCTTGCGTGCGACATCGTCGCCCTCGACGAGGCGCAGGATCGCCGCCCCGCCCTGCTCCACCGTCGAGATCGGCGTGACGCCGCCGGCGCGCACCATCGTGGTGTTCATGTAGGTCGCCGGATGCAGCGCGTTCACGGTGATGCCCGAGCCCTTCAGTTCGTCCGCGAGATCGATGGTGAACATGATCTGGGAGAGCTTGCTCTGTGCATAGGCACGCGAACCGCTGTAGCCCTGGGTGATCATGACGTCGTCGAAATCGATCGGATGCTGACCGAGGGAGGCGACGTTGACGATCCGCGACGGCGCCGCGGACTTCAGCAGCGGCAGCAACAGATGGACGAGCAGGAAACCGGAGAGGTAGTTCACGGCAAAGCGCAGCTCGTGACCGTCGGCGCTGACTTGTCGCTGCGGCCCATCGTTTTGCGAACCGATGCCGGCATTGCTGACGAGGACGTCGAGACGTTGATGATCGCGGATGACCGCTTCGGCGAGCGCACGCGTACCCGACATCGACGACAGATCGGCCTGGTAGAAGGTCGGCGCGGCACCGCCGGCTTTCGCGATCTCGTCGCGCAACAGCTTCGCACGCGCCGCATCGCGGCCATGGATCAGGACCCTTGCACCGTCTTCGGCCAGCCGGCGCGCGACGTAGCGGCCGACGCCGTCGGTTGAGCCGGTTACCAGGATCGTCTTGCCATTCATCTTCATCGTGTGTCCTCCGGCTGCGGCCCTGCGCCACGGGGGCGGAACGAGGGATGACTGCTATTCTACGGCCCTGCAGCATGCTCCATCGCGGGAGCCGTTTTGCAATGTTGACGCTGTTCAGTCTTCTCACCGCGCTGCCTGCGGTGTTGGCGCTCCACCTGCTCGAGCCCGAGCTCGTTCTGCCGGCCTTCAGCCTCGTGCTCTTTGCCGAGGCCGCCTTCGCGGTGATCGCAGCGCGCTTGATCCACCTTCCGGACAATGCGGAGGACATCACGCTGTGGGACCTTGCAGGTGGCTTCACCCTGATCGGGTGCGCCGCTGCAGTGTTCGGCGAGCCGGATCAGGCCGCCCTGTTTCTGACGGAACAGGGCGGCCCGCGGCCGGTGTCGCGGCCTTAGGCCGCCCCATCACCCCTCAGTGAATCTCCGCCGAACGCTTCAGCGCGGCCTTCAGTTTCTCGAGCGAGAAGTCGGGGCTGCGGGCGATCTCCAGGATCGGCGTCTCGCGGCGGCCGCAGAGTTCGGCGGCCTCCGGCAGCTTTGCTGCGATGTCGAGCGGGATCACGATGGCGCCATGCTGGTCGGCGTGGATCAGATCGTCAGACTTCACGGTCATGCCGGCAACGCGAACCTCGCCGCCAAAGCTCTCCGCATGCACCCAGGCATGCGACGGGCCGATCGAGCCGGCCAGCGCCTGGAAGCCAGGGGCCCATTGCGGGATGTCGCGGATCGAGCCGTCGGTGATGACGCCGAGGCAGCCGAGCGCCTTGTGCACGTTGCTCTGCACCTCGCCCCAGAACGCGCCGTAGCCGACGTCGGGACCATCGATGTCCTGGATCACCGAGATGCGCGGACCATGGCCGGTGCCGACATATTCGTAATACTCGATGCGGCGCCTGGACTGCTCTTCGGCCGGAAGCGAGGATTTCAGCACCGAGCGGATCGCGACCGTACGGGCATAGCCGACGATCGGCGGCAGGTCGGGGAACGGGCAGACCAGTTGCTTGGTGGTGTAGCCGATCAGCCGGCGCTCGGGCGCCACGATCTCCATGGCATTGCAGATCGTCGGCGTGTCGTAGCGGCCCAGTGCTTCGAGGACGGAAGCGGGCAGCGGCCCGGTCGCTTTATCAGTCACGGCGTTCTCTCCCAGATTGGCGGTCGCTGTTGGCGCGATGCCGCCGGCACAGGGCGATATAGCCGAGATCAGGTCTCAACCCAACTCGGGGGGCCTCATGGCAGATATCCGCGCGTGGCCGCTCAGTGCAGCCGTCCGGGCCGGTCGTCGTCGTCGTTGGGCGGCTCCGACAAATTCGCCAGCGTCGGCGCCGACGGCGGTGAGGTGACCTCGCCTCCCGACGGCGCGGAGGCTTCCATCGCGCGGGCCTGGTCGCGATAGGATTTGTAGCCGAGCGGCAAAGCGAGAAGATACAGCACCGTGCCAATCGATAGCACGTGCCAGGGATAGGCGATCAGCAGTGCGATGAAGACGATCACCGCGACGAACGCCGGCAGCACCAGCTCCGGCGGCACGCGCATACGCTTGGTCTTGCCGGAGAACACCGGCAGGCGCGACACCATCAGGAAGGCGATCAGCAGCGTATAGGCCGCCGTCATCGCGGCGGGCCAGCGGCCGAGATCGAGGAACGCAACATAGATCGGCAGCAGCACGGTGATCGCGCCGGCCGGCGCCGGCACGCCAGTGAAGAAATTGGCAGCGAAGGCCGGCTTGTTCGGATCGTCCATGGTGGCATTGAAGCGCGCCAGGCGCAGGCCGCCGGAGATCGCGAACACCATGGCGGCGATCCAGCCGGCATTGCCGAGCTCGTGCAGCTGCCAGAAATACAGCATCAGGCCGGGCGCGACGCCGAAATTGACGAAATCGGCGAGGCTGTCGAGTTCGGCGCCGAACTTGGACTGCCCCTTGATCATGCGCGCGATGCGGCCGTCGATGCCGTCGAGGGCGGCCGCGAACACGATGGCGTAGACGGCGAGCGACATCCGCCCCTCGATCGACAGGCGGATCGAGGTCAGGCCGGCACAGATCGCCAACAGCGTGATGACGTTGGGCACCAGCATCCGCACCGGAATCGGGCGGAACCGCCGGCGGCGCGTATCGGGGTATTTGAAGTCATAGGGCGTCATCGCGGGTCCTCACCTCAAGGCGAGATATAGCAAGCCGCGTCTCCCTCCGCCATTGCGGCGGAAGGCCCCCCGCAGACCGACTTATTGGTTAATTGGCGCGGTAGGCGCGGCTGGGGTCGTCTCCGGAAAGGTCGGCCAAAATCGTCTCGCCGGCGATCGCAGTCTGCCCTTCCGAGACCAGCGCTTTGGTCCCCACAGGCAGATAGACATCGAGCCGGGAGCCGAACCGGATCAGGCCGAAGCGCTCGCCGACGCCGATCGCCTGGCCCTCCCTGACGAAGCAGACGATGCGCTTGGCGACGAGCCCTGCGATCTGCACCACGCCGATCCGCGCCGTCGCCGTCGAGATGACCAGCGAGTTGCGCTCATTGTCCTCGCTGGCCTTGTCGAGCTCGGCATTGATGAAAAGGCCGGGCCGGTAGGCGATGCGGTCCACCCTGCCCGCTACGGGAGCGCGGTTCACGTGGCAGTTGAACACGCTCATGAACACCGAGATGCGCGGCAGCGGCCGGTCGCCGAGCCCGAGCTCGGCCGGCGGCAGCGCCATGGTGATCATCGAGACGCGGCCGTCAGCCGGCGACACCACAAGCCCCTCGCGCACCGGCGTCACACGGACGGGGTCGCGGAAGAACAGCGCGCACCACACGGTCAGGATCGTGCCGATCCACCCCAAAGGCGACCACAGCCAGAACAGGACGAGGCTTGCCAGCGCAAAGCCGCCGATGAAGGGATAGCCCTCCTTGTGGATCGGCGGGATCTGACGCTGGATCGAATCGAGAATGGACATCGGTATCTGCCGCTCGGGGTTAATGGCACGGGTCGTCGCGCGGGCCTGTTTAGGCCAGAGTTGGGACCGGAGACAAGGTCACTCCGCTGCCGCAGGCGCCGTCAGGGCGTCATCGACCGGCGGCGGCTCCCGGTTGGGGGCCTCGCTGGTATCGGCCATCTTGGCCAGTTTCTCGCGTGCCGCCTCGGCCTCACGCTGCCTGTTCCACATGCTGGCATAGAGACCGCCATGCGCGAGCAGCTGGGCGTGGGTCCCCCGCTCGGCAATACGGCCCTGGTCCAGCACGATGATCTCGTCGGCCCCGACGATGGTCGAAAGCCGGTGCGCGATCACCAGCGAGGTGCGGTTCTTCGCCACGCGATCGAGCGCGCCCTGGATCTCGTGCTCGGTATGGGTATCGAGCGCCGAGGTCGCCTCGTCCAGCACCAGGATCGGCGGCGCCTTCAGGACGGTGCGCGCGATCGCGACGCGCTGCTTCTCGCCGCCGGACAGTTTGAGCCCGCGCTCGCCGACCTGGGTCTCGTAGCCCATCGGCGACATGCGGATGAAATGGTCGATCTGCGCCAGCTGCGCCGCCTCTTCGACTTCAGCGTCGTCGGCGTCCCAGCGACCGTAGCGGATGTTGTAGCGGATGGTGTCGTTGAACAGCACGGTGTCCTGAGGCACCATGCCGATCGAGGCACGAAGTGAATCCTGGGTCACCGCGCGGATGTCCTGGCCGTCGATCAGGATCCTGCCGCCCGAGACGTCATAGAGGCGAAACAGAAGGCGCGAGATGGTCGACTTGCCTGCGCCCGACGGGCCGACGATGGCAACGGTCTTGCCGGCCGGCACCTCGAAGCTGATGCCCTTCAGGATCGGGCGGGCCGGCTCATAGGCAAAGCGCACGTCCTCGAAGCGCACGGTGCCGGCGGAGATGACCAGCGGCGTTGCATCGGGCGCGTCCTTGATCTCGGCCTCGCGGCCGATCACGCCGAACATCTTCTCGATGTCGATGATCGCCTGCTTGATCTCGCGATAGACCATGCCCATGAAGTTCAGCGGCTGGTAGAGCTGGATCATCATGGCGTTGACCAGCACGAAATCGCCGACCGTGTTGGTGCCGTTGCGCACGCCGATCGCGCACATCAGCATCGTCGCGGTCAGCCCCAGCGTGAAGATCACGGCCTGGCCGGTGTTGAGCACCGCGAGCGAGGTGTAGGTGTGGACGCTCGCCTCCTCGTAGCGCGCGACCGACTTGTCGTAGCGCTGCGCTTCGCGGGCCTCGGCGCCGAAATACTTCACGGTCTCGTAGTTGAGCAGCGAGTCGATCGCCTTAGTGTTCGCCTCCGTGTCGGAATCGTTCATCCTGCGGCGGATGCCGATGCGCCACTCGGTCGCGATGTAGGTGTAGTACATGTAGAGCGTGACCGTGATGAGGGTGGCGACCACGTAGCGCCAGTCGAACTGCCAGAGCAGCACCGCCATCAGCAGCGTGACCTCGACGATGGTCGGGATCAGCTGCAGGATCACCATGCGCACGATGACCTCAATGCCCTCGCGCCCGCGCTCGAGCACGCGCGTCAGGCCGCCGGTCTTGCGCTCGAGGTGAAAGCGCAATGACAGCTCGTGCATGTGGACGAAGGTGATGGTGGCGAGCTTGCGCACCGCATGCATGGCCACGCGCGCGAAGATGCCGTCGCGCCATTGCGTCAGCAGCGCCATCAAGATGCGCATCACGCCGTAGCTCACGGTCAGCAACAGCGGCGAGGCGATCACCCAGAGGTGCCAATTGTCCGCCTGCACCGGCGCCGTGTTGGCGCCGGTCAGCGCGTCCGTCGCCCATTTGAAGCTGAACGGCACCGTCAGCGTGATCAGCTTGGCGGCAAGCAGCAGCACAAGCGACCACACCACACGCATCTTCAGGTCGAAGCGGTCGCCCGGCCAGATATAGGGCCACAGATGCGCCAGCGTGCCCATCAGCGTCGCCCGCTCCGGTGCGCCGCCGGGAGGAGGATCGGGAACGTCGGCGCCGTCGAACGATTGAGGTTGGTCCATCAAAAAGCCTGAAAGCCCGCCGGATGCGGGCGCCGCTGCGATTAACGATTTTCGCCCGTCATATAGAGCCTTCCTGATGTCAGCGCACCCCGCCAGATGGCGAATCTTCGATTGTTTGCCGTCGTTTACCAGTAGATTTCCGGGAGTATCGAATCACCGATTGGGCTTGACGCCTCTTCGCTGCAATGCATCATGGCACCAATGAGCACTATCAAAACCGTCTGTGTCTATTGCGGCTCCGGCCCCGGAACCAATCCCCGCTTCACCGAAGGCGCCAAGGCGTTCGGCAAGGCGCTCGCCGAGAACAACGTTCGGCTCGTCTACGGCGGCGGCTCGCTCGGCCTGATGGGCTCGGTCGCGACCTCCGTGCTCGATCACGGCGGCACCGTCACCGGCATCATCCCGGAATTCCTGCGGATGCGCGAGAACGCGCTGACGCGCGTGCAGGAGATGATCGTCACCCCCGACATGCACGAGCGCAAGCGCCTGATGTTCGAACGCTCCGACGCCTTCGTGGCGCTGCCCGGCGGCATCGGCACGCTGGAAGAGCTGGTCGAGCAATTGACCTGGAAACAGCTTGGCCGTCACGCCAAGCCGGTGCTGCTCGCCAACATCGACAATTTCTGGGAGCCGCTGTTCTCGCTGCTGTCGCACATGCGGCAGACCGAGTTCATCCGCGCCGGCCTTTCGGTCGACATCCTCAAGGCCGATCGGGTCGAGGACATCTTGCCAAAGCTGAAGGCGGCTGCAGCCCAGATTGACGAGGCCGAGAAGAAGCTCGCCCCGGAAGTCGCTCGCAAGCTCTGACGTCCTACTCGCTCGGAAACGTCACCGCCTCGATCCGGTTACCATCGGGGTCGGTGACGAAGGCCGCGTAGTAGCGCACGCGATCATGCGGCCGGATGCCGGGCGCACCGTCCGAGGCGCCGCCGGCCGACAGCGCTGCGGCGTGAAACGCATCGACCTCGCTTGTCGTCTTCGCCCGCAGGCAGATATGGACGCCGCTTTCGGGCGGCACGCGCGGCATGGCCTCGCGTAGATTGATCCAGAATTCCGGATAGGCCTTGCCGAAACCGATCGTGCGCGGCCGCGTGACGAGGCGCGAAAGGCCGAGGGCAGCGAGCGTTGCCTCGTAGAATTTCGCGGCGCGATCGAGATCGCTGACGCCGACGGAGATGTGGTCGATCATGCCCTGCCCTTTCCTCACCCACTGTCATCGCCCGGCTTGCCGCCTTCGCTGAGCTTCGGCGCGCCGAGCGCCTTTGTGGGCCTCGGCGTAGCCTTGGCGGAGCCGGGACCGGGCGATCCAGTATTCCGAGACGTCCGAGAGCGACCGAGAAGCCGCGGCGTACTGGATACCCCGCCTTCGCGGGGTATGACAGTCGTCGTGGGACCTACGCCGGCGCGCCCGACTTCACGAGCTTGTAGATCACCGAATCCATCAGCGCCTGGAACGAGGCGTCGATGATGTTGGGGGAGACGCCGACGGTGGTCCAGCTGTCGCCGTTCTCGTCCTCGCTCTCGATCAGGACGCGCGTGACCGCGCCGGTGCCGCCGTTAAGGATACGCACGCGGTAGTCGATCAGCTTCAGCCCCTCGATGTATTTCTGGTACTTGCCGAGGTCCTTGCGCAGGGCAACGTCGAGGGCGTTGACGGGACCGTTGCCTTCGGCAGCCGAGATCAGGTGCTCGCCGGCGACGTCGACCTTCACCACGGCCAAAGCGACGGTCACACGTTCGCCATGCGAATTGTAGCGTTGCTCGACATTGACGTCGAACTGCTCGACCTCGAAATAATGCGGTACCTTGCCGAGCGTGCGGCGCGCCAACAGTTCGAACGAGGCGTTGGCGGATTCATAGGCGTAGCCGGCCGCCTCGCGCTCCTTCAACTCCTCGACGAGGCGCGTCAGCTTCGGATCGCTCTTCTCATAGGGAATGCCGGCGCGGTCGAGCTCGGCGATGACGTTGGACCGTCCGGCCTGGTCCGAGACCAGGACCTTGCGGTGGTTGCCGACCGTCTCCGGCAGCACGTGCTCGTAGGTCTGCGGGTCCTTCAGCACCGCGGAAGCATGGATGCCGGTCTTGGTGACGAAGGCACTCTCGCCGACATAGGCCGCATGCCGGTTCGGCACCCGGTTGAGCATGTCGTCGAGCGTGCGCGAGACCTTGACAAGCGTCGCCAGCTTCTCGGCCGTGACGCCGATCTCGAGGGCGTCCGAAAACTCCGGCTTCAGCTTCAGCGTCGGGATCAGCGAGCAGAGATTGGCGTTGCCGCAGCGCTCGCCAAGACCATTCAGCGTACCCTGGATCTGCCGCGCGCCGGCCCGCACCGCAGCGAGCGAATTGGCCACCGCCTGCTCGGTGTCGTTATGGGCGTGGATGCCGACGTGGTCGCCAGGAATGTGTTTCGCCACTTCAGTGACGATGGCCTCGACCTCGTGCGGCATGGTGCCGCCATTGGTGTCGCACAGCACCACCCAGCGCGCGCCGGCCTCGAAGGCGGCCTTGGCGCAGGCGAGCGCGAAGCTCGCATCTTCCTTGTAACCGTCGAAGAAATGCTCGCAGTCGAGCATGACCTCGCGACCGGCTGCCTTCGCGGCCGCGACGCTGTCGCGGATGGAGGCGAGGTTTTCCTCCTTCGTCGTCTCCAGCGCGACGCGCACCTGGTAGGCGGATGCCTTCGCGACGAAGCAAATCGCGTCCGCCTTCGCTGCCAAAAGCCCGGCCACACCCGGATCGTTCGAGACCGAGCGCCCGGCCCGTCGTGTCATGCCGAACGCCGTGAAGCGCGCATGGGCGAGCTTGGGCTTGCTGCCGAAGAACTCGGTGTCGAGCGGATTGGCACCGGGATAGCCGCCTTCGACATAGTCGATGCCGAGGTCATCGAGCATCGCGGCGATGACCTGCTTGTCGGTCAGCGTGAAATCGACGCCGTTGGTCTGCGCGCCGTCGCGCAGCGTGGTGTCGAACAGATAAAGGCGCTCCTTGCTCATTGCCCCGCTCCGAGCGTCTTCTTCATGGTGGTGTTGGCAAGCCACTCGTCGTTGATGGTGATGCTGTTACGCTGCATGGCGACGTAGCCGCGCTTGGCGAAAAAGCCCTGCGCGGTGTCGCTGGCATCGACCGAGAGGTTTTGCGCGCCGCGGCCGCCGGCAAGCTTTTCCAAAGCGTCGACCAGCAGGGTTGCGATGCCCTGCCCGCTGACTGCCGGATGCACGTAGAGCATGCGGATGTGGTCATTGCCGCGCAGCGAGGCAAAGCCAACCGGCGAGCCATCGAGCGTCGCGATCAGCGTCAAATCGGACGCGAGGTGCTTGCCGAACTCTTCGCTGTCCGCCGCCTCCATCCAGGCCTGCTGCTGCGCTTCGCTATAATCGTCGCCGGTCAGCTCCTCGATGCTGGCGGCGAAGATCGCCGCGAGCATCGGCACGTCATCAGGCAGGAACGGCCGCAAGCCGGGCTTTGGCAAAGTCTGTCCCATCGTCCTCACCACATCCCATAGAGCTTGAGAACCAGCGCCACGGCACCCGCGAGCAGCGCGATCTTCAACGCGATGTAATAGAGCCAGTGCCGCGGAAAAGGTGTGTCGGGCCGCTTCATCGCGAAAACTCCCAGGTGGTGCCATCCTTGGAGTCCTTGATCGCGATGCCCATTGCAGCGAGCAGATCGCGAATGCGGTCGGATTCCCTAAAGTCCTTGCGGCTACGGGCCGCCGTCCGCTCCGCAATCAGGCGCTCGACCTCCTTGGCATCGACGCCGCTCGCCTGCTGCTTGCGGCCTTCCCACTGCGCCGCGCTCTCGGAGAAGAAGCCGAGCAGGCGCAACGAGCCCGCCAGAGCGCCCACGTCACCTCCACGCAGGCCATGCAACGCAGCGATCGCCAGCGGCGTGTTGAGATCGTCGAGCAGCGGCTCGACCACGGATGCAGCCGGCTCGCCGGGCGCGACGTCGGCGGCAACGCGATACCAGTCGTCGAGCGTCTTGGCGCTCTCCTCCAGCGACTTCATGGTCCAGTCAATCGGCGAACGGTAGTGCGTCTTGAGCATGTTCAGGCGCAGCACCTCGCCCGGCCAATCCGCGAGCAGCTCGTGGATGGTGATGAAGTTGCCGAGGCTCTTCGACATCTTCTCGCTCTCGACCTGCAGGAAGCCGTTGTGCATCCAATAATTCGCCATCCGCTCTCGGTGAAAGGCGCAGCAGGTCTGCGCGACCTCGTTCTCGTGATGCGGAAACACGAGATCGATGCCGCCGCCATGAATGTCGAAATGCTCGCCGAGATGCTTCCAGGCCATGGCCGAGCACTCGATGTGCCAGCCCGGACGCCCCTCGGCCTTGATGCCGGCCGGTGACGGCCAGGACGGCTCGCCCGGCTTGGACGGCTTCCACAGCACGAAATCGGTGGCATCGCGCTTATAAGGCGCGACATCGACGCGGGCGCCGGCGATCATCTCGTCGAGCGATCTCTTCGACAGCGCACCGTAGCGGGGCAGCGAGGAATTTGCCGCGTTCATCGCCTGCGGCGAGAACAGCACGTGGTCCTCGGCGGCATAGGCAAAGCCGCCCTTGATCAGCCGCTCGATGATCTCGCGCATCTCAGCGATATGCTCGGTCGCGCGCGGCTCAACGCTCGGCCGAAGCGCGCCGAGCGCGTCGACGTCGGCGTGAAACTGCTTGCCGGTCTGCTCGGTAACCTTGCGAATGGCCTCGTTCAGCGGCAGACCCGGGAAATCGCGCGCGGCGCGGTCGTTGATCTTGTCGTCGACGTCAGTGATGTTGCGGACATATTTGACGTACGCCTCGCCATAGAGATGGCGCAGCAGCCGAAACAGCACGTCGAACACGATCACCGGCCGCGCATTGCCGATATGGGCGAAGTCATAGACGGTCGGCCCGCAGACATACATGCGGACGTTCTCCGCATCGAGCGGCGCGAAGATGCGTTTTTCCTTCGTCAGCGTATCGTAAAGGCGCAATTCCATATGGATACCCGTCGGCTGTTGGCCGGGCGTCCGAGGCTCTCAATGTTTTTGAGAAAAGACGGCTCCAGCCAGCGAATCGCTAGCTCATAATCTCGCGGCAAATGGCGCAAATGGCGAGGAGACCGTTCATGCGGCCACATATGGGCTATGAGGCGGCCCCGCGTCAAGGGAGCCGCGGAAATGCCGTGTTATGTCCGCAAAGCGCGCAGCCCGCCGGGATAGTTCGTGATCCTTAACTATTTGAGCCCATTCTGGAACCAGATTGTTCCCTTTCTTGCCTCCCGGTATTTTCATGCGATCCTTGCTCGCGCTCATTTTCAGCGCCTCGATCCTCGCGGCATCCGGCGCCTGCGCCGAGACCCGCGTCTTCATCATCGCCAACCAGGCTGACGGCTACGGCGTCGATCAGTGCCTGGCCAAGGGCGAGAAATGCGGCGCCTCCGTCGCCCGCACCTACTGCCAGTCACGAGATTTTGCCCAGGCATCAAGCTATCGCCGGGTCGATCCCGACGAAATTACCGGCTCTGTCCCCAAATCCGGCGCAAACTGCTCCCATGGCCATTGCGACGAATATGTCGCAATCACTTGCCAGCGCTGAATTCGCTCGGAGCTGGCGCAGCTTAGGCCCGGTCCATTGGCCCCCAAAACGACGTGACGATGCCGCAGGAAGCGGCTATTGGGAGGGCGCGCTTCGGCGCCCAATTGCTTCGGCGTCCAAGTCGCTTCAGTCCAAGTCACATTGGGCCATGACCTCGCTAGAATGGCGGATATGCCTGAATTTTTGTCCCTCTCTCGTGCTCGCTTGCTTCTTGCCTGCACCGTGCTCTTGAGCACGGCCGTGCTCGCCACCGGCGCTTTCGCGCAGGCCGGTCCGCCCGGACCGCCGCCTCAGCCCGGCCAGAACGGACTTGGGCCCAATCCGATGTGCGTGCGGTTGGAAGGCCAGCTCGCGGCTCTGGACCGCGGCGGCGGTGGTGACCCCGCGCGCGAAGACCAGATCCGCCGTTACCAGGATTCCCAGGCCAAGCAGCAGGCCGAGCTCGACCGCGTCACCATGCAGGCCAAGCGCATGGGCTGCGATTCCTCCGGCTTCTTCTCGCTGTTCAATGGCCAGTCGGCCCAATGCGGACCGGTCAACACCCAGATCCAGCAGATGCGCGCCAATCTGGACCAGATCACCGGCAATCTCGAGCGGCTGCGCGGCGGCGGCGGCTTCAGCCCGGAGCGCGACAGTCAGCGCCGCTCGGTGCTGGTTGCGCTGGCGCAGAACAATTGCGGCCCGCAATATGCCAACGCCGTGCAGTCACAAGGCGGCGGCAACTTCCTCAGCAATCTGTTCGGCGGCAACAACGCGGGCAATCCGCAGGGCGTGCCGCCCTCCGATCTCGGCCCGCAATCCGGCACCTATCGCACCGTGTGCGTGCGCACCTGCGACGGCGCCTATTTCCCGGTCTCGTTTGCGACGGTGCCGGCGCGCTTCCCCGACGACGAGAAGACCTGCAAGGCGCTCTGCCCGGCCGCGGAAGCCGTGCTCTACACCCATCGCAATCCCGGCGAGGACATGAACTCCGCGGTCTCGGTCAGTGGCCAGCCCTACACGGCGCTGCCGACCGCTTTCAAATTCCGCAGCGAGTTCAACCCGTCCTGCTCCTGCAAGGCCGCGGGACAGACCTGGGCGGACGCATTGAAATCGGCCGACGACAAGGCGGCAGCCGAGCAGCAGGGCGACATCATCGTCACCGAGGAGAGCGCCAAGAAGATGCAGCAGCAGCGGCTCAACAAGGGCACGCCTGCGAACGCCAAGAAGGGCGCAGCTCCCGCGCCGACGACGGCGAATGCACCGGCCGCGACGTCGCCGGCAGATACCGGCACGCCAGCATCGAGTTCAGAGAACAAGCCGATCCGCTCGGTCGGGCCGACCTTCCTGCCGCAGCAGCAGAAGTAAATCACCTTCTGCTCAACTGTCATGCCCCGCGACCCGGCTACGCCAAGGCTTCGCCGGGGTTTGAGGTCTTGGCTCGCCGAAGCTTCAGCGTAGGCGGCAAGCGGGGCATCCAGTACTCCATGTCGACAGTTGGCGCGCACCGGCAGCGCCGCGGCGTACTGGATCATCCGCTTTCGCGGATGATGACAACAATCAATGGGGCGCAATCGCCCGTCTCACTCACCCTCGCGGCTCCACGGGAAGAGATTGGCCGGAAAGTCCGCTGCGTAGCGCCTTCCCTTCGGGGGCGGCGGCGGCGCGTCCGGTGGATTCGGATTCGGCTCGACCACCCGCCGATAGAGGTGCCAGGTGGCATGGCCAAGCACCGGCAGAACGACAGCGAGACCGACGAAGAGCGGTACCGAGCCGATCACGAGCAGCACCGCGACGATGAGGCCCCATCCGGCCATTGCAACCGGGTTCGCCGCTACTGCTCGGAGCGAGGTACGGATCGCGTCGATCGCAGTCGCATGCCGGTCGAGCATCAACGGAAACGACACGACGCTGACACACAAAGCCACAACCGCAAACAGGAAGCCGACACCGCAACCGACGATGATGAGCGACCAGCCTTCCGGTGTCGTCATCACGCGCGTTGCGAAGTCGGGAATGCTTGCGGCCGCCGCATGACCGAAGATTGAGACATAGATTGCGTTCGCGACACCGATCCAGGCCCCGAACAGGACCAGCAGGAGCACGCCGAGTTCGACCATGGCCCCGAACGACGGTGCGCGCAGCACCTTGACCGCATCCCATGCATCGACCTCCTCGCCGCGCTCACGACGCCGGCTGAGTTCGTAGAGACCGATCGCGGCAAACGGGCCAATCAAGGCAAAGCCGGCGGCCAGTGGAAATAGTAGCGGCAGCACCGAATAGCCGAGAACCATCCTGAACAGGACGAGACCGAGAACGGGATAAATCACGCACACGACGATCGCGTGACTCGGCATCGCCTGGAAATCCTCCCAACCCAGACGCAGGGCCTCGGTCAGATCGGACAGGCTGATCTTGCGAATGGGATAGGAGGCCGCTTCGCCGAATACGTGCCGCCTGATGATGTCGTGGGAGTACAGAGTGGCCATGAACGGACCTCCCGTGCTGAAAATCGCGGTTTCGATAACACGCGCTTTCCAGCCACGCGTGTCCGCCTGACGAGCAGGAAACGCGATGGGTCGAGTACGGCAACCCAGGTTCAGCGAACGAGCCTGGCCGGACGGAACCCGTCGCGACCTGCCTTGCAAAGTTTAGCGCTTGCGGCGCAAGGCTGCACTCACGGTTGAGTGAATTGGGCACTAGCACGGATTTGTGCGTTGCATCACCCAGACCCAACATGCGCGCCTGATGCTTTGTCGGCTTGCCAGCACGGCGATCACACCACGTCGGGGCACCTACATTGCGCTATTGACGCCGGGTTAGGCTGGTATCATTTTAGACGCAGACGCCCTTAGAGTTGATGGTCGCGAGCATTCTCTTGATTTCGCGGCCAGTGGAATGGGCGAGGCAAGAGGCCGGCGATGGCATAAGTGCCAACCGAGAAAGGCCAGCCATCGCGACAGACATGAGCTCCGCCCTGGATTCGTATCCGTAGCCTTCGATGGCAAGGATGGATCAGGATGGCTGTCGCACTGATACTGCTTCTGGTCGCGATCGGCTCGGTGCTGTTTCACATCTACAGCCCGTGGTGGTGGACGCCGATCGCCACGAACTGGGCCTATATCGATCACACCATCAACATCACGTTCTGGATCACGGGCTTTGTTTTCGTCGCCGTCATCGCCTTCATGGCCTATTGCGTCTTCCGCTTTCACCACAAAGAGGGAAGACGGGCTGATTACAATCCGGAGAACAAAAAGCTCGAATGGTGGCTGAGCGTCGGAACCGGAATCGGCGTCGCGGCCATGCTCGCCCCTGGCCTCGTGGTCTGGCACCAGTTCGTGACCGTGCCTGCGGATGCCACCGAGGTCGAGGTGATGGGCCAGCAATGGCAATGGAGCTTCCGCCTTCCGGGCAAGGACGGGCGATTGGGCACATCCGATGTCCGCAACATCGCTTCCGACAATCCGATGGGACTCAATCGCGACGATCTGCATGCGCAGGACGACGTCGTGATCGAGAACGGCGACCTGCACCTTCAACTGGGAAAGCCGGTCAAGGTTCTGCTCCGCTCGGTTGATGTCCTGCACGATTTCTACGTGCCCGAATTCCGGGCCAAGATGGACATGGTTCCAGGCATGGTGACTTATTTCTGGATCACGCCGATCCGAACCGGAACGTTCGACGTTCTCTGTGCGGAGCTTTGTGGTGCGGCTCACTATCAGATGCGGGCCAAGGTCATCATCGACGAAGAGCGTGAATATCACGCTTGGCTGGAGCAACAGAAGACGTTTGCAGAATTGTCGCCGGCAAACACCGTCGTGAAGGCGAGATATCGATCCGGCGGCAAGTAGCAAGGCGCCGCCGCGAAGATGAATCGGGTGCGTGAGACCAACTCGTCGCCCCCGATGGAAACGACCGAGGAGGTTTTCTATGGTCGATATTCCATATGAAGGGATCGCTGGCACGCCGCCTGCCGAAGTACCTGATGTCGAGCTCTATCATCCGAGGAGCTGGTGGACACGGTATGTCTTCTCGCAGGACGCCAAGGTGATCGCCATTCAGTACTCGCTGACGGCCTCGGCCATCGGGCTGGTGGCCCTGGTGCTGTCGTGGCTGATGCGACTGCAGCTGGGATTCCCCGGCACGTTCTCTTTCATCGATGCCAACCAGTACCTCCAGTTCATCACCATGCACGGCATGATCATGGTGATCTACCTGCTCACCGCGTTGTTCCTCGGCGGCTTCGGCAACTACCTGATCCCGCTGATGGTTGGCGCCCGGGACATGGTCTTCCCTTATGTGAACATGCTGAGCTACTGGGTCTATCTGCTCGCAGTGCTGGTGCTGGCCTCGACATTCTTCGTGCCCGGCGGCCCCACCGGCGCCGGCTGGACGCTGTACCCGCCGCAAGCAATCCTCTCCGGAACGCCCGGGCAGGATTGGGGCATCATTCTCATGATGTCGTCACTGATCCTGTTCATCATCGGCTTCACGATGGGCGGGCTGAATTATGTGGTCACGGTGCTCCAGGCACGCACCCGCGGCATGACCTTGATGCGCCTGCCCCTGACGGTGTGGGGGATTTTCACGGCGACGGTCATGGCGCTCTTGGCATTCCCTGCGCTCTTCGTTGCCTCGGTCATGCTGCTGCTCGACCGTCTGCTGGGCACCAGCTTCTTCATGCCGTCCCTGGTCGAGATGGGCCAGCAGTCGAAATATGGTGGCGGCAGCCCGCTGCTCTTCCAGCACCTGTTCTGGTTCTTCGGCCACCCCGAGGTCTACATCGTCGCCCTGCCCGCCTTCGGCATCGTCTCCGATCTGATCAGCACGCATGCGCGCAAGAACATCTTCGGCTACCGCATGATGGTCTGGGCGATCGTGGCCATCGGCGCGCTCAGCTTTGTCGTATGGGCGCACCACATGTATGTGAGCGGCATGTTCCCGCAATTCGGGTACTTCTTCGCCACCACGACGCTCATCATCGCGATTCCCACCGCGATCAAGGTCTACAACTGGGTGCTGACCCTGTGGCGCGGCGACATTCATCTCAGGGTGCCGATGCTGTTCGCCCTCGGCTTCATCATCACCTTCGTGAACGGCGGGCTCACCGGCCTCTTCCTCGGCAACGTCGTCGTGGACGTGCCCCTCTCCGATACCATGTTCGTGGTCGCGCATTTCCACATGGTGATGGGCGTGGCGCCGATCATGGTCGTGCTGGGTGCGATCTATCACTGGTACCCCAAGGTCACGGGGCGTATGTACAATGACGCACTCGGCAAGTTTCACTTCTGGGTCACTTTCCTCGGCGCCTACCTGATCTTCTTCCCCATGCACTATCTTGGACTGCTCGGGGTTCCGCGCCGGTATTTCGAACTCGGAGATACGTCGTTCATCCCGTCCTCGGCCCATTCACTGAACGCATTCATCTCCGTGGTGGCCTTGACCGTCGGCTTCAGCCAGATGGTGTTCCTGTTCAATCTTGCCTGGAGCCTGTTCAAAGGTGAGGCTTCAGGCGGCAATCCGTGGCGGGCGACGACGCTGGAATGGCAGACGCCGGAGACGCCTCCCGGGCACGGCAATTGGGGCAAGGAGCTGCCGGTCGTCTACCGCTGGGCCTATGACTACAGCGTACCCGGCGCCGAGGAGGACTTCATTCCGCAGAACCAGCCGCCGCGCGCGACGCACCTCGTTCAAGGAGCTGCTTCGTGAGTGCCGTCCTCCTGTTCGTGGCTGTGATCGCGGTCGTCGCCGGATGGTGGCTGTCACAGCAGCGGCTGACGGCCAGGCCCTGGCTGGAGGAAGGTCCGGCCGGTGACTTCCCCGGCGGCGACGCCATGACCTGGCCGGCAGCGAAGATCGGACTTGGCGTGTTTCTCGCCGTCGCGAGCGCATTGTTCGTCCTCTTCATCAGCGCCTACTCGATGCGCATGGACGTTGCGGACTGGCGGACGCTGCCCGTGCCGCGGCTGCTGTGGTTCAACACGGGCGTCCTGATCCTGAGCAGCGTCGCGCTGCAATGGTCCTACGTGGCCGCGCGCCGAGACGACGCTGAAGGCGTCATGATCGGCCTGCTCGCGGGCGGCGCAGCTGCCGTGATCTTCCTCGGCGGACAGCTTCTGGCCTGGCAACAGCTCGGCGCGGCCGGATATTTCGTGGCGTCCAATCCGGCGAACTCCTTCTTCTACCTGTTGACGGCAGTGCACGGGCTGCATCTGACGGGCGGTCTGGTGGCTTTGGGCCGAACCTCGACCAAGATGTGGCGTGGCGCCGGGATCGCCGACATGCGCTTGAGCGTGGAGCTGTGCGCCATCTACTGGCACTTCCTGCTGCTGGTCTGGCTTGTTCTGCTCGGTCTTCTCACGGGCTGGACCGACGATTTCGTCAACATCTGTCGCCGATTGCTGAGCTAGGGAGGCGAGACCAGATGGCAGAGACCGTGCTGACAAATCCGGGCCATTCGACTGCGCGGCTTGAAGGCTGGCGCGGCATCGCCGCCGACTGGGCGTCCGATCAGCGCGCCTTCAAGAACGTGTCCTGGGGCAAGGCCATGATGTGGATCTTCCTCCTCAGCGACACCTTCATCTTCAGCTGCTTCCTGCTTTCCTACATGACGGCGCGCATGTCGACGACCGTGCCGTGGCCCAATCCCAGCGAAGTCTTCGCCCTCAACATCGCCGGCAGGCACATTCCGCTGATCCTGATCGCCATCATGACCTTTATCCTGATCAGCAGCAGCGGGACGATGGCGATGGCCGTCAATTTCGGCTACCGCCGCGATCGCGTCAGAACCGCAGCCTTGATGCTGGCCACAGCGGCGTTCGGCGCAACCTTCGTCGGCATGCAGGCCTTCGAATGGACCAAGCTGATCATGGAGGGCGTCCGACCCTGGGGCAATCCGTGGGGCGCACCGCAGTTTGGTGCGAGCTTCTTCATGATCACCGGATTCCACGGCACCCACGTGACCATTGGCGTGATCTTCCTGATCGCCATTGCGCGGAAGGTCTTGCGCGGCGACTTCGACGTCGAGAGGCGCGGCTTCTTCACCAGCCGCAAGGGGTATTACGAGATCGTCGAGATCATGGGCCTGTACTGGCACTTCGTCGATCTCGTGTGGGTGTTCATCTTTGCATTCTTCTATCTTTGGTGAGGTCGGCGCATGACAAACGCGGCGGTACACATGGAAGGACAGCTCCACGCTCCGGCGCATGGCGCAGTCGCAACGGGAGCCGTTCACGCCAGCGGCCAACAGCACCCGATCAAGCTCTACCTCGTGGTCTGGGGCTGGTTGTTCGTCCTCAGCACGTGCTCCTACCTCGTCGACTATTTTGGCCTGCATGGCTATCTGAGGTGGTCGCTGATCCTGCTGTTCATGGTGTTGAAGGCCGGCCTGATCGTCGCCGTCTTCATGCACATGGCCTGGGAGCGACTGGCCTTGGCCTATGCCATCCTGCTGCCGCCGATCGCGGTATTGGTCTTTGTGTCGATCATGGTGCTCGAATCCGAATACACGCACTTCCTGCGGGTGCTGTTTTTCGCAACCCCGTCATAGCAGTCATGTGAATTCGTACCTCGCTCCACTGTCATGCCCCGCGAAGGCGGGGCATCCAGTACTCCGCGGCAGGAGTCGGTTTCTACAACATCCGCCGCGGAGTACTGGATCATCCGCCTTCGCGGATGATGACAGCGAACCATGGGGCGCTATCGTCCTCACGCCGAAAGCTTCACCCCTCGAACGCGTCGATCGACGCCTTGCTGCCGCGCGAGACCAGCGTCTCGTCGACGGCGGGCAGCCCCTCCCCCTTGTCGCGAAAGCGGTTGGTGATGGGATAGCGGCGGTCGCGGCCGAAATTCCTGGGCGTCACCTTCACGCCGGGCGCGGCCTGGCGGCGCTTGTATTCGGCGACGTTGAGCAGATGGTCGATCCGGGTGACGGTTTCGCGATCGAAACCGGCGGCGATGATCTGATCCAGCGGCTGCTCGCGCTCTACAAGACGCTCCAGGATGGCATCGAGCACCTCATAGGGCGGCAGCGAATCCTGGTCGGTCTGGTTCTCGCGCAGCTCTGCGCTCGGCGGCCGTGTGATGATGTCGGGCGGGATCACCTCGCCCGCCGGCCCGAGCGCGCCATCGGGCTTCCAGCCGTTGCGCAGGCTCGCTAGCCGAAACACCTGCGTCTTGTAGATGTCCTTGATCGGGTTGAAGCCGCCGTTCATGTCGCCATAGAGCGTGGCGTAGCCGACCGACATTTCCGACTTGTTGCCTGTCGTCACCACCATCAACCCGGTCTTGTTGGAGATCGCCATCAGAAGCGTACCGCGGCTGCGGGCCTGGAGGTTTTCCTCGGTGATATCGGGCGGCAGATTCTTGAAGAGGCCCGAGAGGATGGTCTCGAACCCGGTCACGGCCTCCGCGATCGGCAGCACCTCATAGCGGATGCCGAGATGGCCGGCGAGCTCGCCCGCATCGGCGATCGAGTGTGCTGCGGTGTAGCGATACGGCAGCATCACGCCATGCACCTGATCGGCGCCGAGCGCATCGACCGCGATCGCCGCGCAGAGAGCCGAGTCGATACCGCCGGAAATGCCGAGCAGCACGCCGGGAAAGCCGTTCTTGGTGACGTAGTCGCGCAGGCCCAGCACGCAGGCGGCGTAGTCGGCCTTGTCGCCCTCGGGTTGCTCGGCGATCGGGCCCGTGCAGCGCCAGTCGTCGCCATTTCTCGCAAAGCGCAGCGTGACGATGCTCTCTTCGAAGGACGGCAATTGCGCGGCGAGCGAAAGATCGCCGTTGAGCGCGAACGACGCGCCGTCGAACACCAGTTCGTCCTGGCCGCCGATCTGGTTGAGATAGACCAGCGGCAGCCCGCTCTCTGTCACCCGCGCCACCGCGACCGACAGGCGCACGTCGTTCTTGTCGCGGGCGTGAGGCGAGCCGTTCGGCACCAGGATGATCTCGGCGCCGGTCTCGGCCAGCGTCTCGACCACGTTCTCGTAATCCTCGGACTCTTCCAGCCAGATGTCCTCGCAGATGGGCACGCCGATGCGCACGCCACGCACGGTCACGGGCCCCGCCGCCGGGCCGCGCGCAAACAGCCGCTTCTCGTCGAACACGCCGTAATTCGGCAGATTGCATTTGAAACGCAAGCCAGCGATGCGCCCACCGTCGAGCAGCGCGCAGGCATTGTAGAGCCTGCCGTCCTCGACCCAGGGCGTGCCGACCAGCATGGCCGGCCCGCCATCGGCGGTCTCGCGGGCCAGTGCCTCGATCGCGGCGCGGCAGGCCGCCTGGAAGGCCGGCTTCTGCACGAGGTCTTCCGGCGGATAGCCGGCGATGAACAATTCCGGAAAAAGCACGAGATCGGCGCCGTCGGCGATGGCTCTCGCGCGCGCATCGCGCGCCTTCGCGGCGTTGCCCTCGATGTCGCCCAGGGTCGGATTGAGCTGGGCGAGCGTGACCGCGAATGCTTTGAGACGTTCGGTCATGGCCGCCGCGCTCCGATCAGATAAATCCCAGTCGCTCGATGATGGCGATGATCCAGAACGCGCCGGCCATCAGCAGCGCGACGCCGACGGCGGCCGAGCCCATGTCCTTGACCCGCCCGATCTGCTTGTCGTGATCCATCGTCAGCCGGTCGGCAAGCTTTTCGATCGCGGTGTTGAGCAGCTCGACGGTCAGCACGAACGCAACCGAACAGACCAGCTCGACCGCGCGCATCGCGGTCGCGCCGATCAACCAGGCCAGCGGCAGCGAGGCGAGGAGCGCAAAAATCTCCTCGCGGACGGCCTGCTCCGATCGGAACGCAAAGGCCAGACCGTTACGGGAATTGATCGTGGCCTTCCAGATCCGCAGCAAGATCCTAGAGCCCCGCTGCGGCCGGCATCGGCGTGGCCTTGCCGGCGCGCTCCTGCTTGAGGAGCTCGGCGATCAGGAAAGCCATGTCGATGGATTGCTCGGCATTGAGGCGGGGATCGCAGACCGTATGATAGCGGTCGTTGAGGTCCTCGTCCGTGATCGCGCGGGCGCCGCCGATACACTCGGTGACGTCCTGCCCGGTCATCTCCAGATGCACGCCGCCGGCATGGGTGCCTTCGGCGGCATGGATCGTGAAGAAAGACTTCACCTCAGACAGAACCCGGTCGAACGGCCGCGTCTTGTAGCCTGAGGTCGAGGTGATGGTGTTGCCGTGCATGGGGTCGCACGACCAGACCACCACTTTGCCCTCGCGCTTCACGGCGCGGATCATGTTCGGCAGATGCTCGCCGACCTTGTCCGAGCCGAAGCGGCCGATCAGCGTCAACCGGCCCGGCTCGTTGTCGGGGTTGAGCACGTCGATCAGCTTCAGCAGCTCGTCGGGCTTGAGCGACGGGCCGCATTTCAGCCCGATCGGGTTCTTGATGCCGCGGAAATATTCGATATGGCCGTGATCGAGCTGGCGGGTGCGATCCCCGATCCAGATCATGTGGCCCGAGGTCGCGTACCAGTCGCCGGTGGTGGAATCGACGCGGGTCATCGCCTGCTCGTAGCCGAGCAGCAGCGCCTCGTGGCTGGTGTAGAAATCGGTGGCGCGCAGCTCGGGATGGGCTTCGAGATCGAGGCCGCAGGCGCGCATGAAGTTGAGCGCGTCCGAGATGCGGTCGGCCAGCTCCTTGTAGCGGCGGGACTGCGGTGAATCCTTGAGGAAGCCGAGCATCCACTGATGCACGCTGCCGAGATTGGCGTAGCCGCCGGTCGCGAAGGCGCGGAGCAGGTTCAGCGTCGCCGCGGACTGGCGATAGGCCATCAGCTGGCGCTGCGGATCCGGCACGCGCGCTTCCTTGGTGAAGGCGATGTCGTTGACGATGTCGCCGCGATAGCTCGGCAGCTCGACGCCATTGAGCTTCTCGGTCGGCGACGACCGCGGCTTTGCAAACTGGCCGGCGACGCGGCCGACCTTCACCACCGGCACCGCGCCGGCGTAGGTCAGCACCACCGCCATCTGCAGCAGCACGCGGAAGAAATCGCGGATGTTGTTGGCGCCGTGCTCGGCAAAGCTCTCGGCGCAGTCGCCGCCCTGGAGCAGGAAGGCCTCGCCGGCCGCAACGCGCCCCAGCGCCTTCTTCAGATTGCGCGCTTCGCCCGCGAACACCAGCGGCGGAAAGGTCGCAAGCTGCGCCTCGACGTCGGCCAGGGCCTTGGCATCGGGATAATCGGGCACCTGTAGCACCGGCTTGCTGCGCCAGGACTCGGGCGTCCACCGCTCGGACATCGCAATCTCTCCGTGAAGCAAAAAGCACAACCTGATCTAGGGGTTGCGAGGGCCGCCTTATACACAGGCTGGCCCCGCCCCGCCAGTTGTAAATCCATTTGGTCCTGCAAACCCTTGCGGGGAAAGCCAAATTCGCATTTGCTGGGAGGGCGAGGCAACTGGCAGGATACCTTGCGCCCATGGGCGCGGCACTGGACGACGTTTTCATCGACGAGATCAACTTCCCGGCGACCGACGGGTATGCCCTGACCGGCACCCTGTTCCTGCCGCGCGGCACCAAACGCCATGCCGTCCTGATCAATTCGGCCACCGCCGTGCCGCGCAAGATTTATCGGGGCTTTGCCTCCTACCTCGCCCATCGCGGCTGCGCGGTCCTCACTTACGACTATCGCGGCATCGGCGACTCCCGGCTCCCGGCCATGGTCGGCTACAACCAGCCGAAATCGCTGGTCGGCTTCAAGGCTTCGATGTCGGACTGGGCCGCGCTCGACGTCACCGCCGCGGTCAGCTGGATGCGGGAGCGGTACAACACCCTGCCGCTTGCCTATGTAGGCCATTCCTTCGGCGGCCAGGCGCTGGGGCTGATCGCCAACAACAGCGAAATCTCGCGCGCCGCGTTCGTGGCCTCGCAGGCCGCGACGTGGCGGCTGATGACCTCGCCGGAGAAATACCGCGTCTTCGCCTTCATGAACCTCATCGGCGTGCCGCTCGCCCACACGCTCGGCTACGCCCCGGGCTGGGCCGGCGTCGGCGAGGATTTGCCCAAGGGCGTCTTCCTGCAATGGGCCGAGTGGGTCTCGAGCCCCCGTTATCTCTTCGATTCCAAGCTGCCGGCGCTGGAGAATTTTGCGAAGTTCAGGGGCGAGCTGCGGGCGCTGTGCTTCTCGGACGATCCCTGGGCGACGAGGCCGGCGGTCGAGCTGCTCGCGAGCGGGTTCACCGCGATCAAGCCGGAGGTGCTCAACGTCAAACCGTCCGACGTCGGCGCCAAAGGAATAGGCCATTTCGGCTTCTTCCGCCCCGAGCACCGCGACACCTTATGGCGTGGCGTCGCCGAATGGATTCAGGGGGACTGAGACACAGCTTCGCGTCCTCGCGGCTCTTCTCGCCCGAGCTTTGCACGATCGCCTCACCCTCTTTTTGAAAGAGGGCGCAGGGAAGGCCGGGAGCCGGTTGGCTCCCATCGACCGCCATGCGAAGAGCAGATTGCGTGTGCTTCATGCATAGCGGGTAACAGGGCAACCGGAGCATCCCGGCCTTCCCTGCGCAGTGGCTTTACGGCTTATGACATGCTCTCCCCGGGGAGCGTTGCACTATTGCCCCCGTCGCCTCGCGGATAGCTGATGCATGTGCCCGGTTGGGCTACCTACATCACCGCAAGACTTGGCGCACAGACCCCGGGCGCCAGGACGACACGATTTTACCGTACGCGGATCACACCGGTCGTGTGCGCGAGGCCTCTTGCTCACGGTTGCCCGCCCTGCAAAACCCTTCGCGCCGATGTGACCCACGTCCACCGCCGCCCGGCCTGCGTTCGTGACGATCGCGATACGCCCCTCTTCGTTGGGCCGGGATGCAGCGACACATACGCGATTTCCGAATTTCGGTAAAGTGGAATATTTTCGGTGATCGGCATTGTCCCACCGCTCGCGTGTTTTGCCCGTCGGGCAACACAAGGGATTGTACCCGGGATGAGCGACTTGTCCCGGGACGACCTGACGTGCTCTTATGGCCGAGCTGGAAGCCGCGAGGCCGCCGGCCAGGGCGACCTAAATTACCGGATGATCGTCGTCAGCGACGAGTAGCGCTTGTTCGGCTTGGTCTCGCCCGCCGAGAACTGCGCGAACGCATCGCTGACGCGCGCGGCCGGCGTGGTCCCGTCTGCAAAACGAAATTCCTTCGGCCGCGGCGCATAGAAGCTGGCGCGGTAATAGGCGTCGTCGAAGCGTGCCTCTCCGACCCCGAACAATGCATCGCAAACGACCAGGAGCGCGTAGACTCCCGCGACCGCTGCAACGATCTCCCTTAGAATTGACATGCCGATAGCCCTGCCCTTTTGCCGGCAGGATGCACGCCGGTTCCAAAGCCGAGGTTTAAGGCACCACGCTTCTTGTCCGCAGGGTTTGCCGCGACTGAGCGGATTGCAGACAATTTTATCGATCTCAAAAAAGGAGCCCGCCGGATCGGACGATCAGGCGGGCTCAGGATTGGCCGATCGGGAGGTTATCGGACGGCCAAATCAGATGGCTAAGTTCATCCACACGGCCTTGGGCTCGGTGAAATTGTCGAGTGCGGCGGTACCGTGTTCGCGGCCGAGGCCGGAGTCGCGCTCGCCGCCCCAGGGCAGACGCACGTCGGTATAGCCATAGGTGTTCATCCAGACCGTGCCGGCGCGCGCCCGCTTGGCGAAGCGCTGCAACTTGCCGAGGTCGCGGCTCCAGACGCCGGCGGCGAGGCTATAGGCCGTGCCATTGGCGATACGAAGCGCATCGGCTTCGTCCCTGAACTTGATGACGCTCACGACAGGCCCAAAGATCTCCTCCTGCGAGATGCGCATCTCGTGGGCGACATCGGCGAACACTGTCGGGCTGACGAAATAACCGCGCTCCCCGACCCGTGTCCCGCCGGTGACGAGCCTCGCCCCCTCCTTCTGGCCGATGTCGACATAGTCGAGGATCGATTTCATCTGCTTCTCGGAGATGACGGGACCGAGTGCCGTCTTGCGATCGAGCGGATCGCCGATCCGGATCGACTTCGCGCGCGCCGCGAGCCGCTCGACGACTTCGTCATAGGCCTTTTCCTGCACCAACACGCGAGAGCCGGCCGAGCAGACCTGGCCCGCATTGAAGAAGATGCCGGAGGCCGCAGCCTTGCTGGCGGCTTCGAGATCGGCGTCGTCGAAAATCACGTTGGCCGACTTGCCGCCGAGCTCGAGCGAGACGCGCTTGAAGTTGCCGGCCGCGCCCTTCATGATTCCGCGCCCCACACCGGGCGAGCCGGTGAACGTGACCTTGTCGACATCAGGGTGATTGACCAGCGCATCGCCGACGACGCGGCCGGGTCCCGTCACCACGTTGAACACGCCCGCCGGCAGGCCGGCTTCGAGCGCGAGCTCGGCGATACGCAGCGCCGACAGCGACGTCAGCTCGGCCGGCTTCATGACGATGGTGCAGCCGCAGGCGAGCGCCGGCGCGAGCTTCCACATCCCGATCATCAGCGGGAAATTCCACGGCACGATCGCCGCGACCACGCCGACCGGCTCGCGCACGGTATAGGTCAGCGCATCCTCGCGCACCGGCACGACGTCGCCACTGATCTTGTCGGCCCAGCCGGCGTAGTAGACCAGCGTGTCGACGGCGGCCGGAAAGTCCTGGCGCGTGGTCGCGGCGATCGGCTTGCCGGCATCGATCGACTCCAGCTCAATGATCTCCTCGGCGTTGCGCTTGAGCAGATCCGCCCAGCGCAGCAGGATCTGGCCGCGCTCGGAGGCGCGCATGGTGCGCCACGGGCCTTCGAACGCGCGGCGTGCGGCGGCCACGGCAAGCTTAACGTCGGCCTCGCCGCCTTCGGCGACGGTGGCGATCACCTGCCCGGTGGCAGGATTGAGGGACTTGAAGGTGCGGCCGGAGCTGGCGGGGACGCGGCGGCCGTCGATGAGCAGATGCTGCGGCCGCGCCATGAACTCGCTGGCCCGCGAATGCGCAAAGTCATATGCAACAGACATCATATTTCCTCCTGATCTGGTATGCCAGACTAGGTAGATATTGGCTGTAGTAAATATGATATGGTTTGCAAATGGACTCCCCTTATATGAAGCCAAGTTCATAAGGACAACAGATGCTTCAGATCGAGATCGAGGCCGTCTGGCGGTTTCGCCGGGAGGGCAGCCCGCGCACCGTCGCCGTCATGCTCGGCGTGCTCAACGAGATCCGGAAGACCGGAAAGATCACCAGCGCCGCCAGCGATGCGCACCTCTCCTACCGGCACGTCTGGAATCTGATCGAGCAATGGTCGGAGTTCTTCGGCACCCCGCTGGTCGAAACCCAGCGCGGCAAGGGCTCGAAGCTCACGCAGTTCGGCGAGCGCCTGGTGTGGGCCGGCGAGCGCATGCAGGCGCGGCTCGGGCCGCAGCTCGAAAACCTCGCACAAGAACTCGCCAGCGAGATCAAGCCGTTCCTCGAACAGCGCCCGTCCGTGATCCGCGTCCACGCCAGCCACGGCTTTGCGGTGGCCAAGCTGCGCGAATTCCTCGACCGCGAGCCCGGCATCGGCGTCGACCTCCGCTATGTCAGCAACCAGCATTCGCTGGTCTCGCTCGCGCAAGGCGCCTGCGACCTCTCCGGTCTGCATCTGCCGCACGGCGCGCTGCGCGCGCAAGGCATCAAGGCCGCTCGCGAATGGCTCGATCCGCGCGAGGATCGCATCATCAGCTTCGTCACCCGCGAGATGGGCCTGATGGTCGCGCGCGGCAATCCGCAGCGCATCGCCTCGCTCGATGATCTCAGCAGGCCAAACGTCCGCTTCGTCAACCGCGACCATGATTCCGGCACGCGCCTCTTGTTCGATCAGTTGCTCGCAGCTCACGGCATCGACGAGAGCAGGATCAACGGCGCGCAGCAGATCGAGTTCACCCATGCCGCGGTCGCAGCCTATGTGGCGAGCGGCATGGCGGATGCGAGCTTCGGTGTCGAAGCCGCCGCCCGGCATTTCGGCCTCGACTTCATCCGCATCCTCACCGAGGACTATTTCTTCGTCTGCAAGCGCGCCTTCCTCGAGACGGGGCCGATGCGGCGCATCCTCGAAATCATCCGCAGCGCCGATTTCCGCGCCGCCATCGCCACCCTGCCCGGTTACGTGCCGTCGGACACCGGCACCGTGACCGGCGTGAAAGCGTTTCTGGAGATGCACGCCGTGCGGTGATGGCCGCATGGCGCGGCCGCCTTGTCCGCGACGGGCAAGAGTGGCAATGTTGCGAAGCTGAATCCGAGAGACTCGTCATGTCGCGCGCGAGCGCCAAATCACTGCCCCAGCTGAGCCTTCGCATCGACCTCGACGGCGAGGATCGGATCGGGCCCGGCAAGATCGAGCTTCTGGAGCAGATCCGCGAGCACGGCTCGATCTCGGCGGCCGGGCGCGCGATGGACATGTCCTACAAGCGCGCCTGGGATCTCGTCGACGAGATCAAGCGCATCTGCGGACATCCCGTCGTGGAGCCGCAGGCCGGTGGCAAGGGCGGCGGCGGCGCGATGCTGACGCCGTTCGGCGAAAAACTCGTCGCGCGCTACCGCAAGATCGAGCGCGACGCAGCGCGCGCCGTGCACAAGGAGCTGGAAGCGCTCAGAAGCGACATCGGCCGCTCCCGAAAGTCGTGACCTAGTTCGGCCGCACCGTCATTTCGGGCATCGATTGGGTCAGGGCTTCGCCCAGAAGACCCTGCTCGGCTTTCGGGATCGAGAACCGCACCTTGAAGCCGTCCTCGGTCTGCAGCGTGATGATGCGCTGGGATGTGTCTGTCGACTGCTCGATCGCCCAGGATGCCAGCGGATAGGCGTAGCGCAGGCTCTGGTCGCCATAGCGCGCCTTCAGCGCCGCCTCGAGCAGGCCCGGAAGCGTCATGATCAGCGCGCCGACCTGGTTGAGCGAGACGCTGACGGCGGCGGAGCTGCCCGTCACATCCTCGAACCCCAGCGAGATCGCACCGCCGTCGGCCGCGACCTCGCAGGTCGTGAGCTGCCTCACCTTGATTTCCATCGCCGGTCCCGGCCCCGCACATCGCTATATTCATCACGATATATCGATAAGTCCACCCGCGTCCAGCTCGCTTTTCTGGAATTGATCGAATCCGCTGCCATGACCGACCCGAGGAAGGCGTGATATATCATTCGATATAACGAGGCCCGAACGGCCCGTTCTGCAAGGGAGCGCAAAGCCTATGAGTGACTTCAATCTTCTCATCGACGGCAAGATGGTGCCCGGCGACATGACGATGCCGGTTCTTAATCCCGCGACCGAAGAGGTGCTGGCGCAGTGCCCGCGCGCCTCCAAGTCCCAGCTCGACACGGCCGTGGCCGCCGCGAAGGCCGCCTTCCCGACCTGGGCCGCGACGCCGATGGAGGATCGCCGCAAGGTCGTGATCGGGATGGCCGACGTCATCGAGGCCAATGCGGGCGAACTGGCACGCCTGCTCACGTCAGAACAGGGCAAGCCGCTGGCGGATGCGACCGGCGAAGTGCTCGGCATGGCCGCCTTCTTCCGCTATCTCGGCTCGCTCGAATTGCCGATGAAGGTGATCGAGAATTCCGGCGACCGCAAGGTCGAAGCCTATCGCCGCCCGCTCGGCGTCGTCGGCGCCATCATCCCCTGGAACTACCCGCTCCTGATTCTCGCCTTCAAGCTTCCCTCCGCCCTGCTCGCCGGCAACACGCTGGTGGTCAAACCGGCGCCGACCACGCCGCTCGCGACCCTGCGCTTTGCCGAGCTGATCAAGGACGTGGTGCCGAAGGGCGTGCTCAACTTCATCACCGACGCGAACGATCTCGGCAGCGAGATGACCAAGCATCCTGATATTCGCAAAATCTCCTTCACCGGCTCCACGGCGACCGGACAGAAGGTGATGGCGAGCGCGGCGCAGACCCTCAAGCGCATCACGCTGGAACTCGGTGGCAACGATGCCGGGATCGTGCTCGACGACGTCGATCCGAAGAAGGTCGCGCCCGGCATCTTCGAAGGCGCCTTCCAGAACTCCGGCCAGGTCTGCCTCGCCATCAAGCGGCTCTATGTCCATGAGTCCGTCTATGACGAGCTTTGCAACGAGCTGGTTGCGATCGCCAAGAACACGGTGGTCGACGACGGCTCCAAGCAGGGCACTAAGCTCGGGCCGCTCCAGAACAAGATGCAGTACGAGAAGGTGAAGGCGTTCCTCGAGGATGCGCACAAGAACGGCAAGGTGGTTGCCGGCGGCGCCGCGATGGACCGTCCCGGCTATTTCATCGAGCCGACCATCGTGCGCGACATCCAGGAAGGCTCGAAGCTGGTCGACGAGGAACAGTTCGGGCCCGTGCTGCCGTTGATCAAGTATTCCGACAAGGACGATGTGATCCGCCGCGCCAATGCCACCACCTACGGCCTCGGCGCCTCGGTCTGGTCATCCGACATCAAGCGTGCGCACGAGGTGGCAAGTCCGGCACGGTGTGGATCAACAAGCATCTCGACATGGCCCCGCACATCCCGTTCGGCGGCGCCAAGCAGTCGGGCATCGGCACCGAATTCGCCGAGGAAGGCCTCGCCGAATTCACCCAGCTTCAGATCATCAACGGACCGCCGGCGGCCTGATCCGAAAGCCGGGGCCGCGGCGACCGTCGCGGCCCCATTCATTATTGAAGACGGAGGCGGACCATGTTCGATGCGCAATGCGACCTCGCCGCCCTCGTCTACGAGCCGCATCAGGATCCGGACACGGTTTTGCGGGACTTCGCCAGCGATCTCAAGGCGCGCGGCGTTCGCGTGGTCGGCATGGTGCAGGCGGGACAGTGCGCCGATTCGAGCCTGTCGGCCGTCCTGCTTCACAGCGGCGAAAAATTGCTGCTGGCGCAGGATTTCGATCCCGCCGCGCAAGGCTGCCGACTCGATCTGGCGCGGCTCCAGAATGCCGGCGAGCGAATCGCGGACGCGCTCTCTCTTGGTGCCGACCTCGTCATCATCAACCGCTTCGGGAAGCGGGAGCGCGAGGGCAAGGGACTGGCCTATCTCGTCAACAGAGCGCTCGATGCCGATATTCCGGTGCTGATCGCGGTCGCGAGCGACCGGTTCGATCAGTGGATCAAATTCGCCGGCGGCATGAGCGTGAAGCTCTATTGCGCCCGTGCCCCACTCGATGCCTGGTGGCGAGGCGTAACATCGTCGCGTGCGGATCAGACAATGCCGCACGCGACGATCTGCGAGTTCAAGTAGGCCTACTTGCCGATCATGACGTCGGACGCCTTCACCACGGCGTGCACGCTATCGCCGACCTTGAGGCCGAGATCGTCCACCGCCTCGTTGGTGATCGACGATGTCATCGTCACGCCCGAGGCGAGCTCGATCTTAACGTGAGCGGTCGTGGCGCCCTTGTTGATTGCGACGACCTTGCCAGGGAGCTGGTTGCGCGCGCTCAGTTTCATGTCAAAAACCCCTCTTCGATCGCGCCTTGGACGCTGCATCGTCGCGCCGCACGCGCAAAATTCAGTCAGCGTCACGCCCGGCAGATCACCACGATCCACCGTGACCGCAGATAGCCGCGATCAGCCTCGGCCGTCAACCGGCCGAGGTCTGGCCGCGCGAGCTCAGCCGTGGCCGGCCTCCTTGCGATGGCCGTTGTCGCTGAGGCGGTCGACCCAGGCGATGCCGATCGCCGAGACGATGAAGGTCATGTGGATCAACACCTGCCACATCACGCCGGTCTCGGTGAAATTGCTGCGCGTGGTGCCGAGATTGCCGGCCTCGATGAAGGTCCTGAGCAACGAGATCGAGGAGATGCCGATGATCGCCATCGCGAGCTTGATCTTGAGCACGCTGGCATTGACATGGCTGAGCCATTCCGGCTCGTCGGGATGACCGGTCAGGTTCAGGCGGGAAACGAAGGTCTCGTAGCCACCGACGATCACCATGATCAGGAGGTTCGAGATCATGACGACGTCGATCAGCCCGAGCACGACCAGCATGATCTGCTGCTCGCTGGCGTCGAACGAGTGCGCGACCAGATGCCAGAGCTCCTTCAGGAACAGCAGCACATAGACGGCCTGCGCGACGATCAGGCCGACATAGAGCGGCACTTGCAGCCAACGCGAGCCAAAAATGAGCTGCGCAAACAGGCCTAGGCGCGGCGGCTCGGCCTGCGCCGAAGGTGCTTTGGGTTCGGACGTCATGAATTACTCCGGATTGCGGAAAGAGTTGTCGCCTCAGAGACTCGCGATGACAGGCGCGAGCTCGAGCGAGCCCCGATAGATCATCTCGAAGGCGACGTAAATGATGATGGCAAGGCCGATATAGGCGACCCAGCGATGCTTCTGGAGCACGCGGCCAAGCAGATCGGCGGCAACGCCCATCATCGCGACCGACAGCAACAGCCCGAAGACGAGAATGTAGGGATGCTCGCGCGCGGCGCCCGCAACCGCGAGCACGTTGTCCAGCGACATCGAGACGTCGGCGGCGACGATCTGCACCGCGGCCTGACCGAAGGTCTTTCGCTGCACGGTCGCACCATCCGCGCCGCCGCCATGGCTGAACGCCAGATGCCTCGCATGCGCCTGCTCGCGGAGCTCGCGCCACATCTTCCAGCAAACCCAGAGCAGCAATACGCCGCCGGCAAGCAACAGGCCGATGACCTGCAAAAGCTGGGTCGCCACGCCCGCAAAGACGATGCGCAGGACAGTGGCGGCGGCGATGCCGACGATGATGGCGCGGCGGCGCTGCTCGGCCGGCAGTCCCGCTGCGGCAAGGCCGATGACGACGGCATTGTCGCCGGCGAGCACGAGGTCGATCAGGACGACTTGAAGGAGGGCAGTGAGCGCTTCGGGTGTGATGAATTCAATCATGTTTGATCATTTTTTGGGGCAGCCGGATCGAGCCAATGCGGCTTCTTCCGCTCGACCCAATCCAGGACCTTCGACCGTGAGGAGCGCAACGCAGGCACGTCCTCGGCAAGCAGCGCGAGACCGAGCGGCAGCATCCAGACGCCGAGGATCGGAAGGAAGGAAAGCACGCCGCCCACAATGAGGAGCGCGCCCGATGGAATTCTGACCCAGCGGCTCGACGGCTTGAGCAGATAGGTGACCGTGTCACCCATACGGGGCGGCAGCCGATCGACGAGCTTGTCGAGGCGCGGGTCGCCGCCGGCCATTTCGCTGGCGGGACTTGCGGCTTCATTCGTACGCTCGTGCGATGCTGCGTTCATGCTTACTCCTCTGTGGCGATCTGCCGTTCGGTGCGCCCTTGACCCGACGTGACCGGCTTCGCGCGCGGCAGCACCAGCGTCAGCAAGCGCAACAATTTGATCGCCTGCACTTCATGGGGGTGTACGTCCTCATCCGCCGCAGCCACGCGCTCCGACAGCTCCATCAAATGGGACGACAGCGGCAGGTTCGAAACCGGCCGCAGCGTGTCGATCACGACATTGGCAAAATCCGGTTCCTCGAGCCGTTCGGCGAGTTCATCGAACATCGCATAGAGCCGTTCTTCCGAAATGTGCGGCGCCAGCTTGCGATCCCTGATGAAACGGATCACCTCGTCGCGCTCGACCGGCGAAACGCGCCGGTCGGCAACCGCGACCAGCGCGCCCACGATCACCAGCGCAACCGCGGCCTGCTCGTTCAGGCTGGACGGTTCCGTGATTTCGATCGGATTTGAGGATTTGGCTGCAGACATCGTTGCTCCCTTAACTTGCGAAATGACCGCACGGAGCTGCGATGGGGGACGAATGGTCGGAGAGAACGTACAGAGGCCCGACGATCGGCCGATCCATCGCATTCGCGCGGGACAGGTCATCCGACATCACGAGGTTTGCCGACAAACGTCGGCGTCCTCGCCAGAGGGGCCCGGATTCTTGTTCGTGTCAGAGATAAAGGTGGGTCCGTCGGAATCAAGGCGAGATGACTGCGACCAGCCGCCGCATCGGTTCCATGGTCGTGCATGGTGTCCCGGACGCGCCGCGACGCTTCAGGCGTTGCTGCGCGCAGCCAGGCCCCGGGAACAACGTTGCATAGGCCCCGGCCCTGCTGCGCACCGCTAAGTCGGCGCTGCGCTGTGTCCGAGGCAAGAGGCCACCATTTCGTCGCGCACCTGCATCAACGCGTCTCACCCCACCGGCTCGACCAGATGCGCACGGGATGGCGCGGGATCGAACCTGTCGCCGAAATATTGCGTCTCGTGCGTCACCAGTCCGTCGTGGAATTCCATGATGCTCACGACATAAGACGGCACCCCGTCATAGCTCAGCACGAATTCACTGACCCAAAGATCGCCGCCGCCAACGATCCGCCGAACCGTGAAGCGCTTCTGGTTCGGCTGCACGAACCTGCTCTCCTGAATGTTCCTGCGACCGCGGATGCGCTCGCCCGACTGCGGATAGTCGAGCACTGCGTCCTCGCGATAGATATCGTGCTCGACCTCGAAATCATTGGCGTCCGAGGCGTCCCAATGTCGCTGAAGCGCTGCCAATACGGCTTGATCGTTCATCTCGGCCTCCAATGTCGACTTACCGTATCGTAACACTGAACTCGGCTCTGGTGATCGCTGCCTGGCGCCGGGAACCACGAGGCCGGCACGTCGGTTAGTGCAGCTCACAACCCATCCGCCGCCTCACAGGAACTCCCATGTGCCGCTGGATCGCATACCGAGGCGAGACCACCTCGTTTGAGCCTTACGTCACCGAGCCCGAACATTCGCTGGTCGCGCAAAGCATCCGCTCGCTGCAATCCACGGCGGGCTCGAACGGTGACGGCTTTGGTCTCGGCTGGTACGGCGAGCATCCGGAGCCCGGCCTTTATCGCGAGACCCGCCCAGCCTGGTCGGACGAAAACCTGCGCTACCTCTGCCGGCATCTGCGCTCGCATTTGTTTTTCGCCCATGTGCGCGCCGCCACCGGCACGGCGGTGACGCGGCAGAACTGCCATCCCTTTGCCTGCGGCCATTGGATGTTCATGCACAACGGTTTCGTCGGGAGCTGGAATCGGCTGCGGCGCAAGGTCGAGGCGCTGATCCCCGATGCTTATTATCCGTCGCGGCTGGGCACGACCGACTCGGAAGCCGTGTTCCTGGCGATGATGGGCGCCGGCCTCGACAGCGATCCGCTTGGAGCGACGCGGCGCGTGCTGCAGGCCCTCGTCGGCCTCGTCAATGAAGGCCAGCTGCGCGAACGGCTGCGCTTCACCAGTGCGATCGCCAACGGCCGGGATCTCTATGCGTTTCGAGTTGCGGTCAACGACGCCGCAAATACGCTCTATTACCGGGAGGACGGCGGCCAGGTCATCGTCGTGTCCGAACCCTTCGACAAGGAATCGGACTGGACCGAAGTGCTGCCAAATCACGCGCTGATCGCCCGCGCGTCCGAAAACGTGAAGATTGTTCCGTTCGAGGTTGCAATTTCCGGTGAGTGCGACGCGGAACCCGCCCCCGTCAGACGGATTATCGCCCGCAGGTAATGTCTTTGCCGGGTGCCCAATGACATCTACTTCGGACGTTTTGAAACTGCTGCGCCTCGATTCCTCGGGTGACAAGCAGCACCGGGTCATTCGCTCTGCCGGCGGCGGGGCCAAGGCAGCTGAATATTCCTTCGGCATCGAGGAGGAGTACTTCCTGGCCGACCGCCGCAGCTTCGAGGTCGCAATCCAGACTCCGAACGAGCTGTTCGAATCGGCGAACTGGTCGACCGGCGGCCAGGCCATGCGCGAGATGCTGCAATCCCAGCTCGAGGTCGCCACCAACGTCCACGTCGACGTCAACGACGCCCGCGAAGAGCTTCGCTTCCTGCGGCGCGAAGTCGCCACCGTCGCCGCGCAATATGGTTTCGTGATCATGGCCTGCGGCACGCACCCGACCGCGGTCTGGCGCATGTCGCAGCCGAGCCCGAAACCGCGCTATGAGGAGATGATCGAGGATCTCCGCAGCATCGGCCATCGCAACATGATGTGCGGCATGCATGTGCACGTCCAGCTGCCCGATCCCGAGAAGCGCATGGCAGTGATGCGGGCGATGCTGCCGCATCTGCCGCTGTTCATCGCGCTGTCCGCGTCCTCCCCGTTCTGGAATTCGCACAAGACCGGACTGAAGGGCTACCGTCTCGCCGCCTATTCCGAGCTGCCGCGCACCGGCCTGCCCGAACTGTTCGTGAGCCGGCAGGATTACGACGACTATGTCGGCGCGTTGCAGCGCTCCGGCGTGATTCCCGACGAGAGCCACATCTGGTGGGCGATGCGCCCGTCGATGCGGCATCCGACCCTCGAGCTTCGTGCGCCCGACACCTGCACCTTCGTCGACGACGCCGTCGCCATCGCCTCGCTCTATCGCTGCCTGACGCGCCACCTCTATCTGCGGCCCGATCTGTCCAAAGGGGTCACCGCGGTCGAACGCGCAATCGCGGTGGAGAACAAATGGCGAGCCCAGCGCTACGGCACCGATTGCATCTTCGCCTCCAGAGACGGACCGGTCACGATCTCGGAGATGCTCTCTCGAATCATCGACGACACCGCCGGGGACGCGGACGCGCTGGGCTGCACCGCCGAGATCGAGCATTGCCGCGTTATTGTGGACCGCGGCAGCTCGGCCGAATTCCAGCTTCGCGCCTATCGCGAAAACGGCGACGACATCGCAGCCGTGTCACGATGGATCGCTACATCGACGATCTCAGGAACCAGCGCGCCCATCGGGCGCAGTGCTCCAGCGCCGTCATAGCGCCCGCGCAAGCTTCGCGGACGAGAACGTCATTTCTGAATTGCCACGCCGTGGGGGAATGCATGACTGACATCGCCTGGTGCGCCGGTTGCGGCCACAGCCTGGTCCCGATCCTGTCCGAGAACGGCCGCGCGCGGCCAAGCTGCTTCTGGTGCGAGGGCGTCGACGCCCAGGCCATGGAAATGGCAAAGTGGGCTGACAGCCCGGCCGGCAAGCCGGATCGGGCCGCGCCTCACGCTTTTGATTGAGCCGCCCTCTGCGTCAAACCCGCGCCACCACACGCGGACGGAACACGGAATCCACGGTCGGTGAAAGAGCCGCGACCGGCTTTCGCGTCGGCCGGCGCCGCGGGATGAAGAAATTGTTCACGACGATCGGCTCGTGGTCGCCGAGCGCGATCCGCTCCTTCACGAGCAGGCTCATGACCGAGCGCATCTTGATGACTTCCTGCGCCACGAAGCCGCAATCCTCGTCGCGGTTGATCTGCTCATGCATGATCGCTTCCGCTTCGCGCATGCTGACGCGGAGCGCTCTGATGGTTCTGCGGATTTCGTTGATACGGTTGTCCATGGCGGCCTCCATCTCGGTCGCAGCATAAGAACAAAACATGAACAACCTGTCAATCGCCGCCGTGCCGGATCGCGACGCTTTCGCTAAATCCCGAAGGCGCCATCGGACCGATCTGGCACCTGCGCCGCTGCACGCGCACTGGCGGGGCTTGCCGACAAATTAGACAGGTCCCCTCGCTGCGCCGGACGCGCGTCCCTGGCACGCGTCCGACGATCAGAACAAGCCGTCGATCTAACCTCCCGTGCAGCCACCGGATTTTTCCCGAACGGGCACGCCGGCATCGCGGCGCCAGGCCCGCTTGCTGCTTCGCAAACCAACTGGCCCAAAATTCGCAATGACGGTGCAAGCGAAGCAACGGCGCAGAGCGGAGAACGTCATGAACGTGCATGCTGCGGGCGATCTCAAGACGACCGGCCTCACCCATCCGAATGGCGCGCCGCTCCGCCTCAACACGCAGGACTTCATCGCAATCGATCGCGCTCGGAATGCGAAGTTCGAGGCGACGTATCGTCCACAAGCGCTCTACAATCGCGCCAATGAAGGCTTTCACGCCAACAACGAAACCTTCCTGCTCCACGAAGTCGCGACCAATCTGCCGATCTACCGTCCCGACACCGGTCCCACCGATTTCCATCTGCATCTTCCACCGGGCGGCTTTCAGCTCGTGCTGGTCACTTCGGGCGCTTTCACCTTCGACTATGACGGGCGCTTCTACAATGTCGGCCCCGGCGCGGTGATGCTGCAAAGCGCGATCGTGCATCGCCAGCTGTTCTACACCTGGTCGGGCTTGCCAACCGAAGAGAATTTGAAGACGCCGCAGACGGTGGTGCCGGATCCGGTCTCGATGGGCTATTCCGGCAAATTCCTCGAAGCCTTCATCACCGATCCCACCACCTTTCCGAATCCCACCATCGTCGGTCCCGATCAGATCAACGAAGCCGAAACGCCGCGCGTGGCCTGGAGCCATCCGCTGCACGATCGCCCGGCCAATGCCGGCTTCTGGCTTCAGGATCCGCTGGCGCTGGATGCACTGTTCAAGCCGCTTGGCGACGGCTCGATCAAATCGGCGCTGCCCGTTTACGTGCGCGATATCGGCATCGAGGCACCGAGCGGCCAGCTCGTCACCGGCCATATCATCGCAACCGATCCGTGCGGCCGGTCGCTTCTGCCGAAGAGGACATCGGCATCCGCGGACGCCGCCTCGTTCGCCAAGGGCGAGGTCGTGATCTATCGCGTCATTCGCGGCACGGCGGAATTCAAGAACAAGGCGGGCGAGATCTTCGAGCTCGCGGCCGGCGACGTCGTGACCGCAGGCAAGAGCTCGATCAGCCTCATTGCGGTCGGCGAGAACACGCAGGTGCTCCGGCTCGGCCTTCTCAGGGGCATCGACGACCTTCGCGGCTGGACGCCGACGCAGCGCGACGAGATCGACGGTCTCGCCGGCCAGATCATCACGCAGAAAGACATTCGTCCGCTGCGCACCGAAGGCAAGCCGGTCGGATATCTCTACGCCTAGGAGACGCCCTACTCCGCGGCCTGGCGCACGTGGCGCGCGGTCGGGGTGCGCATGGTGACGAGCTCTTCGGCTGCGGTCGGATGCAGCGCGATGGTCGCGTCGAAATCGGCCTTGGTCGCCTTCATCTTCACCGCGATCGCGACGGCTTGCGTGATCTCGGCGGCGGCATCGCCGACGATGTGGCAGCCGAGCACGCGGTCGGTCGAACCATCGACCACGAGCTTCATCAGCACGCGGGTGTCGCGGCCGGACATCGTCGCCTTGATCGGGCGGAACGAGGTCTTGTAGATGTCGACGTGACTGAACTGCGCGCGCGCCTCGGTCTCGGTCAGACCAACGGTGCCGACCTCCGGCTGCGAGAACACGGCGGTCGGGATATTGGCGTGGTCGACCTTCACCTCGCGCTTGCCGAACACGGTGTCGGCGAAGGCGTGGCCTTCGCGGATCGCGACCGGCGTCAGGTTGAAGCGATGGGTGACGTCGCCGATCGCGTAGATGCTGTCGACCGAGCTCCTGGAGAAATGGTCGACCGCGATGCCGCCATTCGCAGGATTAATGGCAACGCCGGCGTTCTCGAGCCCGAGATTGGCGACGGCCGGATGGCGGCCGATCGCGAACATCACCTGCTCCGAGGCGATGCTCGATCCGTTCGACAGATGCGTGGTGAATTCATCGCCGTGGCGGTCGACCTTGCTCACAGTGCAGCCGGTGAGAATGGTGATGCCCTGCTTCTCCATCTCGGCACGAACGTGGGTGCGAACATCCTCGTCAAAACCGCGGAGGATGTTGTCGCCGCGATAGATCACGGTGACGTCGGAGCCGAAGCCGGCGAAGATGCCGGCGAATTCCAGCGCGATGTAGCCGCCGCCCTGAATCACGATCCGCTTCGGCAGCTTCTTCAGATGGAACGCTTCATTGGAGGAGATCACGTGCTCGATGCCGGGAATCGAGGCGCCGTGGTTGGGCGCGCCGCCGGTAGCGATCAGGATGTATCTTGCGGTGATCTTGCGGTCGTTTTCGAGCAGACGGACGGTGTGCTTGTCCTCGATCACCGCGCGGCTCTTGACGATCTGCGCGCCTGACTTCTCGACATTGGCGGTGTAGGCCGCCTCCAGCCGCGCGATTTCCTTGTCCTTGTTGGCGATCAGCGTCGACCAGTCGAAGCTGGCGGGCGGAACGGTCCAGCCGTAACCTGCGGCGTCCTCGAGCTCGTGGCGAAAATGCGAGCCGATCACGAGCAGCTTCTTCGGCACGCAGCCGCGGATCACGCAGGTCCCGCCCATGCGGTACTCTTCCGCGATCGTCACGCGGGCGCCATAACCGGCCGCGATGCGGGCGGCACGCACGCCGCCCGAGCCGCCACCGATGACGAAGAGGTCGACGTCGAATTCAGCCATTGTCCACTCCGACCCCTATCTGGAAGTCCTGATCAGATAGTGTCTGTCAGATCTCCTTGCCACGCTTGCGCATCTCGGCGCGGAAGGCTCCCATCACGGTCTCGGCGAAGTTCTGGGCCCAGGAGTTCATGAAGGCCATGGACAGGCCGATGGCGCGCGGCTCGGCATCGATCAGCTTCTTGCCCAGCGGCGACTTGTAGAAGGTGACGAGATCCTTGAGCTCCTGCTCGGTGAACTCGCTGGCATAGATCTGCGCCATGCCTTCGCCGATCTCGTTCTGGCGGCCTTGCAGCTGCTGGGCGACGATCGGGGCGACCTCGTTGAGATCCTTCTGGTAGTTGAGGTTCTGCTGGGTCAGCGCGATCTTGGTCTTCTCGACCAGACCAGGCACGGCGCCCGCGTACATCGCGGTGGCGTTCTTGATCTGCAGGATCTCCCTGGCCGCCGCGATCGCCGCAGGCGAGGCTTTGGGTTGGGCGGGTGCGGCGCCAGCCTTCGGCGCCTGCTGCGCGGCGGCCGGGACGACCGAGAGGGCCAGTCCCACAGCGAGGGTCGCAGCCGGCAAAAACTTCAAAACGCACTTCATTCCTAGTCTCCTTTCGGCTTACGCCGTTCAATCACGCGAATTCCCTCGCCGCCCGCCAGAACAGCCGAGCTGGCCAAGCCGATGAACAACCCGTGCTCGACCACGCCGGGGATCGCGCTCAACGCGCTGGCGAGGCGGGCAGGATCCTCGATCTGTCCGAGCTGGGCATCGACGATCCAGTGGCCGCCGTCGGTGACGAAAACGTGGCCATCCTTGTCCCCGCCCTTGGCCTTTCGGACCGCCATTTGCCCGGAAACGCCGCATTGGGCAAATGCCTTCTCGATCGCACGGCGTGTTGCGCCAAGGCCGAACGGGATGACCTCGATCGGCAGCGGAAATTTGCCGAGCGTCGGCACCCATTTGGTGTCATCTGCAATCACGATCATGCGATCCGAGGCCGCTGCCACGATCTTCTCGCGCAGCAGCGCGCCGCCGCCGCCCTTGATCAGGTTGAGCGCGGGATCGATTTCGTCGGCGCCGTCGATGGTGATGTCGAGATGGTCGATCTCGTCGAGCGTGGTCAGCGGCACGCCGCACCGCGTCGCATCGAGGCGAGTCGCCTCGGAGGTCGGCACGCCGATCACCTTGAGCCCGGCGGCGACGCGCTCGCCGAGCAGCTCGACGAAATGCTTGGCCGTCGAGCCAGTGCCGAGCCCGAGCTGCATGCCGTCCCGCACCTCCTCGAGCGCGCGCGCCGCGGCCTGTCGCTTCAACTGGTCCATATTCACGTTTGCGCCCGCCTCTGAAGTCTCGAATGTGCCGCCGATCGTGGCCGCTTTCGGCGGCCTATGTAGCCTCGTTTTCCGCCGGAGAACAGGGTCTGGGGAACCAGGCTATAAGCTGATCTTATGGCGCCGCCCCTTGCACTGACCTGGCCGGGCCGGTAGCGCTTGGACCATGACCTCCCCTCACACCATCGTCTTCGATCTCGACGGCACGCTTGTGGATACGGCGCCCGACCTGATCACCGCGCTGAATCACGTGCTCGACCGCGAAGGGCTGCCGCCGGTGCCGATGGCCTCGGCCCGCAACATGATCGGCGCCGGCGCCCGCAAGCTGATCGAGCGGGGGCTGGAGGCCGAGGGCCGCACCGTCACGCCCGCCGACATGGACCGGATGACCGCGGATTTCATCGCCTATTACGCCGATCATATCGCGGTCGAATCCCGGCCCTTCGAGGGGCTCGAGGCCGCGCTGGACCATTTTTCCGCGCAAGGCCATCGCCTTGCCGTCTGCACCAACAAGCTGGAATGGCTGTCGAAGCGGCTGCTGGACGAGTTCGACCTCAGTCGCCGCTTCGCGGCGATCTGCGGCGCGGACACCTTTGGCGTCCAGAAGCCCGACCCGACCATCTTTCGTGAAACGGTGGCGCGCGCCGGCGGAGCGGTCAAAGCCAGCATCATGGTTGGCGATGCCGGAACCGATGTCGGGGTGGCCCGCCGGGCCGGAGTGCCGGTGATCGGGGTTAGTTTTGGCTACACCGACGTGCCGATCGCCGACCTGAAGCCGGACCGGCTGATCCATCACATGCGTGACCTGCCCGCCGCCGCCAGCAGCCTAATGACGACATGACCTCATCAAGATACTGATATCGCTTCGGTATTCCGCGAGACCCCGCGCTAACCATCCACTAACTATGCGCAGCCCGCCGGTTGCCTGCCCCAGACGACGCTCCTAAGGTCCGCGCGGGGTTATGTGGCGGTTCGTCGCAGTTGAAGTGGATGGGTCATGCGTCGTGTCATTGCGGTTGCGTTAGCCGGAGCGAGTCTATTGGGAGCGGCAAGTCTTGGTGGCTGCTCCTCGATGTCCTGGGACATGTTCAAATCGGCCCCGCCGACCGTCCAGGTCCGAATCGAATCCAACCCGCCAGGTGCCGACGCCACGACCTCGCTCGGGCCGGGCTGCAAGACACCCTGCTCCGTCTCGGTTCCCGCACCCGAGGCCCCGTTTACGGTCGCTTTCGCGCTGCCCAAGTACCAGCCGGCGAGCGTCCCGGTGAACGTGATAAAGAATCCCGGGGATTTCACCACCCCGGCCTCGGTGGCCACCGACCCGAATCCGGTGTTTGCGGAACTCCAGCCGGCCACTCCGCCGAAACCGATCCGCAAGCCGCACCGGCCCAGGAAGCCCAAACCGGCCGCCGCCGCGCCTGCCGCGGCACCGACTGAGGCCGCAACGGCCGCGGGCTCACCGTTCCCCGATCCGCACGCCGGCAGGCGATGACCTACGTATACCACCCGA
The DNA here is from genome assembly GCF_054863025.1 of Bradyrhizobium sp. 23AC. Classification (NCBI taxonomy): domain Bacteria; kingdom Pseudomonadati; phylum Pseudomonadota; class Alphaproteobacteria; order Hyphomicrobiales; family Nitrobacteraceae; genus Bradyrhizobium; species Bradyrhizobium sp. 23AC. The sequence goes on from NZ_JAVAYN010000006.1 coordinate 231,927, forward strand.
TTGTCCTCGTCGCTTCCAATGCTTAGATTGGGTCTCAAGCACCGCTGAAGCCAAGGTGCGCTCGTCGCCGTTAGTGACAAGGCCTCTCGCATGAACGGATCCGCCGCGCTGTCCACCCCGATGACCGATCCGTTCGGGCGGACCATCAGCTATTTGCGCGTTTCGGTCACCGACCGCTGCGACCTGCGCTGCTTCTACTGCATGTCGGAGGACATGACGTTCCTGCCCAAGGCGAACCTGTTGACGCTGGAGGAACTCGACCGGCTCTGCTCGGCCTTCATCGCCAAGGGCGTCAAGAAGCTGCGGCTCACCGGTGGCGAGCCGCTGGTCCGGCGCAACGTGATGACGCTGGTCCGCTCGCTGTCGCGGCATCTGTCGAGCGGCGCCCTGAACGAGCTGACGCTGACCACCAACGGCACCCAGCTTGCGAAACACGCAAGCGAGCTCGCCGATTGTGGCGTGCGCCGCATCAACGTCTCGCTCGATACGCTCGATCCCAAGAAGTTTCGCGAGATCACCCGGTGGGGCGAGATCGACAAGGTGCTGGAAGGCATCGAGGCCGCGCGCGCCGCAGGACTTGCCGTGAAGATCAACGCGGTGGCGCTGAAGAACCTCAACGAGGACGAGCTTCCCGACCTGATGCGCTGGGCCCACAGCAAGGGCATGGGCCTGACGCTGATCGAGGTCATGCCGATGGGCGAGATCGGCTCGGGCCGCATCGACCAGTATCTGCCGCTGTCGCTGGTGCGCGCCCGCCTCGCCCAGCAATTCACGCTGACGGATTTAGCGGAGAGCACCGGAGGTCCGGCCCGCTATGTCAGCGTCACCGAGACCGGCGGCAAGCTCGGCTTCATCACGCCGATGACGCATAATTTCTGCGAATCCTGCAACCGGGTTCGTATTACCTGCACGGGAACGCTGCACACCTGCCTCGGCCACGAGGATGCCTCCGATCTGCGCAAACCTCTGCGTGCATCCGATGACGACATGCTGCTTGCGGATGCGATCGACCGCGCCATCGGCCTGAAACCCAAGGGCCACGATTTCATCATCGACCGCCGCCACGACCGTCCCAGCGTCTCCAGGCACATGAGCGTCACCGGCGGTTGACACCCTCGGCTGCGGCCTTATTCCCCTTAACTATCAACAAACTTCCAATTGACGGGCGGCACGGCCGCTGGTTTGGTGCGGCAGCCTCATGCCTGCGCGGCGAGACAAGCCACGCGCCCGCTTCGGCGCAGTCAAAACGGCCGGGGCACGCCATCGGGGAGGACCTATCGTTGCAAGCGCTCCTGAAGCTGAGCCAAGGGATTGACGCGTTCACACGCTGGACGGGCAAACGCCTGGCGTGGCTGATCGTGGCCGCTGTCATCATCTCCGCGGTCAATGCGATCATCCGCAAGACGTTCGACACCTCCTCCAATTCATGGCTCGAGCTGCAATGGGTGCTGTTCAGCATCGTGTTCCTGCTGTGCTCGCCCTGGACGTTGCTCGACAACGAGCACATCCGCATCGACATCGTGAACAACGCGCTGCCGAAGACGGTCCGTAACCTGATCGACGTGGTCGGTCACCTGTTCTTCCTCATTCCGCTCTGCATCGTCATGATCATCACGGGCGTGCCGTTCTTCCAGCGCTCATTCCACATCAACGAGCAGTCCGGCAATGCCGGCGGTTTGCCGCAATGGCCCGCAAAATCCCTGATCATGATCGGGTTCGCCTTCCTGCTCGTTCAAGGCATCTCCGAGTTGATCAAGCGAATTGCCGTCATGCGCGGAATGATTCCGGACCCGCATGAATCCCAGGTGTCGGCGCTGGAGGCGGAAGTCGAGCATCTCGTCGAAGCGATCGACAAGAAATAGCCGTTGGCGACGGTTTAGGGGGAATCATGACCGCGTTTATCATCGCCAATATGGCGCCCATCATGTTCGCGTCGCTGGTCGTCATGCTTTTGCTTGGCTACCCCGCGGCATTCTCGCTCGGCGCCGTCGGCCTGTTCTACGCCATCGTCGGCATTGAGCTCGGCGAATTCCGCCCGGACTTCCTCCAGGCTCTTCCGGAGCGGGTCTATGGCGTGATGAACAACGACACGCTGCTCGCCATTCCCTTCTTCACCTTCATGGGACTGGTGCTGGAGCGGTCGGGCATGGCCGAGGACCTGCTCGACACCATCGGCCAATTGTTCGGCACCATCCGCGGCGGCCTCGCCTATGCCGTGATCTTCGTCGGCGCGCTGCTCGCCGCAACGACGGGCGTGGTCGCCGCGTCCGTGATCTCGATGGGTCTGATCTCGCTGCCGATCATGCTGCGCTATGGCTATGACCGCCGCGTGGCCGCCGGCGTCATCGCCGCGTCCGGCACCCTCGCGCAGATCATTCCGCCCTCGCTCGTTCTGATCGTGATGGCCGACCAGCTCGGCAAGTCCGTCGGCGACATGTACGAAGGCGCCTTCATCCCCGGTCTCGTGCTGGCCGGCCTCTACGCCCTCTACGCCTTCCTCGTCAGCATGTTCTTCCCGAAGGCCACCCCGGGCCTGCCGAAGGAAGCCATCGGCTTCCGCGAGGAAAGTGGCAGCCGCGGCCTCGGCTCGCTCGGTATGCTGTTCCTCGCGAGCTGCGTGTTCGGCTGGTTCATGATGCGCAATTCGACCGTGCATGGTGCCGATTACGTCGTGCTCAGCATGTTCTGCGGCATCATCTTCGCCTTCGCCGTCGCCGTGGTGAACTGGGTCATCGACAAGCTCACCGGCTTCCGTTTCCTCTCGAAGATGGCGCAGCAGACCACCTTCGTCATGGTGCCGCCGCTGTTCCTGATCTTCCTGGTGCTGGGCACGATCTTCATCGGCATCGCGACGCCGACCGAAGGCGGCGCGATGGGTGCCGCCGGCGCCCTCATCCTCGGTGCCGCGAAGCGGCGGCTGAGCTGGGACCTGATCCGGCAGGCCACGGAATCGACCGCCAAGCTGTCGGCTTTCGTCGTGTTCATCCTGGTCGGCGCCCGCGTGTTCTCGCTCACCTTCTACGGCGTCAACGGGCACGTCTGGGTCGAGCACCTGCTCACCTCGCTGCCCGGTGGCCAGATCGGCTTCCTGATCTTCGTCAACGCGTTCGTGTTCGTGCTCGCCTTCTTCCTCGACTTCTTCGAGCTGGCCTTCATCGTGATCCCGCTGCTGGGACCTGCGGCCGAGCACCTCGGCATCGACCTGATCTGGTTCGGCGTCATTCTCGGCGTCAACATGCAGACCTCGTTCATGCATCCGCCGTTCGGCTTTGCGCTGTTCTATCTCCGCTCGGTCGCGCCGAAGGAGCGATACACCGATCGCGTCACCGGCAAGCGGATGGAACCGGTCACCACGGGCCAGATCTATTGGGGCGCGGTGCCATTCGTTGTCATCCAGATGATCATGGTCGGCCTGGTGATCGCGTTCCCGTCGATGGTCATGCACTACAAGGGCGTGCAGTCCAACATCGATCCCAACACGATCAAGATCGAGGTGCCGCAGATCGAGCTGCCGCCGCTGGATCTCGGACCGCCGTCGAAGTAGCGGCGGCGCGCTTTCTTCCTTCTCCCCTTGCTTGTGGGAGAGGTGGCATAGGCGGCCTCGGCCGCCGTTCTAGGAACGCCGAAGCGCAGCTTCGGCTACGGCGCCGGATGAGGGGCTCTCTCCCTCGCGACACTGCTCGTGGGGATAGATACCCCTCACCCGGCTTCGCTTTCGCGAAGCTACCCTCTCCCACAAGGGGAGAGGGTACACCGCGCGTGACAAGCACCGGAAACGGAGGCATACCGGGCCATCCTCAGCCCTAGGGATGGCCGCTCATGCCCCGATTGCACACTGCTCGCTCAGTCCTTGGCCCGTTGATCGCCTCACTCTGGCTGACCTGTGCCGCAACGATGGTGCGGGCCGAGCCGGTCACCGATGTTCACGCGCTGGCGCAGAAAGAGCAGCAGCCGCTGCTCGATACGCTGCGTGATCTCGTTGCCCTCGAATCCGGCAGCAAGGACATCGAAGGCCTGAACCAGATCGCCGAGCGCGTTGCCGGTCAGCTCAAGCAGCTCGGCGGCACAGTGGAGATCCTGCAAGCCACCGACATCTATCGCCTCGACGACACGCCCGAGAAGATCGGGCCGGCCGTGCACGCCGTGTTCAAGGGCACGGGAACTAAAAAGATCATGCTGATCGCCCATATGGACACGGTGTACCTGAAGGGCATGCTGAAGGATCAGCCGTTCCGCATCGACGGCGACAAGGCCTATGGCCTCGGCATCGCCGACGACAAGCAGGGCGTCGCGCTCATTCTCCACACCGTGGCCTTGCTGCAAAAGCTGGCCTTCAGGGATTACGGCACGCTCACGGTGCTCACGAACGGCGACGAGGAGATCTCCTCCCCCGGCTGGCGCAGCACCATCACCAAATTCGCCTCTGATCAGGACGCGGTGTTCTCGTTCGAAGGCGGCGGCACCGACGGCACGCTGCGCCTGGCCACCAGCGGCATCGGCTCGGCCTATCTCACGGTGCAGGGCAAGTCCTCCCATGCTGGCGCACGGCCGGAGGGCGGCGTGAATGCGCTGTACGAGCTCTCGCACCAGGTTCTGCAGATGAAGGACCTGTCCAAGCCGGAGCAGGGCCTGAAGCTGAACTGGACGGTCTCCAAATCAGGCACCAACCGCAACGTGATCCCTGCCGACGCCACCGCCCAGGCCGATGCACGCGCGCTCAAGGTGTCCGACTTCGACGAGTTGGAGAAGGCGCTGCAGGACAAGATCAAGAATCGCCTGCTGCCGGACTCCAAGGTCAATTTGAAGTTCGAGGTGCGTCGCCCGCCGTTAGAGGCCAACGAGGCCTCACGCCGCGTGGCGGCCTACGGCAAGACGATCTATCAGGAGCTCGGAATGTCCCTCAAGGTCGACGAGAAGGCGACCGGGGGTGGCACAGACGCAGCGTTTGCCGCGCTGAAGACCAGTGGAGCCGTAGTGGAGGGCATGGGCCTGTCGGGCTTCGGTGCGCACTCCAACGACGCCGAATATGTGCAGATCAACAGCATCGTGCCGCGGTTGTATCTGGCCACACGCATGATCATGGATCTGTCCACGGGCAAGCTGAAATAGGGGCGGCGCTTTCTTCCTTCTCCCTCTCATGTCCGCTGAAGCCCTGGCGAGGTGGATGTGGGAGTAGGCAAGGAGACCGTCTTGTCCGCCAGCCGAAACCGCAGCGTGAACTCCGCGCCGCCGCCGGGAAGGTTCTCCACCGCGACCGTGGCCGCGTGATCATCCGCCACGGCGCGCACGATCGAGAGTCCCAGTCCCGCGCCGTCGCTGCGGCGCCGGTCGGCGCGCCAGAAGCGCTGGAAGATCAGCTCGCGCTCGCCCTCCGCAATCCCCGGGCCGCTATCGCGCACGCGCACCGAACCATCCTCGTCCACTTCGACGTCGACGGTGGTGTCCTTTGCCGTGAACTTGATGGCGTTTTCGGCGAGGTTGAAGACCGCGCGCTGCAGCATCTCCGAATTGCCGTGGATCCTGACAGGCGCGTCGGTACCCCGGAGCGCGATATCCTTGTGCTGCGCGATCGCGAACGGGGCGATCGAGGCGACCACTTCGGCGCAGACGGCGCGCAAATCCGCAGTCTCGCCGGGATCGAGCACCAGGGTGTCCAGCTCGGCGATCTCCAGCAATTGCGCGACGAGGCGGCTCATGGTTTCGATGTCGGCATGCAGCGCATGCCGTGCCGCCCGATCGTCGAGCGTCTCGATCCGCGTGCGCAGGATCGCGAGCGGCGTGCGCAATTGATGCGCGGCATCCGCGGTGAACTGCCGCTGTACCCGAAAGCCGCCTTCGAGGCGGTCGAGCGCCTGGTTGACGGCGGTGACGAGCGGCAAGATCTCTCGCGGGATCTGCTCCGTCGGCAGGCGGATGTCGGTGCGCGCCGGACCGATATTGCTGGCCTCCTCGGAGGCCTTCCACAGCGGCGCGATCGCGCGGCGGAAGATGATGATGTCGGTGGCGAGCAGGACCAGCAGGATCGGGATCGTGATCCATCCCACGCGCCGGAAGAAATTCGACACGATGTCGTCGATGATGACGTCCCGGTGCGCGAGGTCCTCGGCGACCTGGATGCGCACCGTCTTGCCGTCGATGTCGCGGGTGACGGCGGCGCCGGAAATGCTCTCCGACGAGCGCGGTGCAGCGGTGGCGGCGGAGCGCCGATGGGAGGAGAACAGCAGCCGGCCCTCGGCATCGCGAATGTCGTACTGATAGCGGCCATACGCTTCCGAATAGAGGCCCTTGAGACTGTCGGGCAGATTGAACGTCAGCAGTCCGCCCGGCTGGACAACGATGCGCTCCGCCAGCACCTCGGCCTGGGCGCGCATGGCGTCGCGATGCAGCTGGTCGATCTCGGAATTGAGCAGCCAGAACAGCACCAGCGGCAGGAAGATCGCGACCACCGCGACCGCCAGGATGTGCAGGAACACGATGCGCCAGATCAGCGATTTGAACGTCGGAGACCTGCCATAGGACCCGGCATAGGATCCGACGTTGGATCCGAGCTGGGCCACGCTATTTCTCCACGTCCATGAGATAGCCGACGCCGCGGATGGTATGGATCACGACCTTGGCGCCGTGTTCCGCGAGCTGCTTGCGCAGCCGCGAAACATAGACCTCGACCGCGTTGGAGGCGACCTCGCCGTCGAGCCCGAAGATGTGATCCTCGACGTTCTTCTTCGGCACCACCCGCCCCTGCCGGCGCAGCAAGATCTCCAGCACCGAGGTCTCGCGCGCGGAGATGATCCGCGGCTGGTCGTCGACGAAGATCTGGCGGCTCTCGGTGTCGTAGACGAGGTTGGCGAGACTGAGCGAGCGGCCGAGCAGCTGACCCGGCCGGCGCAGGATCGCCTCCAGCCGCGCCACCAGTTCCTCCATCGCGAACGGCTTGGCGAGATAGTCGTCGGCGCCGCTGCGCAGGCCGCTGACGCGGTCCTGCAAACCGCCGCGGGCGGTCAGCACCAGCACGGGGAGCGGTTCCATCTTGATGCGCAACTCGCGCAGCACCGACAGGCCGTCGCCGTCGGGCAGCCCGAGATCGAGGATCATCGCGGCATAGCTGACGCTGCTCACCGCCTCGCGCGCCTCGGCCGCGCTGCCGACGATGTCGCTCTGATAGCCAGCCGCCGCCAGCCCGCCAGCGACGAGGCGCGACAGCTCGGCATTGTCCTCGACGATCAGAAGGCGCATCGCATATCCGCCGGACACTCAGGTCACCGCACGCCTCGCGCGGCATCTTCGCTGTCTTCCATCATTCCGGACGCCTCGGCCAGCGAAAAAGCGTCCGGCCGAACCAGTCGTCTGTCAGGTTTTTGTAAGCCGACCAGGTGTGCCCCCCATAGGTGACCCAAGGCAGGGGCCTGCAGACGTTCGTAGCAGCTATCCTCCTAGCCTCGTCCCTCGAAATAGGCGCAAAGCAGGGTCGTGTCCTTTGGAGCTATGGATTTCCGGAACAGCCGGCACTTGAAGCGACGATCCTTCCCCTCTCCGCTCTCGATCAGGAACATGCACCTGCCGCAGACGTCGGCGTTGTGACGGCGCTTGGCAACATCGAGCCCATCGAGGACGCGGCGAAGCGTATCGCGCAGCTGAGAACGATCGGGGAGCTCAAGTGTCACGAGCTGATCTCGAAGGACGTTAATTGGATCGCGCTCGAGGAACTTCTCGCCTTCGCTCGTGATGCAGAGCGCAATCGAGCGCTTGTCTTCTGCAGATGGCTTGCGAACCATCAACCCCTTGCTCTCGAGCACGGCGGCGATCTGCGATGCGACGCTGCGGGTCGTGCCCAGAAAGCTGGCGAGAGCCGTGGGCGTCCGCGAGAACCTGTTTGCGCGGGCGAGAAAGCGCAAGGCCATCCATTCCCGATCGCTCAGCCCCGCAAGGCTCCCTTCAAAAAGCCAGCTGTCGGCCGATTGGACCAGGAGTTGTAGAATTTCAATTGCCAGTCTCATTTGAGAAGTCCCACGGGAAACGGCGGCCCTGGCATCTCGATCAACGATCGAGAGCCGCCGTGTTCGGTGAATGCTGCATTCCCGTCGGGACTGGTTGAGTCCGGTATACCGTACCGTGAAGCGCGGCCGGCGTAGTGACACGCCGCGACTTCAGCCCGATTGCCGGATTCCGATAACTCGACCGTTCCGTAAAAGGAACACCGAAAAACTACGCAGCGCGTGGGCGTTGAATGACACGAAATCTCGCGCGTCCGAACGCGATGATCTCTCCCGGCGCACCGCTGATGAGCAGGCATCAAAGAAGGCCACGCTTGTCAGGTTCGTGTAAGCAACGGGCACTTCAGCATACAGGGATGGAGAGAGCGCAGCGAAGAACCACCTTATGGATTGATACGTTCCGAACAGACACCTCCGGCAAATCTCAACGGAGAGCACGCATGCACATTGTCAGGTTCGCACTCGCATTCGCCTTCTGCCTGATGATGCTAGCCCGACTTGGTATGGCTCTGCTGAAATGCTGCCCTTAGTTCGGCTAATTGATCGCTCGTTGCTCCCAGCAACGCGTCGGCCCCATCTGCAGGCAAGTCCGCATAAGCGATCGGCCGGTCGAACTGGCTCGCCGTGAAGTCGTACCTCTTGCCTTCGATCCGATTGTAAAAATGGTCGCCGGCCGGCAGTGGCGTCTTCAGCAGGTCGCCGCCGAAAAGTTCATGAACGAGCAGCGACGTGACGTTGCATTGTCCTGCGGCCGGATTGTCCGCCGTCCATTGGCTCGCGGTCGACCGTGACCACGCCTTGAGCAGCGCGCTTTGAACGGCGTCGGAATCGAAACTCATCGTCATGTCCAAACGGCTGCCCAAGGAACCATATTTCTGATTATTCGATCTCACATTCTGTCACTGCTTTGCCCGACAAGTCAAAGTACTCCTGGTTTCAAAGGAGCTGCCAAGCGAAACCATCCCTCGATCGAGCCGGTTTCGGAATAGCCTTCTCCCGCACACCGCAGCACCGATCCCGCCTCCGCGAAGGCCGCTTGTACCGCCGATTTTTCTCATGACTTATCAAGCCGCTGGCTACTGTGTATGGGGTTGTTTTTCAAATTTTGAGTCGGGCGCCGGCCAGGACGCACAAGAAAACGCCCCGGAGCTTTCGCTCCGGGGCGCTGCATCCAACCGGTGATGAGCTCAGCTCTGCGAGCGCCGCGCCATGAAGATGTCGTAGCCGACCTCGGCGACCTGGAACCAGGCGTAGCCGTCGCTCGTGAACTTGGCGAGGGAATCGTGCACCTTCTTGAAACTGGCGTTGGTCGCGCCGACTTCGGCATGCAGCTCCTTGGCGGCCTTGTGGCAGGCATCCATGATCGACGGCGAGAAGGCGTGCAGCTTGGTGCCGCCCGCGAGCAGCTTCTTCAGCGCCAGCGGATTAGCGGTGTCGTAGCGCGCCATCATGTAGTTGTTGGCGTAGTGGCCGGCCTGCTCCAGCACGCTCTGATAATATTTCGGCAGCGCGTTCCACTTGTCGAGGTTGACGAAGGCCAGCAGCATCGGCCCGCCTTCCCACCAGCCGGGATAGTAGTAGTGCGGCGCGATCTTGTAGAAGCCGAGCTTCTCGTCGTCATAGGGGCCGACCCATTCGGCGGCATCGATGGTGCCCTTTTCCAGCGCGGGATAGATGTCGCCGCCGGCGAGTTGCTGCGGCACCACGCCGAGCTTCTGGAGCACGCGGCCGGCAAAGCCGCCGACGCGGAATTTCATGCCCTTGAGATCCTCGGGCGTGTTGATCTCTTTCCTGAACCAGCCGCCCATCTGGCAACCGGTGTTGCCCGCGAGCAGCGAGACGACGTTGTAGCTCTTGTAGAACTCGTTGAGGACATCGCGCCCGCCGCCCTGCATGTACCAGGCCTGGTTGATGCGCATGTTGGGGCCGAACGGCACGGCCGAACCGAAGGTGAAGGTCGGATCCTTGCCGAAATAGTAGTAGGACGCGGTGTGGCCGATTTCGCAGGTGCCGTTCTGAACGGCGTCGAGCACCTGGAGGCCCGGCACGATCTCGCCGGCCGCGAAGATCTGGATCTGGAATTTGTTGTCGGTTGCCTCGGCGACCATCTTGCACATCATCTCGGCGCCGCCAAACAGCGTGTCGAGCGATTTCGGCCAGCTCGTCGGCATGCGCCATTTGATTTCCGGCATCGACTGCGCGATCGCGGGAGCCGCAAGCGTGGCCGCGCCGGCCGCACCAAGTCCTGTGACCTTGATGAAGTCTCTTCTCTTCATGATTTCCTGCCCTGATGTACCAGTGATTGTGGGCCTTCTTGCCGAGGCTTGGCACCACCATGACGCAAGCCGCCGTCCAATTCCATCCCGATCGCACTGCGGCAAAGAAAAAGCCCGGCCTCCACTGGAGGCCGGGCTTTCCGGTCTTTGCGACTTTAGGCCTAGGCGATCAGCCGCGCGTGCGCGAGCGGATCATGAAGCTGTCGTAGGTATATTCGGCAACCTGCCACCACAGATATTCGTCGGAGCGGTAGGCCTGCATCGCGTCGATCGACTTCTTGAAATCGGGGTTCTTGGCCGAGATATCGGCCCAGAGTTCGTTGGTCGCCTTGAGGCAGGCTTCCAGCACCTCGTTGGTGAAGGGACGGAGCTGGGTGCCGCCGGCGACGAGGCGCTTCAGCGCCGCCGGGTTCTGCATGTCGTAGCGTGCGGCCATCCAGGCGTTGGCATTGGCCGTCGCGTTGGTGAGGATCGCCTGATAGTTCTTCGGCAGCGAATTCCACTTATCCAGGTTGGTGAAGGCATGGACGGTCGGACCACCTTCCCAGAAGCCCGGGTAGTAGTAGTACTTGGCGACCTTGGCGAAGCCGAGCTTCTCGTCATCGTAGGGACCGACCCACTCGGCGGCGTCGATGGTGCCCTTCTCTAGCGCCGGATAGATGTCGCCGCCGGCGAGCTGCTGCGGCACCACGCCGACCTTCTGGAGCACCTGGCCGGCGATGCCGCCGATGCGCATCTTGAGGCCGGAGAGGTCGGCAACGGTCTTGATCTCCTTGCGGAACCAGCCGCCCATCTGGGTGCCAGTGTTGCCGCAGGGGAAACCGACCACGTTCGACTTCTTAAAGAACTCGTTGGCGAGCTCCATGCCGCCGCCCTGATAGAGCCACGAATTCTGCTGGCGCGCGTTGAGGCCGAACGGCACCGAGGCGAAGATCGCGAAGGTCGGATCCTTGCCGACGTAGTAATAGGACACCGTATGGCACATCTCGACGGTGCCGCTGGAGGTCGCATCGAGCGCCTGCAGGCCGGGAACGAGTTCACCGGCGGCGAACACCTGGATCTGGAATTTGTTGTCGGTCATCTCGGCGACGTACTTCGCCAATTGCTCGGCACCGCCATAGATGGTATCGAGCGACTTCGGGAAGCTCGAAGTCAGGCGCCACTTCACCTCGGGCGAGGACTGCGCGATCGCCGGCGAGGCCACCGCGGTCGCCGCCGCGCCTGCTGCCGACACTTTCAGAAAATCACGACGCTTCATCTTCAGGTCTCTCCTTGCTGGGGCGTTTCCCCTTAACTTCTCTTCTTGCCGCCGCTCATTCCGGCGACGCGCTAGGGCCGCGTCGAACCGAAGGGGCTTGACTGCCGTGGGCCTTTACCACGGAAGCCCCGCTTGCGGAACGCGACAATGGCATGACGGGGCTCTACGAAAGTCGCATGTCCCCCAAAAGGACGAGGAAGGCGTGCCGCGGGCGGCCGGCTCAGGCCGCCGCGATGACGCCCTTGAGCTGGTCGCGCACCTGCCCTGCAATGGCGCGGTAGATCGCCGCATGAGGACCGTCCGGCTCGCTGTCGACGACGGGATTGCCGGCATCCGAGCTGGCGCGAATCGCCATGTGCAGAGGGATCTCGCCGAGGAAGGGTACCTCGAGCTTCTCGGCCTCGTGCCGCGCCCCGCCATGGCCGAAAATGTCCGACCGCGTGCCGCAATGCGGGCACTGGAAGTAGCTCATGTTCTCGACGATGCCGAGCACGGGCACGTTGACCTTCTTGAACATGGCAAGCCCCCGGCGCGCGTCGATCAGGGACAGATCCTGCGGGGTCGAGACGATCACGGCGCCCTTCAGCGGCACGTTCTGCGCCAGCGTGAGCTGGGCATCGCCGGTGCCCGGCGGCATGTCGACGACCAGCACGTCGAGCTTGCCCCATTCGACGTCGCGCAACATCTGCGTCACCGCCGACATCACCATGGGACCGCGCCAGATCATCGCGGTCTCCTCCTCGACCAGGAAGCCGATCGACATGATGGCGAGACCGAAGCGCCGAAGCGGAATCATTTTGCGCTCGTCGTTCAGCTCGGGCTTGTCGTGCAGGCCGGTCAGCCGCGGCACCGAGGGGCCGTAGATGTCGGCATCGAGCAGCCCGACCTTGAGGCCGAGGTCGCGCAGGCCCAGCGCCAGGTTGAGCGCGGTGGTCGACTTGCCGACGCCGCCCTTGCCGGAGGCGACCGCAATCACGGCGGCAACGCCGGGGATTTCCGACTGCCGCGCCATCGGCGACCCGCCGCCCTGCGGCGGCTTGTGGGCATGGACCGGCTGCACGCCGGGCGTGCCGCGGCTGGGTTGCGGGGGTGGCGGCGGCGCGGAGCCCGGCTTGCGCTCGGCGGTCAGCGCCACCATGACGGTGGTGACGCCGGGAATGGTGCGCACAGCGGCCTCGGCTTCGGCCCGGATGGACTCCCAGGCCCTCGCCTCGGCGGCATCGACATTGATCGAGAAGAACACCTTGCCGTCGGACGCGCTGATCGCGCTCAGCACATTGGCATTGGTGAGCGCGACCCCGCGGGGGGATTTGATCCGGGCGAGAGTGTCGAGAACCTGTTGCTGCGTCACGCTCAAAGCGCATCTCCTGAACGGAGCATGATCCGGACCGGAAGGACGACACCAGCGCAAAGCGTGGCGCGGCTTTCCGGCAAGGTCATGCTCGAGACTTTAGGATGCCCCATTAGAGCGGAAACGCCCAAAAGGCTACTGCCTGCCGATATCGTCAGCCTTCTCGGCGGGCGCCGCCCCCTGCTCCCTGGCGGCCTCGTAATTCAGCTCGATCATGACCCCGTTGGGGTCGTTGACGAAGATCTGCCAGAGGTCGCCGCCGGGCACCTGGCGGGACTCGAACTTCATGTCCTTGGATGCCAGCCGCTGCTTCATGCCGGCGAAGCCGCGACTGGCGAAGGCGACATGATGGACAACGCCGGAATCCGGCTTTTGTGGCTCGGCCGTCGCAGAAATATCGACGAGGTGCACCACCGCCTTGCCCTCGCTGTACATCCAGGCGCCTGGGAAGGCGAAATTCGGCCGGGCGCCTTTTTCCAGGCCAAGCACATCCTCGTAGAAGCGGACGGTCTCGGCCAGATTCCGGGTCCGGATGTTGAAATGATCGAGGACGCCAACGCTCACGCCGCCCATGCTTTCGCTCCCTTTTTTGAAGTCCTTAGGTCCGCCATCCTAGCACAGGGGGCCGCCAAACGAAGCCGTTGCCCTCCCGGCTTAACGGTTTATGGTGCGCCTCCGATCCGCCCTCGCGGCGGAACTTCGAGGACGCCGCCCTGGCGCCCTCGCCCGGCTGCAACCGTAAAACTCAAGCTACGGACAAGGTACCACACATGGCTAAAGTCGCTTTTCTCGGTCTCGGCGTCATGGGCTACCCCATGGCCGGACACCTCGTGAAAAAAGGGGGCCATGAGGTCACCGTCTACAATCGCACCGCGGCCAAGGCGAAGGAATGGGCGGACAAGTTCGGCGGCAAGACCGCACCGACCCCGAAGGCGGCCGCTGAAGGTCAGGATTACGTGATGTGCTGCGTTGGCAACGACAACGATCTGCGCGCGGTCACGATCGGCCCCGACGGCGCCTTCGCCGGCATGAAGAAGGGCGCGACCTTCGTCGACCATACCACCGCCTCCGCCGAAGTCGCGCGTGAGCTGGATGCGGCCGCCACCAAGGCCGGCTTCAAGTTCATCGACGCGCCGGTCTCCGGCGGCCAGGCCGGCGCCGAGAACGGCGTGCTGACGGTGATGTGCGGCGGCGCGCAGGACGCCTATGCCGGCGCCGAGCCCATCATCACAGGCGCCTATGCGCGGATGTGCAAACTGCTCGGGCCCGCCGGAAGCGGCCAGCTGACGAAGATGGTCAACCAGATCTGCATCGCCGGTCTGGTGCAGGGTCTCTCCGAGGGTATCCACTTCGCCAAGAAGAGCGGCCTCGACGTCGCCGCGGTGATCGAGACCATCTCCAAGGGCGCGGCGCAGTCCTGGCAGATGGAGAATCGCTACAAGACCATGAACGAGGACAAGTACGATTTCGGCTTCGCGGTCGAATGGATGCGCAAGGATCTCTCGATCTCGCTGGCTGAAGCCCGCCGCAACGGCGCCAACCTGCCGGTCACCGCGCTGGTCGATCAGTTCTATTCCGAGGTCGAGAAGATGGGCGGCAAGCGCTGGGATACGTCCAGCCTGCTCGCGCGCCTGCAGCGCTGAGGAGCGCATCGACGGTCGCTGCCGGGCAGCTGCGACCGTCCCCGGCCTTGACGCGGCGCCGCGTCGAGCCGAAGAACGAATACCGGGGGGACTGTCTTGCTCAGCGTGATAGCTGTCGTTTTCATCGTTGCGTATGCTGCCATCGCGCTCGAACATCCGCTCGGTGTCAACAAGAGCGCCTCGGCTCTCCTTGGAGCCGGCTTGCTCTGGACGATTTACGCGCTGTCCGTCGGCGACGCCTCGCTCGTCAACCATCAGCTCGACGAATCCGTCGCCTCGACCGCGCAGATCGTCTTCTTCCTGATCGGCGCCATGACAATCGTCGAGGTGATCGACGCCCACAATGGCTTCGAAGTCATCACCTCGATCATCCGCACCACGAAGCAGACCACGCTGATGTGGATCATCGGCTTCGTGACGTTCTTCCTGAGCGCGATCCTCGACAATCTCACCACCACCATCGTGATGATCTCGCTGATCCAGAAGCTGATCGGCAGCAAGAGCGATCGCCTGCTGTTCGCCTCGATCATCGTCATCGCGGCCAATGCCGGCGGCGCCTGGACCGTGATCGGCGACGTCACGACGACGATGCTCTGGATCGGAGGGCAGATCACTCCCCTCAGCATCATGAAGTCGGTGTTCTTGCCCTCACTGCTCAACCTGCTGATACCGCTGCTCATCATCGGCTATTCGCTCAAGGGAAAGGAGATCGTCCCTCCGCTGCAAGGCCAAGCACAGGCCCTCAGGGTCGAAGTGTTCGAGCGCAACTTGATGTTCTATCTCGGCCTTGGCACCCTGGTTGCCGTTCCGGTTTTCAAGGCCGTGACGCACCTTGCGCCTTTCATGGGAATTCTGTTCGGGCTCGGCATCCTCTGGCTGGTCGGCGAGATCGTCCACCGCCACAAGGATGAGGATGCGCGCCGTCCCCTCACCCTCGTCCATGCGCTGACACGGATCGACATGAGCTCGATCGTGTTCTTCGTCGGCATCCTCATGGCCGTCGCGTGCCTGGAGCACGCCCGCGTGCTTGAGCTGCTGGCGAAATGGCTCGACGCCACGGTCGGGCGTCTCGACGTCATCGTCATCCTGCTCGGCCTCTTGAGTGCCATCATCGACAACGTGCCGCTCGTCGCGGCCACGATGGGCATGTACAGTCTGGTGCAACATCCGCCCGACAGCTTCATCTGGGAGTTCATCGCCTATTGCGCCGGCACCGGCGGCTCGATCCTGATCATCGGCTCGGCCGCGGGCGTTGCCGCCATGGGACTCGAGAAGATCGAGTTCTTCTGGTACGCCCGCCGTATCGCAGGCCCCGCCCTGGTAGGGTATCTGGCGGGCGCGATGGTCTACATCGCCCAGTACGCAGCGCTGCATTGACGGCGCAGGCGAGATCCAAAATTAACGCCGGGTTAACGTAATTCTTTAGCTCCTTAAGTCACCTCTTAAGGATTTCTTGCCAGAAATAGACAATGCAGAAGGCCCGCGTCCGGCGTGGGCAGGAATCGTTGTTGCTTGATGAGTAACCCCGCTGAAAAGCCTGAAGTTGTGGAGCTTCCGGCCGAGCCGGTGAGCGCTCCATCGGCGAGCAGCCGAAGGGCTGCGGCGCAGCGGGTGCGCGAGGCGCGGGACAAGTTAACGTCGACCAGTGGAACCCGGCCGGCCTTCGACGCCGAGATGCTGCGTCAATACGCCCAGACGCGGCTGTCGGCTTCCTATGTCGTGATGCTGCTGGTGGTCGCGACCGGCGTGCTGTTCGGCCTGTGGATGCAGCCGATCCCGGCCGCGGCCTGGACCGCCGGCATGCTCTGCATTCACAGCGCCATGACCCGCAGTTGCCGGCGCTTCCTGACCGAGCCCGCCTCGCCCGCGGCGACGCGCGCCTGGCGGACGCGGTTCGTCGTGCTCGACCTGCTCTATGGCCTGTGCTGGATGGCGATCCTGATCCATCCCGTGCTCGACATGGTCACGGAAACGCTGATGATGTTCCTGATGCTGCTGGTGATCGCAGTGTCGAGCATGCTCGCCGCCAATCTGCCGATCGCAGCCCTTGCCGCCACCGCGCCGGTCGCCGTCGCCATGGCGCTGAGCTTCGTGATGACCGGCTCGCTGGACAACTACATTCTGGCCGCGCTTGCGCTCGCCGCCGAAGGCTATTTCGTGCTGCTGGCGCACCGCCTGCACTCCTCCACCTTCGCCACGCTGGAAGCGCGCGCCGAAAAGGACGCGCTGATCGGCGAGCTCGAACAGGCCAAGGCGATCTCGGACGAGGCGCGCCACCGCGCAGAATCCGCCAACGTCGCCAAGTCGCGCTTCCTCGCGCAGATGAGCCACGAGCTGCGCACGCCGCTGAACGCCATCCTCGGCTTCTCCGAGGTGATGAAGAGCGAGATTTTTGGCGCGCATGCGGTGCCGGTCTACAAGGAATATTCCGCCGACATCCATAATTCCGGCGTGCACCTGCTCAACCTCATCAACGAGATCCTCGACCTGTCGCGGATCGAGGCCGGCCGTTACGAGCTCAACGAGGAAGCGGTGTCGCTGGTCGGTATCGTCGCCGACTGCCATCACCTGATGAAGCTGCGCGCCTCCAGCCGTGGCATCACCATCCACGAAGTGTTCGAGCAGGCCATGCCGCGGCTGTGGGCCGACGAGCGCGCGATCCGCCAGGTCGTGCTCAACCTCCTCTCCAACTCGATCAAGTTCACTCCGCAGGGTGGCGAGATCTGGCTCAAGGCCGGCTGGACCGCCTCGGGCGGACAATATCTCTCGGTGCGGGATTCCGGCTCCGGAATCCCTGAGGACGAGATCCCGGTCGTGCTCGCCTCGTTCGGCCAGGGCTCCAACTCGATCAAGTCCGCCGAACAGGGCGCCGGTCTCGGCCTGCCGATCGCTAAGAATCTGATCGACCTGCATGGCGGCACGTTCACGCTGAAATCGAAGCTGCGCATCGGCACCGAGGTGATCGTCACCTTCCCGCCGGAGCGCGTGATGAGCGCGCTGGCGCCGCTGTCGGATGATTCCCCGCCGCTCCAGCCGGAGAGTGTACTGCCCGAGGAGAAGCGCCGGCCGCGCCACAAGCCGATCATGAGCGCAGGCACAGGCTCTTAAACCAGATGCTTGCAGACATGCCCGACAATCCCCCACTATGTCCGAATGAGCAAAGAAACGCCGTGCGTCGCCGTCTGCATGATCGATCCCAGGACCAAGCTGTGCTTCGGCTGCGGCCGGACCTTGCCCGAGATCGCGCGCTGGCACGCCATGGAAAGCGCGGACCGGCTCGCGGTCATGGCGCTGTTACCCGCACGCATGACGGAAGCTGGACTGGCGCCAATCGCGGCATCGCCGAAACGCACCTGACCGGCCAGCACACCTGCGGAGGCGCGCGATGATCCGCTTCCTGCTCGTTCTCGTCATGCTTGCCGGCACGGCAGGCGCGGTCGTCGCCTATGGCGACCCCGATCAGATCGCGCGCGCCAGCCACAAGGTCTCCCATATTTTTCGCGCGCAGACGGCAACGCCCGCTCCCGCCGTGCAGATCCCACGCGGCCAGGGCGGCGAATTCGCGCTGCGCGCGAAGATCAACGGCATCGCCGCGCCGATGGTGATCGATACCGGTGCGACGTCGGTGGTGCTGACCTGGGAAACCGCGAAAGCCATCGGGCTGCCGCTCGAGATGCTCGAATACGATGTCGACCTCGAAACCGCGGGCGGCCATACCAAGGCAGCCCGCCTCACCCTCGACCGTCTCTCCGTCGGCCATCTCGTCGAAAAATCGGTGCCGGCCCTCGTTGTCCAGCGCGGGCAGATGAAGACCAATCTGCTCGGCATGAGTTTCCTCGACCGGCTGGAGAGCTGGGGCGTGCGCGCCGACAAGCTGATGCTGACCGGCTATCCAGAGCTTCAGAGCAGCCATCGCCGCTCGCGCACGGCGATCGACTAGCTGACTTAGGCTGCCTCCGCCGGCGCGCGCGCACCGACGCGCGCGATCGCATCGCGCAGCACCTCGAGGCCGGCGCCTGCCTTCACGCCCTGCTCGGCCAGATGGCGGCGGAAGGCCCGCGCGCCGGGCACGGCATGGAATGCGCCGACGAAATGCCGTGTGATCGCATGCAGCCGCGTGCCGCGCGCAAGCTGCTGCTCGATATAGGGCATCATCGCCTCGAGCGCGTCCTGCATGGTCGCGTGCGACGTCGCCTCGCCGAAGATTTCGTGATCGACGCCGAGCAGCCGCCACGGGTCCTGATAGGCGGCGCGGCCGAGCATCACGCCATCGACATGTTCGAGATGCGCTCTCGCTTCGTCGAGGCCTCGAATGCCGCCGTTGATGATGACAAGCACGTCAGGCATTGCGCGCTTGAGCCGATAGACGCGCTCATAGTCGAGCGGCGGGATGTCGCGGTTCTCCTTCGGAGACAATCCGTTGAGCCAGGCCTTGCGGGCATGCACGATCAGTGCATCGCAGCCGGAGGCGACCACCGCGCACGCAAGCGCATCAAGGGCGACTTCCGGATCCTGCTCGTCGATGCCGATGCGGCACTTCACCGTGACGGGAACCGCGACAGCCTGTTTCATCGCACCGACGCAGCGCGCCACCAGCTCCGGTTCCGCCATCAGGCAGGCGCCGAAGCGGCCGTCCTTCACCCGGTCCGACGGGCAGCCGACATTGAGGTTGATCTCGTCATAGCCGAACGTCTCGCCGATCCGCGCAGCCTGCGCCAGTTCGCGCGGATCCGAGCCGCCAAGCTGAAGCGCCACCGGATGCTCGCTCGCATCGAACCCAAGCAGCCGCTCACGGTCGCCATGAATCACAGCGCCCGTCGTCACCATTTCCGTATAGAGCAGCGCCCGCCGCGTCAGGTGGCGGTGGAACACCCGGCAGTGCCGGTCGCTCCAATCCATCATGGGTGCCACGGAAAAGCGATAGTCTTGATATTTCAATAAGTTGTCCTATTCTTTCAATGGACTAGAACGTGAACCAGGTGCACACGTGTGCACTTAAACTAGCCCAAATTGCACACGTTTGTACCGCATTTGATCTCCCGGTGCACACGTAGCGCACACGAAATCGGGGTGGAGTGCACACGCAATGCCGACGTTTACAAAACTCAGATCGGGAAACTGGCGCGTTCAGGTCAGGAGGAAAAACGAGTACATCGCAAACACGTTCGTGCGACGGCGCGATGCTGAAGAATGGGCGCTTGATGTGGAGCGCTCTATCGATCGCGGCACCCCAATTCGACGTTCCCGGCCTTTTGAGCAGCCTCGAATTTTTTCCGATTTGATCACCCTGCATCTCGACGATCTTGCCCAGGTCGGCAAGCCCGTACGACGATCCAAGTCGATGGTGCTCAAGGCCCTCAAGATCTCGCTTGGACGAACAAACCTCAAAGAGCTGACCAGGGAGAGATTGATTGAGTTCGGGCGAAAGCGAGCTGCTCAAGGCGCTGGACCGGCGACCCTTGCGATCGATTTCTCATTCATCCGAACGATCCTACTTCACGCTGCCGCAGTCCACGGCATTAACGTTTCAGTCGAGAACGTACAGCTGGCCAGAGCTGCGCTAAAGCACCTGGATCTCGTCGGAAAGTCAAACGAGAGAGATCGGCGCCCTAGCCAAGACGAACTCGATCGACTGATCGGATACACCGAATCTAACGCCCAACAGTATCTACCACTCGGTAGAATTGTTCGCTTTGCTGTGGCGACAGCAATGCGCCAAGCTGAGATCTGCCGCATCGAGTGGACTGATGTCGACATGTCAAAGCGGACCGTCACTATTCGCGACCGCAAAGATCCTCGACGCAAAGACGGAAACCACCAAGTGGTTCCTCTCCTCAATTCGACCGGGTACGATGCCTGGCAGCTTATGCTCGAGCAGCGGATTCTCACGCGCGGCCTCGGACGCGTTTTTCCATACCACTCGAAGTCGGTAGGAGCTGCCTTCCGCAGGTCATGCAACGCTATCGATATAGATGACCTATGCTTTCACGATTTGCGCCATGAAGGAACAAGTAGACTCTTCGAAGCGGGCTTTTCGATACAGCAGGTTGCGATGGTGACAGGCCATAAAGGCTGGCGAATGTTGCGCCGATATACAAATCTCAAGCCCGAAGATCTGCACAAGATGCAGAAAGCTGCACAGCCATCCATGGAGCAATTCCTAGCCACCTTGGTCGCCAGCTAGAGCGCGACCTTCGTCAAATTTGAACCTGCTCGCTGAATATATAACTGCAAAGGATCGTCTTGCCTGCTTTGGCCTTGAGAGCGGACTTCGGCGGGTAACTGCATCACGTCAGCCTTGCGCCATGAGCGGACTTGCGACAGGTGGTGGCTGTCGGCGGAACGCAGACTCATGATGGGCTTTCCGGCCCGCTGTTAGTCCGTCTTGGCGATACACGGCGCGTAGGCGAGAAGCCGTAACACTCAACCCGCCAAAAATGACCCACTTAAAAAATGACGGGTTTCAGATCGGACCCCATGAGGCTCCCCGAAGCCAACTCTGGCCAAATCCGGTCCTTCGGCTTCTGATCGCCGCAGGGGAATGAGCCCGCTTAATCGCGCATCCGAAGATCGGTGGCGATGAAATGCGTAATGGTTGGAGCGGCTGATGCGTTGACGCCGCCGATCGCATCCTGGATGCACGGTCAGCGTTTGTCACGCGCTGGGCTGCCTCAGGTGCTCGAGCCACGAGGCGACCTTGAAAGCCTCCAGGTTGCGGCCGTTCACAGCCGCGTCCTCGAAGAGATCCCACGCGTAAGCGCCGTCGCACCGTCGTTGCTGCTCCAAGCCGGCGATCGCCTGCAGGGCGCTTCTCGTTTCGCCGGATCAATCCGGTATCCCACACCGGACGAGAAAGCGCCCTTTCCGATTGCCCGTTATTCGGGCGGCTAATGAGCCGAGCAGCGGCTCGAAGGCCCTTGCGAGCGGGCGCGCTGTTCTATTTGCCAGCGGGGCGGATCTCGTACGACGTCGTCGCCGCTGATGGCAGCGTCGCAGTGCGATGGCTATGTTTCCAATGTACCAGGCCGAGGCTCTTGCTTCCTCCCCGACGGATGACAGGCGGCAGCGATCTCGGCAGCCGTTCGGCGGCAGCCAACTCTATGGCCAACGGGTTTCCATCGAGTCGGCGACACCGAGTTCGAAGCGAAGCGCAGGCGCCTGACACGCCTGGCCTATCGGATGATGGGCTCGCTCGCCGAGGCGGAGGAGGTCGTTCAGGACGCATGGCTGCGGTGGGTCGGGGTGGAGGATTACGTCGATTCGCCTCCCGCCCATCTAACCCGCATCGTCACACGCCTGTGCCCTGACGACGCCGCGCCGCGCGGGCGCGCCGGGAAGCCTACCTGGGACCCTGGCTGCCAGATCCTCTCGTGGGTTCCATGGAGCCAGACGAGACGGTCGCCGACGACGTCACGGTCACGTTGATGCTGGCCCTCGAGCGTCTGTCTCCTCTGGAGCGGGCCGCTTTTCTTCTCCATGACGTCTTCGACGTGCCGCTAACCGAACTGGCCATCACCCCCGCGGGCCAGCCGCGGTCCGTACGCTCGCGGCGCGCGCTAGTGCTTGGATGAATAGAACGGATCCTGATCGAAGCCCGTGCAACTTCAAAGCGGCCGGGCCTCGATCAGCGATTTCTTCGCCGTCCCTCGATAAGATCGAGAACTGCCATAGCGGCCTCAAGTACGTTGGTACCAGGTCCAAACACGGCTGCCACTCCGCTCCGAAGCAATTCCTCGTAGTCCTGCCGTGGCACGACGCCCCCGCAAACAACAATGATGCCGCCAGCGCCAGCCAGCTTCAACTCCCTGACAACCTGAGGAACGAGCGTCCTGTGACCGGCCGCGAGCGACGAGACCCCCAGAACATGTACCTTTGCCTGAACGGCCATCGCGGCAGCTTCGGCTGGCGTCTGAAACAAAGGACCGGCAACAACATCGAACCCCATATCGCCGAATGCCGACGCAATAACCTTCGCACCTCGATCATGACCATCTTGTCCTAGCTTGGCGACCATAATCTTTGGCCTCACGCCAATCACTTGTGACACTTCGTCGAGCCGCGAGACAAGATTGGTGAACTCGGGATCGTTTCCATAAGCAGGGCCATAGACACTCGAAACAACATCGGGTATCGCCTGGTGATCTCCAAAAGCCTGCCGCATTGCATCAGACATTTCGCCGACGGTTGCTCGAGACCTAGCGGCCTCAATCGCGGCTTCCAGCAGATTTCCCTCACCTAATTGCGCGACCCGGGTTAGTCGAGCCAACGCACTGGAGACGCCCTTAGAATCTCTCGACCGTTTGATATCGGTCAGGCGGCGAATTTGCGAAGCGCGCACAGTCGAATTGTCGATCTCCAGAATGTCGATTGGCTCCTCTTGTTCAAGCCGAAACCGATTAACTCCGACAATAACCTGATCGCCGCGATCGATCGCGGCCTGCTTGCGCGTCGCCGATTCTTCGATCAATCGCTTAGGCCACCCTGTCGCGATCGCGTTCGCCATCCCTCCCCGCTCTTCGACCTCCTCCATGAGTTGCCAGGCAGCCTTGACGAGATCGTCCGTCAGGCGCTCGACATAGTAGGATCCCGCGAGGGGATCGACGACGTCGGCGACGCCCGTCTCATGCTGAAGGATCAGCTGGGTGTTACGGGCAATCCGAGCCGAAAACTCAGTAGGCAATGCGATGGCTTCGTCGAACGAATTTGTGTGCAGCGATTGCGTGCCGCCCAGAACGGCGGCTAAGGCCTCATAAGCGGTCCGCACGATATTGTTATACGGATCATGCTCCTGGAGCGACACTCCCGACGTCTGACAGTGCGTACGAAGCACTAAGGACGACTGCTTTTTAGGATTGAATTCCGCCATAACACGCGACCAGATAAGCCGAGCAGCGCGCAACTTCGCCGCTTCCATGAAGAAATTCATTCCGATAGCGAAGAAGAATGAAAGCCGCCCTGCAAAGTCATCGATGTTAAGGCCCTTGGCAAGAGCAGACCGGACGTATTCACGTCCATCAGCAAGCGTAAAGGCCAACTCCTGGACGAGCGTCGCCCCCGCCTCTTGCATATGGTAGCCTGAAATCGAGATGGAGTTGAAGCGCGGCATGTTCTGCGCGGTAAACGCTATAATGTCAGCAACAATGCGCATCGATGATTCCGGCGGATAAATGTAGGTATTGCGGACCATGAACTCCTTCAGAATGTCATTTTGGACAGTTCCCGAGAGAGCTTCGCGCGGAATTCCCCGCTCTTCACCGGCGACAATGAAGGTTGCGAGAATGGGGATTATCGCTCCGTTCATGGTCATCGACACCGACGTTTCCCCGAGGGGAATGCCGTCAAAGAGGATCTTCATGTCTTCGACTGAGTCGATGGCAACGCCCGCCTTCCCGACATCACCTAGGACGCGAGGATGATCAGAATCATAGCCGCGGTGGGTCGCCAAGTCGAATGCAACCGACAAGCCCTTCTGTCCTGAGGAAAGGGCGGAACGATAGAATGCGTTTGACGCTTCTGCAGTCGAGAATCCCGCATACTGGCGGATTGTCCACGGTCTGCCAGTATACATCGTCGCCTTAGGACCGCGAACGAACGGCGACATGCCAGGTAACGTGTCCAGATGCTCGATCCCATCTAAATCAGAAGCCGTATAGATCGGCTTGACTTCAATGCCCTCCGGAACCTTCCGCACGAGCGCGATGGGATCGCCTTTTAGTTCCTTCTCGGCAATCCTCTTCCATTCATCTGGAAATGACATCGACATTCCTGATCTCGCACCGGTTACCGACCTAATTGTCCACCACGCATCACGGGCTACATGGCCTGCTTACGCAAATTCCAAGATCAGCGCGTCCACCGCCAGCGACGCACCGGCGCTGGCGTGGATCTTCTTCACCGTACCGTCCTGCTCGGCACGGAGCACGTTCTGCATCTTCATGGCTTCGACCACTGCGAGCGTCTCGCCGGCCTTGACCTCCTGCCCTTCGCTGACCGCGATCGAGACCACGAGGCCGGGCATCGGGCACAGCAGCTTCTTGCCGGTGTCGGAGGCCGTCGTCACCGGCATCAAGCGCGCCGAAGCCGCTTCCGCCTCAGTCCAGACATAGACCGGCACCTCGACGCCCTGATGCGCGAGGCGGATGCCGTTCGCGATGGGGCGGGTTTGCACGGCGACGAAATGGCCGTCGATGGTGCCCTGCCAGACCGGGTCGCCCGGCTTCCATGGCGACTGCAACAGATGCGCATTGCCGGTCTTGCCGTCGGCATCGATGAAGCGGATCGCGATCGCCTCGCCCTCGCGCCCCACCTCGAGCAGGATCTCCTGGCGGTCGAGCCAGACCGCGCGGCGGCGCTCGCGCTGCACGACGCGGCCGCCCATCTGGCCCGAAATCTGCCGCTTGCGCTCACCGAGCACGTGATCGATGGCAGCGCCGACCGCGGCGATCCGCCGGGCGACCTCGCCTTCGGGCACGCGCACCGCAAAACCCTTTGGGAACTCCTCGGCGATGAAGCCGGTCGAGAGCCGACCCTCGCGCCAGCGCGGATGATGCATCAGCGCCGACAGGAACGGGATGTTGTGCCTGATGCCGTCGACATAGAACGAGTCGAGCGCGGTCGCCTGCGCCTCGATCGCGGCCGCGCGCGAGGGCGCATGCGTGACGAGCTTTGCGATCATCGGATCGTAATGGATCGAGATCTCGCCGCCCTCCTGCACGCCGGTGTCGTTGCGGATGGTGATGCCGTCGTGGCTCACTTCCGCCGGCGGACGATACTTCACGAGCCGCCCGATCGAGGGCAGGAAGTTGCGGAACGGGTCTTCGGCGTAGAGGCGCGATTCCACCGCCCAGCCCGTCAGCGTGACGTCCTTCTGCGCGATGGCGAGCTTCTCGCCGGCGGCAACGCGGATCATCTGCTCGACGAGGTCGATGCCGGTGACGAGCTCGGTGACGGGATGCTCGACCTGGAGGCGCGTGTTCATCTCCAGGAAGTAGAAGCTCTTGTCCTGCCCCGCGACGAACTCGACGGTGCCGGCGGAGTCGTAATTCACGGCCTTGGCCAGCGCGACGGCCTGCTCGCCCATCTTGCGGCGCGTGGCCTCGTCGAGCAGCGGCGACGGCGCCTCCTCGATGACCTTCTGGTTGCGGCGCTGGATCGAGCACTCACGCTCGCCGAGATAGATGACGTTGCCGTGCTTGTCGCCCAGCACCTGAATCTCGATGTGGCGGGGATCGACGATGAATTTTTCGACGAAGACACGATCATCACCGAACGACGCCTTGGCCTCGGCCTTGGCGAGATTGAAGCCCTCGGCGACCTCGGCCTTGGAATGGGCGATGCGCATGCCCTTGCCGCCGCCGCCGGCGGAGGCCTTGATCATCACGGGGTAGCCGATCTCGTCGGCGATACGGACCGCGTGCTTGTCATCCTCGATGACGCCGAGGTGGCCCGGCACGGTCGAGACCTTGGCCTTGGCCGCCGCCTTCTTCGACTCGATCTTGTCGCCCATCGCCGCGATCGCGCCCGGGTTCGGGCCGATGAAGACGATGCCTGCGGCCTCCAGCGCGCGCGGAAATGCCTCGCGCTCTGAGAGGAAGCCGTAGCCGGGATGCACGGCCTCGGCGCCCGTCTTTTTACATGCCTCGACGATCTTCTCGATCACCAGATAGCTCTCGGCCGCGGCGGGAGGGCCGATCAGCACGGCCTCGTCGGCCATCTCCACATGGAGGGCATCGCGGTCGGCCTCGGAATAGACTGCGACGGTCTGAATTCCCATGCGGCGGGCGGTCTTGATGACCCGGCAGGCGATTTCGCCGCGATTGGCGATCAGAATGCGTTTGAACACTTCTCTTCTCACAACGGCATGTTGTCGTGCTTCTTCGCCGGCGCTTCCATTTTCTTGTCCTTCAGCATCGCCAGCGCCCGCGCGATCCGCTTCCGCGTCGAATGCGGCATGATGACGTCGTCGATATAGCCGCGCTCGGCGGCGATGAACGGCGACAGGAAGCGGTCCTCGTATTCCTTGGTGCGCGCGGCGATCTTGTCGGGGTCGCCGATGTCACTGCGGAAGATGATCTCCACCGCGCCCTTGGCGCCCATCACCGCGATCTGGGCGGTCGGCCAGGCGTAGTTCATGTCGGCGCCGATCTCCTTGGAGGCCATGACGTCGAAGGCGCCGCCATAGGCCTTGCGGGTGATGATGGTCACCAGCGGCACGGTGCACTGCGAATAAGCGAACAGCAGCTTGGCGCCGTGCTTGATCAGGCCTCCATATTCCTGCGCGGTGCCCGGCAGGAAGCCCGGCACGTCCACGAAAGTGACGATCGGGATGTTGAAGGCATCGCAGAAGCGGACGAAGCGCGCGGCCTTGCGCGAGGCATCCGAGTCGAGCACGCCGGCCAGCACCATCGGCTGATTGGCGACGAAGCCGACGGTGCGGCCGGCGATGCGGCCAAAGCCGGTGACGATGTTCTTGGCGAAGCTCTCCGCAATCTCGAAGAAATCGCCCTCGTCCACGACCTTCAGGATGAGCTCCTTCATGTCATAGGGCTTGTTCGGATTGTCGGGGATCAGCGTGTCCAGGGACATGTCGACCCGGCCGATGTCGTCGAAGCTCGGCCATTCCGGCACGCCGTCGGTGTTGTTGGACGGCAGGAAATCGATCAGGCGCCGCATCTGCAACAGCGTCTCGACGTCGTTCTCGAAGGCACCATCCGCGATCGAGGAGCGCGTGGCGTGCACCGAGGCGCCGCCGAGCTCCTCGGCCGTGACGACCTCGTTGGTGACGGTCTTCACCACGTCGGGCCCGGTGACGAACATGTAGCTGGTGTTCTCCACCATGAAGATGAAGTCGGTCATCGCAGGCGAATAGACGTCACCGCCGGCGCAGGGGCCCATGATGACGGAGATCTGCGGGATCACGCCGGAGGCGAGCACGTTGCGGCGGAACACGTAGGAATATCCGGCGAGCGCGGCGACGCCTTCCTGGATGCGGGCGCCGCCGGCGTCATAGAGGCCGATGATGGGCGCCCGCGCCTTCATCGCCATGTCCTGCAGCTTGGTGATCTTCAGCGCGTGCGTCTCCGAGAGCGAGCCGCCGAACACCGTAAAGTCCTTGGCGAAGACGAAAGTCTTGCGGCCGTTGACGGTGCCCCAGCCGGTGACGACACCGTCGCCGGGGATCTTGGTCTTCTCCATCCCGAATTCGGTCGAGCGGTGCTGGACGAACATGTCCATCTCCTCGAACGAATGCTTGTCGAGCAGTAGGTCGATCCGCTCCCGCGCAGTGAGGCGGCCGCGCGCATGCTGCGCGTCCATGCGCTTCTCGCCGCCGCCGAGTTTGGCACCGGCGCGACGTTGTTCAAGAGCTTCGATAACGGACATCGATTGGGCCAACTGAGCTACCGTTTCTGGCGATTGGAGGCAGGTCGGTGCAAATGCCCTCATAGACTTCGGCAGCCATGCAGATCGTCTCGCCGAGGGTCGGATGCGGGTGAATGGTCTTGCCGATATCGATCGCGACAGCCCCCATTTCGATCGCGAGACAGATTTCCCCGATCATATCGCCGGCATGCGGACCGACGATCACGCCCCCGACGATGCGATCGGTCTCGACGTCGAACAACAGCTTCGTCATGCCATAGGACGCGCCCGACGCGATGGCCCGGCCGGACGCGGCCCATGGGAATTTTGCCGAACGGATCTTCCCTCCGGAATCGGCGACATCACGCTCGGACTTGCCGACCCATGCGATCTCAGGATCGGTGTAGGCGACATTGGGGACGATCTTCGCTGTAAAGGCCGCCGGCTTCCCGGCGGCTACTTCCGCGGCGACGTGCCCCTCGTGAACGGCCTTGTGGGCCAGCATCGAACCGCCGACGACGTCGCCGATGGCGAAGACGTTGCGCACCGTCGTTCTCATCTGCTCGTCGACCTGAATGAAGCCGTTCGGATCGATTGCGACGCCGATCCGTTCGAGGCCGAGCTCGCCGCTGTTGGGAACGCGGCCCGCAGATTGCAGCACGAGATCGTAGGATCGTGTCTGAACTGACGCGCCCGTGATAGCAACCGTCACGCCGTCGGGCGTCACCGCGGCAGTTGATACGCTGCTTTCAAGGTCGATATGCTCGAAGCGATGCGCATTGCGCGAACGCCAGATCTTCACCGCATCGGCATCCACGCCCGCCAGGATATCGGGAAGCCTTTCGACAAGATCGATCTTCGCGCCGAGCGCGCTGTAGACGGTCGCCATCTCCAGCCCGATGATCCCGGCTCCGATCACGAGCATGGAGCCCGGAATGCTTCGCAGCGAGAGCGCGCCGGTCGAGGTCACGATCCGCTCGTCCTTGGGAAGCACCGCCAACTGCACCGCGCGCGAGCCCGTCGCGATGATACATTGTCCGAAGTCGATCTGCTGCGAGCCTGCCCCTTCGCCGGCAACCTCGAGCCGCGTCGCGGAGATGAATTTCGCGGTGCCGCGGATCACCGTGACGCGGCGCGCCGCCGCCATCTGGCTCAGCCCATCCGTCAGCTTCGTGACCACGCCGTCCTTGAAGGCGCGCAGCGCCTGCAGATCGATCTGCGGCGCGCCGAAGCGAATGCCCAGGTCAGCGATCCGCTCGGCCTCCTCTTTGACGGCCGCAACATGAAGCAGCGCCTTCGACGGGATACATCCGACATTCAGGCAAACTCCGCCCAGGGTGCCGTAGCGTTCGACGATCGCGGTCCTCAGTCCAAGATCTGCTGCCCGAAAAGCTGCTGAATAGCCGCCCGGCCCGCCTCCGATCACGACGAGATCGTAGCGTGCATGATCTGTTGCACGCTGGCCAGCATCGGCCTGATCCGCCGAGACCGCCTCGCTTTGCGGGCCCGCTTTGTCCGACGCCGACGCCGTGCCAATCATGGTGCCTTGAGACACCTTGTCTCCAACGCGTAGCGAAATGCTCGTGATCACCCCTGCAATCGGCGACGGAATCTCCAGCGTCGCCTTGTCGGATTCCACGGTGATCAACGCCTGCTCTCGCGCGACGACGTCGCCCGCCCTGACGTGGATCTCGACGACTTCGACGTCTCGGAAGTCCCCGATGTCGGGGACCCGGATCTCCTCTGTCCGCATCTGCGTCCTCACAATGCGAAACGCCGCAGATCGGAGAGCACCGACGCGACGAAGCCCAGGAACCGGGCCCCGGCTACGCCGTCGACGACCCGGTGATCCCACGACAGACTCAGGGAAAGGACGAGCCGCGGTTCGAATTCGCGCCCATTCCAGACTGCCTCGGTGGCGGCACGACCGGCTCCGAGGATTGCCACCTCGGGCGCATTGATGATGGGCGTAAATCCCTGACCGCCGACGCCTCCCAGAGACGACACCGAGAAACAGCCGCCCTGCATGTCGCCCGACGCGAGCTGCCCCGCGAGCGCCTTGTCGGCAAGCGAGCGCATCTCGGCGGCGATCTGCCGAAGGCCCTTCTTATCGCAGTCCCGGATCACCGGCACGACCAGACCTTTCGGCGTGTCGACGGCGAAGCCGATGTGGACGTAGTGCTTGAGGATCAGTTCGTCGCCATCGAGCGATGAATTGAAGCGCGGGTACTTCTGCAGCGCCAAGGCCGCGGCCTTGATCAGCAGCGACACCATGGTGAGTTTCGCCGTGTCCTTCGCGGCCTCGGCATTGGCGAGCTGGCGGAAGGCTTCAGCGTCGGTCACATCCGCTTTGTCGAAATTCGTCACGTGGGGAATGACGGTCCAGTTGCGCGAGAGGTTCGCGCCGGTCAGCTTCTGGATCCGCGTCAGCGGCAGGCGCTCGACCGCGCCGTACCTCTCGAAATCCACACTGGGCCGATCGACCGGCGCGTCGGGCGCAAGCGCCATCGCCGGTCCCGGCCGCGCCAGTCCGTTGACGAAGGCCGCCACATCCTCGCGCAGAATCCGGCCTTTGGGGCCGGTGGGCACGACAGAGTCCAGCGCCACGCCGAGCTCACGCGCCAAAGCGCGCACCGACGGCGACGCATGCGCAGCCCCGCTGGGCCGCGGCTGTTGTGCACGTGCTCGCGAACCATCGACTGGAGCGGCGGGCGCCGGCTGTGACAGCGCCTCCTGCTGCGAGAACCGTTGCTCCACCTGCGCCGCCGACGCAGCCGCCGGCGAAGGCGCGGTGGATTCACCGCGACTTTCGAGGATCATCAGAACCGAACCTTGTGAAACCCGCGCCCCGACGTCGATCATCAGTTTGGCCACCGTGCCTGCGGCCGGGGATGGCACCTCCATCGTCGCCTTGTCGGACTCGATCGACAGCAACGGCATGTCGATTGTGACCTCGTCGCCGACCAACACATTGATTTCGACTACCGGAACATCCTTGTAGTCTCCGATATCCGGCAGAACGACTTCAATTGAATGAGACATGCGCGCTCCGCCCTCTGTCAGCGAGACCAAGGCGATGCAACGCCGGTCGGCAATTCGTAGCTGGCGATGGCTTCGGCGACCTGCTCACGCGCCACGTCACCCGATTTTACCAGCGCCGACAGCGCCGCAACGACGATCTGCTTGCGATCGACCTCGAAGAAAGATCTCAGCGCGGCGCGCGTATCGCTGCGCCCGAATCCGTCGGTGCCCAGCACCGTATAGGGGGCCTCGATGTAAGAACCGATCAGTTGCGGATACGCCCGGACATAATCCGAAGCCGCGACGATCGGCACCTTGCCGCCGAGGCATTGTGCGACGTGGCTCTCGACCGGGGTCGACAGCGGCGAGAGCCGATTAGTTCGCTCCACCTCACGCGCCTCTCGCGCCAGCTCGGAAAAGCTCGTTGCCGACCAGACTTCGCTGGGCACTTTCCATTCGCTTTGCAGCATCGCCGCGGCAGCGAGCGCCTCCGGAAGAATGGCGCCCGAGCCGACCAGCCTGATCTTCGCCGGCCCGTTAGCGCTCGGCAGAACCCGATAGAGTCCCTTGATGATCCCGTCGCGCGCATCGTCGGGCATCGAGGGCTGCGCATAGTTCTCGTTCATCGCCGTGAGGTAATAGAACTCGTCGTTGCCCTGCTCGAGCATCGACCGCATGCCGTGATCCACGATGACGGCCACCTCGTAGGAGAATGCCGGATCGTAGGCCCGGCAGTTCGGAACGGTCGCCGCCATCAGATGGCTGGACCCGTCCTGATGCTGCAAGCCTTCCCCACCGAGCGTCGTCCGGCCGGCCGTCGCCCCGATCAGAAAGCCACGCGCGCGCTGGTCCGCCGCTGCCCAGATCAGATCGCCGACCCGCTGAAAGCCGAACATCGAATAGTAGATATAGAACGGTAGCAATGGGAAGTTATGGATGCTGTAGGAGGTCGCAGCCGCGGTCCAGGACGAAATCGCCCCCGCCTCGGTGATCCCTTCCTCCAACAATTGACCGTCGATCGCTTCCTTGTAGTACAGCATCGAGCCGGCATCTTCCGGCTCGTAGAGCTGCCCTGCCGGCGAGTAGATGCCGACCTGCCTGAACAGGTTCGCCATTCCGAAGGTGCGGGCTTCGTCGGCGACGATGGGAACGATGCGCGGGCCGAGCGTCTTGTCCTTGAGCAAATTGGTGAACAGCCGCACGATCGCCATCGTCGTCGACGTCTCCTTGCCGTCGCCGCGCAACGCGAACTCCGCGTAGGATTGCAGCGGCGGCACCGGCAGCGTCGCCGAAGCGCGTCGCCGCACCGGCATGTAGCCGCCGAGCGCCGCGCGACGGGCGCGCAGATACTGAATTTCCGCGCTGTCTTCCGCAGGCGTGAAGAACTCCAGATTCTCGACCTGCTCGTTGCTGAGCGGCAGAGCGAACCGGTCGCGGAACGCATACAGCGCATCGACGTCGAGCTTCTTGGCCTGGTGCGACGTCATGCGCGACTCGCCGGCGCCGCCCATGCCGTAGCCCTTCTTGGTCTTCGCCAGAATGACGGTCGGCCGACCCTTCATGTCCTTAGCGGCAGCAAAGGCAGCGAACAGCTTCTTGAAGTCGTGGCCACCGCGCTTCAGGCCGTCGATATCCGCGTCCGACATGTGCGCAACCAGCGCCCGGACCTCGGGGTCCTCGCTGAAGAAGTTGGCGAGGTTGTAAGCGCCATCCTTGGCGCCGAGCGTCTGATATTTGCCATCGACGGTGTCGGCGAATTTGCGCAGCAGCGCATGCTTGCTGTCGCGTGCGAAGATATCGTCCCAGTCCGATCCCCACAACACCTTGATGACGTTCCAGCCGGCGCCCTGGAAGAGAGATTCGAGTTCCTGAATCACCTGGCCGTTGCCGCGGACCGGCCCATCCAGGCGCTGCAGGTTGCAATTGACGACGAAGGTGAGGTTGTCGAGATTTTCCCGCGCCGCCAGGGCGAGCCCGGCGATCGATTCCGGCTCGTCCATCTCGCCGTCGCCGAACACACCCCAGACGTGGCGACCAGCCGTCTGCACCAGGCCGCGATGCTGCAGATACTTCATGAACCGCGCCTGGTAGATCGCGCTGATCGGGCCGAGGCCCATCGACGCCGACGGCACCTGCCAGAACTCCGGCATCAGCCAGGGATGCGGATAGGACGACAGACCGGGACCGCTCAGTTCCTGGCGATACAGCTTGAGATTTTCGTCCGACAGTCGGCCTTCGAGATACGCTCGTGCATAGACTCCGGGGGACGAATGCGGCTGGAAATACACCAAGTCCCCCTCCGACTCGGAGCTTGACGCGCGAAAGAAATGATTAAATCCGACTTCGAAAATCTCCGCGGCTGAGGCATAGCTGGCGACGTGCCCGCCGAGTTCCCCATAGGCCCTGTTGGCACGGACCACCATCGCGAGCGCGTTCCAGCGAATGATCGCCGTCAGGCGCGTCTCGATCGCGATGTTGCCGGGGTAGGGCTTCTGCTGCTCGAGCGGAATCGAATTGCGATAGGGCGAAAACGGCGGAGAGTCCGGCAGAACTCCAAGCTCCTTCGCACGCCGATCAAGCGCAGCCAGGATGTATCGCACGCGCTCGGCACCGGCGCTGCGGTGGAGCGATCCAAGCGATGCGAGCCAATCGGCGGTTTCGACCGTGTCCTGATCGGCGTTGACCGCCTTGCGTGGCGGATCCATGTGTGCAGTCATGCGTCGGGCTCCAGAAAGCCCGCACTTGGTAGCATCGGGTGCTATGGCACGTGCTGCTGAATACGGCCGCGTTCCGACGGATTGCCCGACTCCGGAGGGACGCCGAGGCTCGCGTCGCAGCATTCTCTGCTGTTGGTTTAATCAGCAAGTGATCGAACCGTGGGCCGCCTGACAGGTGCTTCCGCTTGGTCACGGCGCAACATGACGCATCACTAAGCGCTCACGCCGTAGGAGCGGGCATCTTGTCGCAGATCAGCGAACTCAACGGCTCGCCGCGACTAGTGACCTGACCTTTCAAAACAGCTAACCTCAGTTAACAGCAGGATCTGCATCAAGGCTTGACTGACTTGACGAATTGGCAGGATTGAAATGCCGCCCGAGACCGAGTTCGATCCGGATTTTGCGCGAATGGATCTGCCCGATCTTCGGATCAACTATGATCCGGTCGATCCGGATCAGTTCGATCGTCCCGTCACTTCATTCTGTCTCGAAACCAGCAAAGACAACGACGACCTACCGCTGCACTCACACCGCAAAGGCCAATTGGTCGTCGCATCTCATGGCTCGGTGATGTGCCGGGCGCCTGGCGGCTTGTGGATCGTACCTCCGCAAGGCGCGGTATGGATCCCGGCCGGCGTGCAGCACAGCAATTGCGTGGCCGATTTCGGCAAACTCTACACCGTGTTCATCGATCCACAGGTCAGCATGCTGCCGCGGACCTGCTGCACGCTGATGATCACGTCGCTGGTGCGCGAATTGATCCACCGCCTCTCGGTGTTCCCACCGCTCTATCCGCTGGAAGGACCGACCAGCCGTCTCGGCCGGGTATTGCTCGACGAACTCGTGCAGATGCCGACGACGGATGAAATGTATCTGCCGATCTCCCCCGACGCCCGTCTTCAACACCTCGCCACTTTCTTGTTGAATAATCCGGGCGACCGCAGCACGATGGACGAAGTCGCCTCGCGCTACGCAATGAGCGAGAGCACGTTCGCACGCTTCATCGCCAAGGAAACAGGGATGACCTTCGGGCGCTGGCGCCAGCGTCTCCACATTCTGATCGCCATGCAACGCCTCACGGCGGGCAGTTCGGTCCAGGCCGTGTCGCTGGAACTGGGCTACGAAACGCCCAGCGCGTTCATCACGATGTTCAAGAAGACGATGGGACAGAGCCCTCGCCGCTTCCTTGCCGAGCGGTCGCGCCTGATAAATTCGGACAGTTTGCCCTAGCTCGCACGTCCCTGCCTCGGTATTTGACGACCGCGACCCCACGACACTTTCGCGGGGCCGCACGGGACGAGCTCAGCGTTTGCTGTAAGGCGCAAGCGGATATTCGAGCGACGCTTCCGCGATGGCCTTTGGCGCCACCACCCGCGGCCTGCCTTTCAAACCCTGCAGCATCACCATCGAACAGTGGATGTTCTGGCCGGTCTCGTCGAACTTGGTGTTGTCGCCGTACATCAGGAAAGGCTTCATGTCGGTCGTCTTGAGCGCGCCGTGAATGGCTGGTGACTCCGGCGACGCCGCCCGCGTCACGGCATCTGCGACGATCTGCACCGCCTCGAACGCGCAGCCCGCATTGGCATCGAACCAGTCGCTCGGGTAGTCGGCCGCGAACATCTTCATGATCTTGTCGGTCTCGGTGCCCTTGGGATTGAGCCACAACGCCGACAGAACCGGACCGTCACCGTACTTTCCGAGCGCGTCGTGATACGCCTTGTCCGACACGCCGTTGGAGTTGGGCGAAAACACCATCTTGGGATCCCAGCCCTGCTTGATGCATTCGCGCGCGATCATGATCGCGTCGTTGACGCGCGTGACCGAGATCAAGGCATCGGCACCCGACGCTTTCGCCTTGGCTACTTCCACCGACAGGTCCTTGGCCTTCTCGTCATAGGCAACGTACTGCGCGATCTTGAGCGGAACACCTACCTCCTTCCACGCCTGATCGATGCTGGCCGCCGTCGACTGCCCCATCGTGTTGTTGAGATGGAGAACGACGGCGCTGCTCGGCGGATCCTTCAGCGTGCCGAGCACGGACTTCAGCTCGGCCAGCGATTGCCGCACGATGGTCAGCGACGTGGGGTAATAGCGGAACACTTGGGTGAAGCCCTGCGAAGTCACCTGGGTGGCGCTCGCGATGTGGACCACCATCGGCACCTTGGCGGCCTCGCAGGCCTGCAGCGCCGAAATGGTGGCGCCGGAATCCCACGCGCCGATCAGCACGGTGCAGCCCTGCCGGATCAGGCTCTCGGCGGCAATCCGGCCGTTCTCCGGACGGCTTTGCGTATCGGCGTGAACGATCTCGATGTCGAGGCCGAACTTCTCACGCGCGAATTTGGCGCCGAGATCGATGCCGCGCACGCAGGCCTGACCGGGAAACGCCAGCACGCCGCTGCTGGGCATGATCGCTCCGACCTTCACTTTCGTGGTCGCCGCAAACGATGGCCTTGATACCAGGCCTGCCGCAATTCCCAATCCGCTTCCGACAATCGTCCGCCGCGTGATCCCGCTTCGCTTGGTCATCTCGATGTCCTGTTGCTGAAGGAGTGAACTGTATCTTGACTAGTAGCTTCGTAGGTTTGGGGAGCGACCGCCGACGTCAAAGGCCCATCTCGGCCTTGATCAGCTTTTCCTCGGTTTCGTCGTAGAGAGATGCGATCAGCGACTGATAGCGCTCGTTGATCTGCTTGCGACGCTTCTTCCGCGTCGGCGTCATCACACCATTCTCGAGCGACAGCTCCTCCGGCAGAATGCGGAACGCCTTGATCTGCTCGGCTCGCGCCAGCCTTCCGTTGGCCTTGCCGATCTCCGCCTCGATCAGCCGGTTGACGATCTCGGAGGCTGCTAGGTCGGCGTAACCTGTGATCTTGTCGTCGCGCGACTTCGCCCAGTCCAGTGTGGCGGTAGCATCCACTTCGATCAGGGCGGTGAGATATTTTCGCCCCTCGCCGATGACCGCCGCTTCGGAGATGAAGGGGCTGTGCCTCAGCTCGTTTTCGATCTGAGTTGGGCTGATCGATTTACCGTTCGACGTGTTGATGATCTCCTTCTTCCGGTCGACCAGCTTGAAGATTCCTTCCGGCGACACTTCGACGATGTCGCCGGTGTAGAGCCAGCCGTCGCGAAGCGCGGCCTTCGTTTCGTCCGGCTTGTTCCAATAGCCCGCGAACAATCCCGGTCCACGGACGATCATCTCGCCGTCCTGGAGCACGGCGGTTTCCCAAGCCGGATCCGGCAACGGGACCCCGACGTTGCCGGCCTTCGGCCACTCCGCCATCTGCACCAGATTGGCACCGACCAATTCGGTCTGGCCGTAGCACTCCTTGAGCTGCAAGCCCCACAGCTGCCACAGCGACATCAGCTCGGACGGCATCGCCGCCGACGAGGTGAACGCGACCTTCAGCTCGTCGAAACCGACCTCCGCGAGCAGCGGCAGGAACACTTGCTCGCGGCAGGCCGCGAATAGTTTCGAGACGAAGGCGTCTTCGTGGCCGCCCTGGCGGTCTTCGAGCGCCCTGCGCGCGATCGTCATGGCGAGCGTGTAGTTCTGATCTCCCGCGCCGCCGGCGGGATGCACCTTGCTGAGAATTTGCGTCGCAAAACGCTGGTAGAACCGCGGCGGCGCCATGTAGTAGGTCGGCTTCACCTCTTTGATCGTCTGGGCGAAGTCCGCGGTCGTCTCGCCGAAATAAGGAACTGCGTCGGCGATCAGCGGCAACGTCGTCGCCTGCCCGCGCGCGACGGTATGCGACATCGGCAAATGCACCACCACCCGATGTTCCTCCTCGCGCATGCTGGGGCCGAACAGGGTGATGCAATGAACGCCGGCGAGAATGGAAAGGTGCGTCAGCATGGCGCCTTTGGGGTTCCCGGTCGTCCCGGACGTATAGCCGATGCTGACGACATCGGACGCCTTTGCTGTCGCGCTCTCCTTCTGCAGATAATCATGCGCATCGACATCGTGTGCTCCGACAAAGTCGGCCAGCGACTTGATCGACGCCGTGGCCTCGCCGGTCCAATCCGGGTCGAGCACGATGATGCCGCGGAGCTGCTCGGCCTGATTGGAGGCGATCACGATGCGAAGCTGCTGTTCCCCGCCGACGAACGCGAACTTCGCGCCTGAATCCGTGAGACAGTAAGCCACTTCTTCAGGTGACGAGGTGAAGTACACGCCTACCATGACGCCGCCGGCGCACATCGTGGCCATGTCGGCGATCAACCATTCCTCGGAGGAATCGCCCATGATCGCGACCCGATCGCCGCGCTCGAGACCAGCACGCTGCAGCGCGCTGGCCAGGTTCACGACACGCTGCGCATAGGCGCCCCACGTCATGGCGGTCCAGGCGCCGTGACGCTTTTGTTGCACGGCGATCTTGTCGGGCCGCTCCGCAAGTCGCGCAGCCAAAAGTTGCGCGATGGTCGTATCGGCCAACTGGGCGCCGGATGTAATCGCAGCGACGTTCATCTCATCGCTCCGCGAAACGCTTGCGCTTGGCCGCGAAGGCGGCTACCGCCTCGGCCCTCTCGGGCGACTTGAAGGTCAACATCTCCAGCGCCGCAGAAGTGTCGAGCAGCAGGTGGGCATACTGCTTGATGATCTTATTGACGCTGTACTTGGTCCACACGATCGATTCCTTCGGCCCGCTTGCCAGCAGTTCGGCGTAGTCGATCGCGGCATCGAGAACGTTACCGTCCGCGACCACCTCGTTGATCATGCCGATAGCAGCCGCTTTCTCGGCGGAGATGAATTCGCCGGTCATCAGATAGTGCTTCGCACGCACCGGCCCCATCAGCAGCGGCCAGATCACCGCGCCGCCATCGCCCGCGACGACGCCGGCATTAACGTGCGTGTCGGCGAAACGAGCTGTCGAGCTCGCATAGATCACGTCGCAGAACAGCGCGAGCGTGGCACCCAGGCCGACCGCGACCCCGTTGACGGCCGCGACGATCGGTACTTCGACTTCCAGCATGTTGCGGATGAGGTGGCGACCGCTGCGCGTCGGGGACGGCAGCGTCCCCTTATCCAGCGACTTCTGATCGCCACCGGAGCAAAATCCGCGGCCCGCACCGGTGAGAACGATCGCGTTGACAGCGCTGTCGTGATCCAGCTTGACGAAGACGTCTTCGAGCTCCTCGTGCATCTCCCAGTTGATCGCGTTGAGGATCTCCGGTCGGTTCATCGTGACGATCGCGACGCCTGTGGCGCGCTGTTCGACGATCAGGTACTTGTAGCCGTATTGCGACATTGATTTCACCGCTGGATTACTTGTTCTGGGTCCGCATCAGCCGGATCTGCCCGAGGATCTCCTCGGTCGGCCGCACGACGTTGTTTCTGTCGTTGAAATGCGGGATGACGTAGCGGCCGACCATGTCGATCGCTTCCATGATCTTTTCGTGCGGGACCGAGTCCATGTGCAGCAGCACCTCGTCGATCCCCATGGCCTCGAACTTCTCGATCTGACGAATGACCGTATCGGGGCTGCCGCACACCGTCGTGGCCGACTCGTTGACCAGATAGTCCCAGTCGTTGGCGGCACGCTCCATCGACGGCACGCTCTCTCCCATGTACTTGTAGTCATCGG
This sequence comes from Bradyrhizobium sp. 23AC, assembly GCF_054863025.1. Taxonomy (NCBI): domain Bacteria; kingdom Pseudomonadati; phylum Pseudomonadota; class Alphaproteobacteria; order Hyphomicrobiales; family Nitrobacteraceae; genus Bradyrhizobium; species Bradyrhizobium sp. 23AC. The sequence goes on from NZ_JAVAYN010000006.1 coordinate 271,128, forward strand.
CAATCGCCGCGAGACGCGGATAGGCATCGGTCGAGATCTTGGCATAGTGCATCAGTGGGCCGGCATAATCCGCCTTGGCCTGCTCGTCCGTTTTCCCGATACCGATGAACAGCGGAATGCCGATACGCGGACGCTGCAGCGGTCCCCCCTCGTCGCGCTTCCAGTTCTTCTGATAGGCACCGATCAGCTTCTGTTGCGCTTCCCAGCCCTGATAGATGTTGCTGCTCATCACGGCGAAGCCCTGCGAGGCCGCCCAGACGTGACTGCGCTCGCTGGTCGCGGCGATCCCGATCACCGGATGCGGCTTCTGCAGCGGCTTCGGAACCAGCTGGCGCGGAGGGATCTGGTAGTACTTGCCGTCAAACGTGAAAATGTCCTGGCGCATCGCCCTTTTCAGCAGCGCCAGTCCTTCTTCCATCTGCGCTAGCGTTTCGTTCGGATCGACGTTGAACGCCCGCATCGCGATGGTGGTGTTGGCGCGGCCGCCGTAGAATTCCATGCGGCCGTTGGACAGGATGTCGGTCACCGCAAGCCGCTCGGCCGAACGCAAGGCGTGGTTGATGCGCTGCGGCATCAGCGTCACGGCTGCGCGCAGCTTGACGCGCGACGTCACCGCGGCCAGATAGCCGAACACCACTTCGGGCGCCGAGCTCGAGATCCCGCCCAGTGCCACGTGCTGCTCGGAGAGCGCGACACAGTCGAAGCCGACTTTCTCGGCCAGACGGACTTCGTCGACGAGTTCGTGAAGCCTGCGCGAGTAACTGTGGCCGACCTGGGTTTCCTGTTCAGACCAGAACCCGAACGTAAGTGCCATGTCTCAATCCTCTTAGCTTTCGAGATGCCAGAGGGTTTCATAGGCGGGGCGATATTTTCGCCCGAAAGCCGCGTTCCGTAGTCAAGCTTTCCGAATTTTATGCTGTCAGTATTCGCAACATGGCAGACGCCGTGGGAATCTTCGCCGCGCAGCGGACGGGCTGACCGTCAACGGCGGGCGCTGTCGTCTCCGGCCTCGCTATCGAAGGTCTTGATCAGCAACTCGGCGACCGCCGCGAGGCACGCTTCGCCGATGCTGTGGCTCGAGCCGAACGGACTTCCGATCACGCCGTTATGCGAAACCGATCGGATGCCGTTCTTCCACATCAGCTCGAGGTCAGCCTCCGACAAGCCGCCAAGATGACCCACCTCGAAGCGGTCCGGTCTGACGCTGTCGGGCCGAATGACCATCATCAGCGACGTCTCGGCGATATCGGCGTGGCCGCCGACAGCCGACACGTCTCCTCCGGCTTCGCGCACCGCATCGCGCCACGTGTCGATCCATTTCGTCGAGTCGACGAATGCCTGGATCGCAACATCCGAGGGGACGGCCCCACGCAAGCGACCGAGCATGTCCTTCAGGACCGGAAAATTGCCGATGTGGCCCGAGTGAATCAGGATGCGCTTGAAGCCGTGCCGCGCCAGGCTCGTGCAATAATCGACACAAATCGCTTCTAGCGTCTCCGGCCGCAGCGAGATCGTGCCCGGGAATGGCAGATGGTGAGACGAGCAGCCGACCCTGATGGTCGGCGCCACCAGCGTGTTGCCGCGGCTGCGCGCGATCCGCTCGGCCAGAGCATCGGCATGATCCGCATCCATGCCCAAAGACAAATGCGGTCCATGCTGCTCGACGGCCCCCAGCGGAATCACCACCGTCGTGCACCCATCGGCCAGCGCCGCGGCGACTTCCTCGTGGCTCATCTGCTCCAGATAGATCTGATCGGGATATCCGCGCGCCATCATTCAGCCCTTACTGTTCCTTGACAAAAACCTCGCACGCACATTAATCGAGCTCTCGTCTGTGACATAGGCGTCGAGGTCGGCCACGGTCATTTCTTCGAGCGCCTGATCACTCATTTGCCTGGTGAGGTTGAGCGATCGTTTGATGGCGTGGAACAGCTTGCGGTCTTTCTGCCGCAACGCGCCGCACACGTCTCGCGCTCGGGACGCGACCTCCTCGGTCGCGACGATCTCGTTCACAGCGCCAATCGCCACGGCGCGCTCCGCGCCGACGAGCTCGCCCCAATACAGCAGCTCTTGTGCCGCCCGCACGCCGAGCTTCTCGACGGCCCGGCGCATGCCTTTGGTCACCGGCAGCAGGCCGTGGTTGATTTCCGGGAACCCGATCTTGCACGCCGCATCGGCCACGACATAGTCCGCATGCAGCAGAAACTCCAGGGCGCCTCCGACCGCATAGCCGCGGACGGCGCAGACGATCGGACCCGGATAGTTCTCCATCGCCACGAGAAGTTCGTGGAAGAACCGGATGCGCGGCCTCGCGACATCGATCCCGACGACTTCCTTGATGTCGCCGCCTGCGCTGAAGAAGCGGTCGCCGCCTCCGGTGAGCACGATGCCGGGCGGTTTCTCGTCATCGGCAAAGCGCCGGATCGCCTCCAGCAACTCGACGATGAGTTGAGCATTCAGCGCATTGGCCGGAGGCCGGTTCATCGTGACCGTGACCAGGTCTTGATCACGCTCGATCAGGAGAACAGTGGCAGTGTTCATAAGTGAGACCCAAGCGAGAGCGGCTGCAGCAGCCGGGGAACGGTGGACCAAGCGGCGGCAACGAGAGCGGCAATGTCCGACGCCTCGCCGAGACGGCGCGCCTCACAATCCCAAATAGGCGCGCTGGACATCGGGGTTCTCGAGCAGATCGCGGCTCGATCCGTGTAACACCACGGAGCCGTTCTCGAGCACATAGCCGCGGCTGCTCAGCGCGAGCGACTTGGCGACATTCTGCTCGACGAGAAGGACCGTGATGCCCTGCTCGTTGAGGGATTTGACGACGCCGAACATTACGTCGGTTAGCGCCGGCGACAGCCCGATCGACGGCTCGTCGAACATCACGATTTCCGGCTTCGACATGATCGCGCGACCGATCGCCAGCATCTGCTGCTCGCCGCCGGAGAGCGTGCCGGCGAGCTGGTCGCGGCGTTCGCGAAGTCGCCCGAACAGGTGATAGACGGAATCAAGCGTGTTTGCCCGGTCGTGCCTGGCCCGCTTTAGCGAGCCTCCGATCAGCAGATTGTCCTCGACAGAGAGCGCACCGAAGATCTGGCGGCCCTCGGCGACCTGAGCGATGCCCATTTCGCAGATGTCCCACGGCGGTCGCCGGGAGATATCGACTCCGTCGAACCTGACGGATCCGCCCGACGACGGCACGATCCCCGCGATTGATCGGATCAGAGAGGTCTTGCCGGCGCCGTTGGCGCCGACCACGCAGATCAGTTCACCCCTGCCGATGCGGAGCGACACGCCGTTCAGCGCATTGGAGCCGTCATAGGCCACGCACAGATGGTCGATGGCGAGAAGCGCGTCGTCAGGCATGGAAGCCGGCTCCCAGATAACTTTCCAGCACCGCAGGATCCGCCACTACCTCCGACGGTTTGCCCTCGGCGATCTTGGCGCCGTGGTGAAGCACCACCACGGTCGATGCCACCTCCATCACGATCCGCATCACGTGCTCGACCAGCAGGATCGTCAGTCCGCCCTCGGCGAGCCTGTGCAGCACGCCGACGACACCGGCCGCTTCGGTCGGACGCAGCCCCGCCATCACTTCGTCGAGCAGCAGCAGCTTGGGGCGGGTCGAAAGCGCCTTCGCCATCTCCAGCATCTTGCGATCGGGCAACGTCAGCTGATCCGTCCGGGCATTCGCCTTGCCGGCGAGCCCGACATTGTCGAGCGACTCATACGCCTTGTCCCGCGCCTCCTTGACGTTCGTCGTCCAGCTGAAGGCGCCCACCATGGCATTCTCCAGCACCGACATATCTTTCATCGGCCGAACGATCTGGAAGGTGCGGGCAATGCCCATGCGGCACACCGCTTCGGGCGGCTCGCGCTCGAGCGAACGCCCCTCGAACAGCACCTGCCCGGCGGTCGGTCTCAGCGCCCCGGCCACGAGATTGAAGCAGGTGGTCTTGCCGGCGCCGTTCGGCCCGATCAGGGCGGTGATGCGGCCCGCCTGCAGTGAGAAGCTGACGTCATTGACCGCGACCAATCCAACGAACGCTCTGGTCAGGTTCTTCACTTCGAGCAGCGCGGTCATTCCTCGACCTTCCGCAGTTGTGGGATCCGGCCGCGCGCCGGCAGCTGGATCGCCCCGTAGAGCCGGACGATCGACGGCCAGATGCCGTCGGGCAGAAACCACACGACCAGGATCAGCACCGCCCCGTAGGCGACGCTGTTCAGTCCGGGGAGCCCCAGGGCGTCGCCGAGAGCTCCCATGGCGTGATGCAGCGGGATTGCGGCCATCGAGCCGACCAGGGGGCCGAACGCCGTGCCCAATCCGCCGACCACGGGGCCGATCAGGACGTCGACCGAGATCGCCATGCCCATGATCGAATCCGGAAAGATCGCGCCCTGCACCAGGCCCAGCACGCCGCCGCCGATCGCGGCCGTCGCGGCCGATATCGAGACCACCAGCACCTTGTGGCGAAACGTCCGTACCCCCAGCGCGCGGGCGGCCTCGTCGTCATCCCGCATCGCCCGCCAGACATAGCCCCAATAGGACCGCGAGATCAGCTCCGTTCCCGCGACGCCGATGGCCGCAAGCGCGAGCGCGACGAAGTAGTAGAACCGCGCGTCACCGCGCAGCATCCCGAGGTCGATCGCGCCGCTCGGCGCCTGATAGAACAGGCCCTGCATGCCGCCGACATAGTCCCACCCGCCGAACAGGATTCGGGCGAATTCGGCGGCTGCGATCGTGAGCAACGCGAAATAGATGCCACGCACCTCGAAGCGGAAGCTCAGCCACGCCAGCACCGCGCCGACGAAGCCCGCAATCACCGCGCCCAGCAGCAGACCGATCCACGGGGTGACGCCGTATTTGATGTTGAGGATCGCCACCGCATACGCGCCGATTCCAACGAACAGCGCGTGACCGATGGATAGCTGCCCGCCGATCCCGAGCATCAGGTTCCACGATTGTCCCATGAAGGTGAACAACAGGACGATCGTCAGAAGCGAGATGACGTATGCGTTGGACATGCCACCCACCACGGCCAGGGCGGCGAAGACCAGAGCGCCGGCGCCCCAACGCTTGATGTCGCTGGCTTGATCAGATGTCCTTTGCACCGAAAAATCCCCTCGGACGGAAAATCAGGATGATGATCAGGAGCGCGTAAGGGAGTGCTGTTTTCATCGACGGCGTGAACATCAAGGCCGCGATCGCTTCGGCGACCCCGATCGTCAGGCCGCCCAGAAGAGCGCCGCCGAAGCTGCCGAGACCGCCGACGATCACCGTCACGAAGGCCAGCAGCGTGAAGTCGACGGCGAGATAGGGCTGCGCATCGAACAGCGGCGAGATCAATGCGCCGGCGACGCCAGCGCAGGCGGTTCCGATGCCGAAGGTCACCGCATAGACCCGAGGGATATTCAGCCCGACCACTAGTCCGCCCAGTCGATTGTTGGCGGCGCTCCGCAGCGATCGGCCGAATGCGGAGTACTTCAGATAGGCTCCCAGTGCGGCGATCAGCAGTCCGGCCGTAGCGGCCGCCTGGATGCGGGCCCAATCCAAGGTGAGCGGTCCCACGCTCACGGTCTGGAAGGACAACTGAGACGCCGTCGGCCGCGGATCCGGACCGAACGACATCAGCAATACGCCGCTGAAAAGCAGTGAGAGGCCGATGAAGACGATGAACTGATAATGATGCGGCCGATTGACGAACCGCTTCACGACGAGCGTCTCTAGCAGATAGCCGAACACGAACATGACGACCGCGGCGATCGCGGCGGCTAAAACGATCGGGACGTCCCAGATTCGAACGGTCCAGTATCCGATGTAGATCCCGAACACGACCATCTCGCCATGAGCGAAATTGACCACGCGCATGACGCCGAAGATGATCGTGAGACCGAGCGCGACGAGCCCGTAAACCAGCCCGATGAGCACCCCGCCGGCGATGACATTGAGCCAGAGCGACAGCATCAGCGACCGACCGCCGATGGATGCGCGATAGAAAGTCTTCGTCTTCCTTGCATGCTGATCGGTTCCATCTTGGCTGTAGCGGAAACGTAGCGGCGCCTGACGTCGTGCTGTGTTTCAGACCGCCTTTGGCGCGGCGAAACATCCGGCGATGTAGACGAGCGACTCACATCCGGCCCTCGTGGTCTGAGCCACCACCTCTCCGGTGAAAATGGTGTGACTACTGTCGCTGTAAGCATTCACCACGCGGCAATCGAAGCTGCAGACCGCGCCGACCAGACTTGGTGCTCCGGTTTTGAGATCGCACCACACACCGTCACCGAAGCGGATATCGCCCTTGCTGCCGTCCTGCCCGGAAAACTTGAGCGCCAGATCGCGATGCTCGACCCCTAGAATATTCCAGCAGAACGACCCACTGCTGAGAATGGTGTCGTGCGCACCGGCAGATCGATTGACGCAAACCAGCACGCTCGGCGGAGCCGCCGACAGCGAGCAGCCCGCCGTCAGTGTCAGACCATGGCGGTTCGGCGCCCGGCCTGTCGTGACGATCGACACGGTGCCCGGCACGCTGCGCATCGCAGCACGGAATGCTGCGGCATCGAGTGGGCTCGTTTCGGACAGCGGCGGTGTTGCGGACGGCATGGCTAAGACCCTTGGATTCATGGGATGGATGCGCCCTGTTTGTCTGGTTGTGAGTCCGGGCATGCAGCGCTGCCCCGGCGAACGTCTGAGCTATCCGGCTGCTTGATAGAACTGGATGACGTTACCGCCCGGATCCCGCACCTTCACCGCACGGCCGTGACTTTCCATGTCCCGGACCGCGCCGACTTGCGCCCCCATGGCTGCGGCACGCTCCATAGCGGCATCGAGGTCATCGACATCGAAGACAAGAACAGCATCTTGCAGCTGGTCCGAGACCGACTCCGTCGGTCCGGCGACGCAGAACGCAGCCGCATCGCTCACGAACTGGATCCACTTGCCGGGATCAGCGAAGCGCACCTTCAGACCCAGGCCTTCGTAGAACTCGGCCAGGCGTCCAGGATCGTTCGCTGTCAAATAGACTTGCTTCAGTTTCACGCTCGACATCCAATCCGTCGCTACCCAAGTGCGATCGTGGGTGGATAGTCGCCCGAGCCTCTCAGCATTACTGCTTGAACAACGCCTGTCACAGAAGCTTCATCAGCATTTTATGCTGTAACGACTTGTCGAGTCGCTAGATCCAACTCTGCATCCGGCCGATCTTTGCCATTTTCTGGTTGACGAGGGTGGGCGTCGTTGCTGCCGAACCTTTTGTCTCGCGCAACGCCCGCGGCATGGTCAGCGACGTGGGACCGGGGCCACACGCGACGACAGGCGGTTGTACGAAACAGGGCAGCTCTCGACATCGAGCTCTGCTGCACGTCCCGTCAAGTGACATGGGGAGCCAATCGATGGAGCGGCGGGCATTACATCTTGACCGAATCCGTGGATCAACGTCGGCCTGCATATCGCATAGGCAAAAAATGTATCGGAAGTAGGCAACTAACCTCCTGATCGCAATGCACAATGCGAAGGTTGACGGTTTTTCGATACAAATCGACGATTTGTCGAAATCCCACAAGCGCAATTGCGGTTAGCTTTTACCACGCGATTGTCATCACGCCGCAAACGACGGTGATACGCCCCGCAGAAGACTGCCATACTTGGGAGATACGCGATGTCGACAACCTCTCTCGACAGAATAGATATCAAGATCCTCAACGAGCTCCAGCAGAATGCGAGCTTGACCAATGTCGAGCTCGCATCACGCGTCAATCTCTCGCCGTCGCCGTGTCTGGCACGCGTCAGAACACTCGAAAAACTCGGCGTGATCGATCGACGGATCGCCCTTCTCGATCCCGCCGTGCTCGGCATTGGTGTAACGGCTTTCATCCAGATCAAGCTGGAAAAGCAGGTCCAGACGTCCCTCGAGAATTTCACCCGATCCATCGACCGGCTGGCCCAGGTAATGGAATGCTATCTCATGACCGGTGAGAGCGACTACATGCTCCGCGTCATGGCGGCCGACATCGAAGATCTCGAAGACCTGATTGTCAACAAACTATCCCGCATTCCCGGCGTCAGCAGCATTCGATCAAATCTGGCCCTCAAGCGCATTTCGCACAAGACCGTGCTGCCGATCGACGCCAATCGGCCGGTCACCGTCAAGGCTTGCGCCACCCCCTCGCGCCCTCTGGAGCGCTCACCAAGACCCCGATACGACCCAACCGGTCCTTTGCTGTCCGATGCGCCGATCGGGCTCGACACCAATCGTCCCAGCTACAGCGTGGAAAGGCTATGAGGCGCCCCGCCATGAGCTCCGGCCAGTTGGCAATAATGGTGAAGTTAAGATCGGCAGAGTGCTCGAGCGGCGCTGCGAGCCTGACAAACTGCACACGACCCAACGCGAGCACCCGTCGGTTCCAGCGAGCAGAGCGACCGAGATGACGGGATGGATCGAAGCGGCCCTGCAGGCGCTCGCCGACGGCGAAATCGTCGTGGTCACCGACGACGACGATCGCGAGGGCGAAGGGGACCTCGTCGTTGCCGCCTCGCGGTGTACGGCTGAGAAGATGGCCTTCATCATTCGCCATACATCGGGAATCGTCTGCGCTCCGATTACCCTCGAAGACGCGAGACGCCTGCGGCTTGACCCGATGGTTGTCAACAACGACTCGCCTCACACCACGGCGTTCACCGTGTCAGTGGACTACCGGCCGGATAACGGTACGGGCATCTCGGCCGAAGAACGGGCCTCGTGCTGCCGTGCACTCGCCAACCCCAACGTCGGCGCCAGCGATTTTTGCCGGCCGGGCCACGTTTTCCCGCTGATCGCAAAAGAAGGGGGCGTACTCATGCGCTCGGGTCACACCGAGGCCGCCGTCGACCTGTGCAGACTGGCAGGTCTCGAGCCGGTCGGCGTCATCAGCGAACTGATGAACGACGATGGCTCGGTGATGAAGGGTCCGCAAGTCGCGGCGTTCGCCGACAAGCACAAGCTGAAACAGGTCACCATCGCAGACCTCATCAGCTTCCGGCAGGCCCGCGAGACGCTGATCGAGCGCGTCTCGAGCGTCACGGCGGAGAGCTCGATCGGCCCGCTCCAGGGCTATTCGTATCGCTCGCCGTTCGACCCCATTCATCACGTCGCCTATATCTACGGAGAACTGGGCGACGGCACCAACGTCCTCACGCGCTTCTACAAACCCAACATCCTGCGCGATTTGTTCTCGGGTCAGGAACAGGCCAAGATGAACGTCATTCTGCAACGCTTCAAGGACAATGGCAGCGGCGTGCTCGTCTATCTGCGCGACGGCGCGGCGGGCGTTCCGCCTGCGCCGCTCTGCCCGATCAGTTCGCGCGAAGACGACCGTAATCGGCAATGGCGCGAGATCGGCGTCGGCGCCCAGATCCTGCGGGATCTCAAGATCAGCTCCATCCGTCACCTCACGTCATCGACGCATCACTTCAAGGGACTGTCAGGCTTCGGCATCGAGATCGTCCGAAACGAAGCGCTCTAACTCCAGCCATCCGCGTTTCGAAAGTCCATTGAGCGCGTCCCGCACCTCAGGCATCCGGCGAAGCTTGCAGTTCGTCTCGCGGCAGGTCTCCCCCGGGCCAGTCTGGCCGGCCTCGCGCTCGGAGAAGTAGCGCGCCGGCGATTTGCCAAGCGCCTTCTTGAACATGGTGATGAACGCGCTCCCCGACTCGTAGCCGAGCGCCCCGGACACGGACTGAAACGTGTCGCCAGCAGAGCGCGCTTGACGAACAGGAAATGCGCGACAACAGCGTTGAACCCGCGAACTTTCAAAATTGCCGAACGCTTGATGGCAATCGCACAGGAGCTGTTGCCTGCTGGCGCAATCTGCGGTCCAGATATCTCGCCCATCCAAATGATCAAGTATCGTGCAACGGGGTCCGAGATCGGCCAGTCCGGTCCATCATCGGAGCCACAGAAAACCGATAGTCTTGCGATTTCAATACTTTATCCTATGTTCTCAATGGGATGAACCCTGAACATGTGCACTCCAAACTAGTCGAAATTGCACACGTTTGTACCTGTTTTGACCTCTCAGTGCACACGTAGCGCACACGAATTGAGGAGTGCACACGGCCGTGGCCAGCTTCACTCAATTGCCTTCCGGGAACTGGCGCGTCCAGGTCCGCCGCAAGAACCGCTACGTGTCAGAGACCTTCCGTCGACGCAAGGACGGCGAAGACTGGGCGCTCGATATGGAGCGCAATATCGATCGCAGCGGATCACCAAAGCCCCGCGCCGCTGTCCAAGCCAAAACCTTCGGCGATATCATCGATCTGCACATCGAAGACATGCACGAGGTCGGCCGCCCTCCCCGCCGCTCCAAGGCCGCGGTGTTAGAGGCCCTAAAGGAATCGTTGGGCGCAGTAAAGTTACCCAAGCTCAATCGCGAGCGGCTCATCGAATTCGGTCGACAGCGCGCGAAGGAAGGTGCCGGGCCCGCAACGTTGTCAATCGACTTTTCCTTTATCAGAACCGTCACTACACACGCTGCAGCCGTTCACGGCATTGAAGTTTCGGCCGAAGAGGTTCGATTAGCGCGATATGCGATGAAGCATTTGGGCCTTGTGGGGAAGTCGGAGGAGCGGGACCGACGCCCAACTGAAGACGAGCTCGGTGAACTCATCGAGTATTTTGAAACCAATCCACGACAGGTCATTCCGATGGGGCGGATCGTTCGGTATGCGGTCGCGACAACAATGCGACAGGAAGAAATTTGCCGTCCGGACTGGCCAGACGTAGATATGAAGACGCGGGTATCCTACCCTGCTGGAAATCAGCTACGAGGCAGTCAGCTCAACAGACCGCGGCGCAATGCTATCGCAACACACTGGGCGATCGACGCCGCCCCCAATTTGCGACGTGCATTTTCAAGATGAAAGACGACGGTACGCGGCGCGATCTCGACGAGAACCGCAATATCGGCGACCGTTTTGCCTTGCGCTGTCCATGCAAGGCACTGACGCTCCGCTGGGTCAGCTCGCTTTCGGTAAGCTGCCGCGTGACGAACGGAGCGCCGAGCCGGGCGTCGACGTGGGCATGGAAATACAATCCCGCCTGGTGAATGATGTCCCTCCATTCGCCGGCAAGACGGTCGAGATCGACCTCTCGATCGCTCGTCGCCAACGTGAAGGCCGCTGTCTGTCCGAAACCGCCTCTGATCGGCACGGTGATTCCAGAGCGGATGCCAAAGGTTGCGGCCTCATCAAAGAACTGACGCTGTGCTCGCGACCCCATGGGCGCACGAGCTCTCCCACCCCAGCTAAAGAGGTCGCGCTCGGCCTTGGCACGGAGAACTACGGGATCAAGCTTTTGATATCCAAGATCAAAATAGCGGTCGGTCCAGGACTTCGGGTAGGACGAGATGAGCACGGGCGCCTCGCCGGCCAGGCGCAAATAGGCAAATCGTTGAAAGCCGAGCCTTTGCGCGAGCCGCGCGCCAAGACGTTCGAATGCGTTAACATCGCCCGCCGTCTGGATTGCGTCAGTGAATTCCTGGAACGCGTCCTCGATCGAATTCATTCTGTTTGCGATCGCCAAGCCGTCACCGCCGAGTATATCGAAGCGCCGGATTCGTCGGTTCGATAATTCCTTACAGCACGTTCGGAGCTTTACGACTTTCCATGATATGGGGGCCTGATAAATTGACAACTCAAGAAGTAAAACACTCATGAAGTGAGCGAAACAATGCGCAAATTAGAGAATAAGGTAGCGCTCATCACCGGCGCGTCACGCGGAATCGGTCGCGCGATCGCGGAGGTCTACGGGCGCGAGGGCGCGAAGGTTGTTGTCAACTATGTCTCGAACAAGACTGCAGCGGATGCGACTGCGGATGCAGTAAAGGCGGCTGGAGGCGATGCCGTGGTTTTGCAGGGCGATAGCATGGACCCTGTGGCAGTACGCCGGCTGTTCGAGGAAGGGCAAAAGGCATTCGGAGGTCTGGATATCGTGGTCGCGAATGCTCATCCCGGGATGCCTGGAATCGCTGCAGGAGCGCCAACTCAGCTTTCCGAGGAAGCCATCGACCATCAGTTGAAGGTGCTGAAGGGCTTTATCGTCACGTTTCAAGAAGCTGGCCGTCGTGTGCGCGACAACGGCGTCATCATCAGTCTCTCCTCGGGAACGACCCGACTTGCTGTGCCGGAACACTGCCTATACTCATCTACTAAGCTCGCGATCGAACAGCTGACCCGGGCCCTCTCGCGAGAGGTTGCGATCCGCGGCGTGCGTGCTCTCACTCTGGCCCCCGGACTGATACGTACCGACCGGATCGCGGGCCTAGCGGTCGGTCCGACCGGCTCGGCTCCGGCCCCCGCCATTCCGACCCCTTTCACACGACCGGGTGAACCGGAAGAAGTTGCTGACGCGGCTTTGTTCTTAGCGTCCAATGACGCGCGTTGGGTGAACACGACCACCGTTTACGTGAATGGCGGCGCCGTCTACGCCCAATGATTTTAATCCCCTCGGCGCGATCCCGCTTCATCAACAGCGAGGATCGCAAGATCGGCGAGCGCCATCTACCCTCACCTGACGGCGCGCTGCGCCGCGGCGTTTACTGTGGGTAGCGGAGGATAACGAGACCATAAGACCTCGCCCAGGTCACAAAAGTATGTCCCCACCGGCGGTCGAAGGCACCTCTGAAGCCGTCGTTGGCGGTTATCGCTTCGCGTCAGTCGCCGTCTGCAGGCAAATGTATGAGGATTGACCTGGGTTGACCACCTTGATGCTGGCCTCTCAAGATCATCCGGACAGAGGCCGAGCGCCTCAAGCCGAATGGTGCGTCGCCCATTCGCACAATGCTGCCGCGCTGACCGCATTCCCACCGCATGCGATCACCACGATGTTGTTGCACTTATCGAGCGGAAAGTTGCCATGTTGGACGGCTGCCAGCGCGGCGCCGCAGGCAGGCTCAACCAGAACACGAAGCTCATTTGCAAATGTAAGGCACGATGTGAAGGCGTCTTGATCGGTGACCACAGCAGAGTGGATAGGATGCCTCGTGGTCCAGCGGAAGGCTTCGTCGGACACTTTAAGGGCGCCTAACGATGTTGCTTTCGAGGTAATGCCCCCCAGCGCGACCGGGCGGCCGGCCGCAACGGCCGCAGCAAAGGACTCTGCGCCTTTGGTTTCCGCCGCTATGACGGGCACGTCGCTCCAGCCATGCTTGTGCATCCCCTGTAACACTCCGCATAAGAGCCCGCCACCGCCGACGGACAAAACGACCACGTCGGGTCGCTCGATCTGAAACGCGAGTTCATCAACAAGGGTGCTGTGCCCTTGCCAAAGCACGGGATCATTGAATGGCGATACGTAGACCGCGCCTTCAGCCGCGCAGTGGTCACGTGCTGCTTTATCGGCCTCATCCCAGACCTTGCCCGCTACGTGGACCGTTGCGCCATAGCTCGCGAGCAATTGATGCACGCTCGGCTTCGTGGTCTCGGGGACGAAGATTGTCGCTCGCACTTTGAGGGCCGCAGTGCAATAGGCGAGCGCCAGTCCTGCGTTACCCCCCGATGAGCAGATGAAATGATCAGCGCCGGCGGCAACATGCTGCGCCACGACATGGCCGATGCCTCGGATCTTGAATGACCCCGCGGGCTGATGGCAGTCCATCTTAAACATAATGCGGCGACCTAGCCGCTGATTGATCGTTGGCGACTCAACAACAGGCGTTACATGATGGAAAATCGAATGCATCGTGGGATATCTTTCTGAGATCGCTCGAACCCGTCGCCGCGTTGTTGCAGAACCGCCTGCTTTTCCGCAAATTGGGAATGAGGGAGACATCGTTGCATCAACATCGCAGTCGGGTGATCTAGGAGTTGGAGCCGGCGCCCGACGGTTTTGATTTGCGTTCTTGGCCTGATTCTATTCTGCGCCATAACAGCTCCTTGATGCCTGCAGGGGCGTCGCGCGAGATAAATACGTCCTGGTCGGCATGGTTTTCCGAGATCTCCGGGGCCATTCGGTCAAACATGCTCGTTTCATATGCGCGGATAGCCTGCGCAGCGTCGGGGTACTTTCCCGATGTGAGATTGTCGGCCAGCTCGGCCGCATCCAGCATCGCGAGATTGACACCCCGTCCTGTAAAAAACGGCATCACGTGAGCAGCATCCCCCAGCAACGTGACGTTCGCTCGATCGAGCCAAGCGGCTTGCCTTGGGGGATGTGTGTATAGTGAGCGGGGAATAAACATATCCGGTATCGTCAGCACCTCACGTAGATGCGGCGCCCATCCTTCAAAAATTTGCAACAGGCCTTGGCGGGTCGCATCGAGTTGATTGAAAGCAAACCCACAGCGCTGCGTCCAATCCTCAGGAACGCGCAGAAGCACGTACACCCGAACGCTGCCATTGCCGTTCCGCTGAGCGAGCAACCCCTTGTCGTCCCCCGTCGCCAGAAAAATGCCGGCACCAACAAGCTCAGCCACACGAGGGTGGTGCGCCTCTACTGACGGAATCCATGTTTCCGCAATCGTAATTCCGCAATAATACGGTTTCGTCGTGGAAAGAAACGGCCGAACTTTCGACCAGGCGCCATCACATCCAAACACCAGATCTGCATCTACGTGCCGCCCGTCCGCAAACATCAATCGCAGATTTCCCTGCGCAGACCGCTCGACGCTCTCTAACGGCCACCCCCATTGTATCGTCTCGGCATCCAGTGAGTCGATCAGCAGGCTGCGCAGCACGGCCCGATCGATTTCCGGACGTGTTTCCGCCTCATCTTTCGGCTGCAGATCCACGACCATCTTGCCATGCTTGTCCACGACTTTGATGGCTTGCCCTTCCGGTCGACATGCCGCGACGAACTCCTCGTGCAGACCAGCTCTACGCAAGGCGAGTTGGCCCGAGTCTTCATGCAGATCAAGTGAACCGCCCTGGTTACGCGCCGTGCTCGACGGCTCCATTTCGAAGACGCGTACGTCGGCACCTTTCTGTTGTAGGAGCCGCGCTAGCGTCAGGCCGCATGGTCCTGCGCCGATAATGGCAATCTTCTTGTCATTCAGGAGCGATGAGGACCCGCCCACGAGATGAACATTGCTGGCAGATTTTTTGGTCATATTTTCTCTCTGTCTTGCTTCATCCGGCCATTTGCACGATCAACCGTGCCGTTTAGGCGCCCACCTGGTACACAGCGCTCGGTCGCTTTTCGAACCGCTCGTACCAGGCGGTCAGCCGCGGGTAGCCTTCGGTAAGAGCGGTGTTCATCCGAACTCTGAACGCCTGGGTGAAGGAGAAGAGAGTGATATCCGCGATGGTCGGTCGTTCCCCCGCCAGGAAGGGCTTATCGCCGAGATGTGCTTCGAGAAGGCTAAGCTGCTGAGCGACGATCCCCTGCACGGCCTCAGCCACGGCCGGAACCTGATCAACGTTCTTTGCGAACATGGGGTTGGAGTGCTTAAGCATCACACCTGAAACGATCGCGAGATCGCTGGCGATCCTTTCGAGTGCTCGGACCCTTCCTCGCATCTCTGGCGTGCCGCCGATCATTGTCGGAGCCGGACACTTGTCCTCTAGATATTCAACAATGGCCGACGACTCAGCGAGGAATGTTCCATCATCCAACTCCAAAACCGGTATAAGGCCCGCTGGATTCTTCGCACGGAACGCCGCGCTCTTGTGCTCGCCTGATGCCAGGTCAACCTCAACGAGTTCGAGGTCAAGACCCTTCTCCGCAAGATAGATGGTCACCCGACGGCAATTCGACCCCACTCTGTTTCCGTGCAACCTCATGCTCTGCCCCGCCTCCGCTCCGTGTTGGCTCCAGGTCGACGCAAGCGATACTGCGTCTCCGAAGTTCTGATTTGCGCCGAGCGTACCAGCCATGGATATCGGCGGAAGTAGTAAATGACCGAACTCGACGTTAGAGATTCACGAAGCGAACGGACCAATAGGCAACCTATTTTCGAGATGGGAATGATCGCTCTTTCGACGGCCGCTTCTGTTGCATTCCCGCCCCGACGCGATTGCCGATGGGTCCTTCTTTCCGCCAATCGCGTTAGCGGGCTCGGCTGGTTCGCTCGCCAAAGGCAGCGTTCTGCCCGAATAGGAGTCCGCCTCAACACCTCCGAGCCCATGGGCCGCGAGGCAGAGATCCAGGAATTCTTCCACGATCGAGCTCGACCGTTTGTTGGTGCGCTGGACGATGCTCAAGGTCTGTTGGAACGAGACGCCATTCAGGGGGACGATGTCTAACTCGCGGCGCCGGACCTCCGCCGCCACTGCCGACGCCGCGATGCAGCTGAGGCCCAGCCCACGCATCACGGCAGCCTTCAAGAGTTCATTGCTACCGACGGTCATGACGACATGGGGCGCAACCGGCCAATCAGCGACAGCTGTCTCGAAAGACCGACGCGTGCTCGATCCATGCTCGCGCAGGATCCACTTCGCTTCGCCGAGAGCCGCGGGGTCGGTGCTTCTCGCGAGCGGATGGTCCGGCGCCGCGATGATCACCAGCGAATCTCTTCGCCAAACACGAACATCGAGCGAGGAATCGGTGACACGCCCTTCGACAATCGCCGCGTCCACCGCATGCTCCGCCACCAGGTTGACGACGTCGTCCGTGTTGCGAACTTGCACCGTGATCTCGGTTTGGGGGTGCCTCAGCGCGAAATCATCGAGCAGTGGCGGCAAGATATAGTTGCCGACCGTCGTTGAAGCGCCGATACAAAGCACCGATCGGCTGCGGTGTCGCAACGTCAGCGCATGCGCCTCACGCACGAGCTTTTTCGCGTCAGGCAGCAGTGCGCGGCCGTCGGCCGACAGCCGCATCTTGCGTGATGATCGATCGAACATTTCCTTACCGAGCGCGGCCTCGACATCTCGAATAGCATCGCTCAGGGTCGCCGCGGAGAGGCCGAGTATCCGGCCGGCGGCCGCCAGATTCTCGTGGTCGCCCACCGTCGCGAAGATATTCAGCTGGCGAAACGTGAGATGTCTCATTTCGACGATCGATTCCGTGGCAGTTCGATTATTCCATGAAAGGGAGCTGACCCACTGATTTGAGCTTGGCAGGCATGACAGCCACTACCGGCCGGCGGCGCGCGCGGATGTGACCTCAACGGCAATCTGATAGAGCATGGGGTTGCCGCGGATCCATGGGCTGTAGAAACGCTGGCGATGGATCTTCCAGCCGTCTGGATAGCGGCGCGAGTCAAATTGATAACGGCCGCCCAGCGACACGCTACGATCACCGCGGTCGTTGTTTAGAAAATGCTCAGCATAGAGATAGGAGTTGGTTACGGCTTTGTCGCCATCGATCGTGTGCACCATATTCGTGACATGATGTTGAGCAGTGTCAAAGCCCTCGATCACCGCGCGCTGCAAGGCCAGAAAGTTGTCTATCCCGGTAATCACTTGGCGGGCCTCAGGCGGGGCCGCGCCATGCTCGCGGAAGTCGAAGGCGACATCATCCACGAACGACGTCCGGTAGGCAGGCCAGTCGCGCGCATCCAGCGCATGCATCGTTTTGAAGATCAATTCGTCTAGCGCGCGCTTGTCCAGCAGGTCCTTCAAGGGATCGGTCATCGTCGTCCTTTCGCTGATCATTTTGGATTTGCGCCGCTGTCCGGCCCTCGGAAGCGCGGCGGCCACCTGACGCCGAAATCAGAGCGAGCAACGCACGAACTGCCCGCTCTTCATGATCATCGGGATGTTGCGCGCCGCGTCCTCGAAAAGTCCGAGATCCGCAAAGGGATCGCCTTCCAAAACAAGGATGTCGGCAAGAGCGTCTGGGCGAATGCACCCGAGCTCGCCACTCTTTTGGAGAATTTCCGCACCGATAGAGGTGGCCGAGCGCAACACGTCGATCGCCGGCGAAACTTCGCCCCGCAATTTCAGTTCGCCTCCTTGCATGACGTGAAACTCCTCGCCGAAGAGATCGGTGCCGATTCCGAGCTTTACGCCGGCCCGAGTCAGATTTTCGATGGAGCGTGCCATAAGCGTGATGATGCCCTTGACTTTCTCGACGCCAGCGGGGGGTAGCCCCACCCGCGCACCGTGCCGCTCGAGGAGCGCGGCGGGCGACAGCGTGGGAACGACGTAGGTGCCGTGCTCTGCAAGGAGGGCCGCCGTCTCCGGACTTATGTCTGTTCCGTGCTCCACAGTACGCACGCCGAGGGCGGCGCAGCGGCGCGCCGCATCGTCGGTATGTGCGTGCGCCATCACGTAGACGCGGCGTGTACCGGCTTCCTGGACCGCTGCCAGGATCTCGTCGTCGGTGAACTGGGGCATCCACATCGGGTCGGTCGGCGAGGTGACGCCCCCAGACAGCATCAGCTTGATCTGCGTGGCGCCTTTACGCAGCTCTTCGCGGACAACGAGCCGCACGGCGTCGGCCCCATCCACGACCAGTCCGGTACAGCCGGCGTAGCCGGCGCAACCGCATTGCGGGACATAATCAGCTGGACGGTTGTCCGAATGACCTCCGGTCTGCGACAACGCCTTCCCAGAGAAGAAGAAGCGAGGCCCCTCGATAACCCCCCGTTCGATCGCCAGATGCAGACCGACGTCGCCACCCCCCGCATCGCGCACGCTGGTGAACCCTCGGTGCAACGCGCCCTTCAACCATCTGACCGCATGGGACGTTAGCAAGGACGCCGGCAGATGATCCGCAACAGGCAAATTGTACGTCGGTGAACAAGCGTGGACGTGGCAGTCGATCAGTCCGGGAATCAGATAGCGGTTGCGACAATCGATGACACGGGCGTCGCTGAGGCGCACAGCGCCCGATGTCACATCCCGAATCCGATCGCCTTCAATGACCACCGCGCCATTCTCAATGATATTTTCGGAGACCCCGTCAAAAATGCGCGCGTTGCTTAGCACTGTAATCACAGCCCATCTCCCCTGCTGACGCGCGCTTGCGAGTCGTATGCCGGCGAGCGCTTACCCGGTCTTAGAGTCGCCTCAAGCGAGGCCAAGCACAAACGCGGCGTGACGTAGCTCAGTAATCTGATCATGGCAGCCTGCTTCAGGTGCTTGAGGTGAAGGCTTGGGGTTCGACATCGCTGGGGCACGAGGCGCCCTGAACGGGTTCGAACTTCGTAGGATAGGGACCCAGCGACAAGAGACAGAGACCGGATGCGACCAGGGCGCCTGCGCAGGCTAAGAGGCCCGTCGTATAGCTGCCGGATAGATCATAAGATCGACCAAGCAGCGCTGGCCCTCCACCGGCTCCGATCGCGAAGATGCCGAATAAGATGCCGTAGATAGATCCGTAGCGGCGCAGGCCGATGTACCTGGCGACCAGATAGGCCAGAATGTCATACTCCACGCCGGCGGCGAGGCCGATCAATACAATGGCGGCGCCTGCACTGGTGTCCGTCACCACGGACGCTGACAGCAGCACGCAGCCCGAGGCGGCGCTGAGCAACATGATCATAGCCAAGGCTGGGACCCAGAAGCGATCCATCAACCAACCGCCAGCAAGACGGCCCACAACGATGGAGAGGCCAATGAGCGCCGCCACATTTACGATCACGCGCGCATCGAGCTGCTTGGTGTTGAGAATCGCTTCGATGTTTGGCACGGGTGCGCCGATCCCAAAACCCATGCCAATAAAGGCGACGATCAGCACCCAGAAAGCCCAACTTCGCAAGGCATCCCTGACGCTGAGCCCCGTATCACCCATCACGACAACGCCTTTCGGTCCTGTCCAGCTTCTTGGGAACCCCCACCACACGAGCGGCGCCGCAAACAAAACCGGCAGAGCACCGATGGCAACCAGGGCAACGCGCCAACCGAAGGCGGCGATCAGCCATGCCGCAAAAGGTTTCACCAGCAAAGCGAAGACGCCTGATCCTGCCAACACCAAGCCAAGCGCGAGCCCACGACGCCGGCTAAAAGCGCCGCTGATCACGCGCGTGAAAGATATGGCACTTGCCCCGAGACCGGTGACGCACATAGCGACCCAAGCGGCATAATAGACCGTCATGGAGCCGTCGGAGGCGGCAAGCCCCATATAACTGACTCCCATACCAACCAGCGAGACCATCGTGATCAGGCGGGGCCCTCTCCGATCGATGAATGCTCCGATAAAGGTGCCGAAGACAAGGATCATGACCGTGGCAAGCAGCAGCCCACCCAGAATGGCAGCTTGACTCCAGCCGAAGACGCGCTGGAACGTCGGCGCGAAAGCGCCAATGCTGAAGAATGGAAGCGTCGGGAATCCAACAGCCGATCCGACAAACGCAGCAAGCAGCAGGCGCCAGTTTGCTTTGAGCTCGGAATAGTCCCGCGTCGAAGTCATCCCATTTCCTCCCCTTAGTCTCGTCGATCGCAATTGCAGTTTTTCAAGACTCCCCCGGTCGGATGGAGACAGGAGTTGCCGGCTGCTCAAACATCCAGCTCGATCACGTTCGTCGCCGGCCGGGCGCAGCAGATAAGCACCTTGCCGCTCTCCAAGGGCACCGATGGCTGCGGGTCGTACTGGACAGCACCGGCCATGATCGCGCACTCGCAACTCTGGCAAAGACCGGAGCGGCAGGCATAAGCAGGGCTCAGGCCCGCGGCCTCCGCCAGGTCCAGCAAGGTCTGGCCATCGTCCGCATGCCACTCGGCGGTTACCCCGGAGCGGATGAAACGCACCGCCGCCTTCTCGATCAGGGCCGCCTGCCCTTCGTTCGCCGCTCTTTTGACGACGAATGCCTCGGAACGAATGTCGGCGGGTTTCACACCGATCGCCAGCAGTGAATCCCGCACCAGATCCTGGAAGCTCTCTGGGCCACAGACGTAGGCCTCCGTCTCCTGTCCGGGAAACGGCAGCTCCCGGCCAAACAGGTTGAGCGGATAAGGCGCCCCGAAAATCTCACGCAGATCCTCCGCCGCCGGGCGACCCGCGCGGTCGTAGTCAACACCAACGCGATCCGCGGGATCAGGCCGCGTGTAATAGATGATCCGGCGAACATCCGGGAGCTGCGCCAGCAGCGCGGAGATCTCCTGCTTGAACGGGTGAGCCCGCCCATTCACGGCCACCTGCATCCACACCAGGGGCGGCGCGCCCTGCCCCCGCTCGATGTAGCCCTTCAGCATCATTATCATCGGTGTGACACCGATACCTGCACTGAACAGCGCGATACGGCGGTGACCGCTGCGATTGAGGACGAACTGACCTGCGGGTGGACGACACCAGATGGCGTCTCCCACCTGCAACTGCTTGTGCATGCGGCGAGATCCGGCGCCACCTTCTATGACCTTGATGCTAATGCGGTAAAGGCGCCGTTGCAGGTCGACGTCACTGATGCTCCAGGTGCGCACCAGGTCCGGCTCGCCCTCGCGCTGGGTCTTGACGCTCAAAAATTGGCCTGGCGCCGGGGGAGCCAGGGGCTGATCGTCATCAGGCTGCAAGTGGAACGAACGGATCCCCTCGACCTCGTCGTTAGCGTTCGCCAAGATGAACCGGCGCCACCCTCGCCAGCGGCCGACACGCATGCGCTCGCGATCCTCGATCAGCGCAATTCGGCGGCGGACTGCTCCCGCCGCCTTTTTGCCGAGGGCCGGGATCGCCAAAGTGGCGCTCAGCTGCTCCACGCTTTCGATCGAGGTCGACAGCAGCAGCCGCGACAGGTCGGCGACGGTGATGTTTTCAGGCTGTGGAGAGGAAACCTCGATTGCGTCACCGAGCGAGACCAGGCCCGGCTTGAGCACCGCCAGATGGAAACCAACGCGCCCCGTCTCCATCATACGCAAAAGGATGGAGTCCGGTTGACCGATGCGCCAAGCCACCTTGAAACAAGGAATCCGCGGCGACGTGACCTCAAACTCGGCAGTACCGATCTTGACCAGGTCCCCGATGCGCAGCATTTCTTCGTCTACGCCATCAACCGTCAGATTCTCTCCCCACCAGGCCCAGTTCCATGCATCGCGAGCCACGCCGAGTTCACGCGTCCAGAAATCGTAATGCGCGGCAGGAAACGCCAGCATGTGCTCGGTGTGTACAGCGGTCGAATTGTCGACCGGTCCTTCGGGACCGATTTGCAGTGGCCCCTCGATGGGGTCGCGGACGATCGACGTCATCAGCTGCCGGCCGCGAATCTCGGTCGGGACGGGATGAGCGCTGCTGAGGGCGATGATCCTTGGCGTGCGAGGCGCCTCCGAAGATTTGCCACTAAGGCGTGTTTGGGGCACGACGACTCTTCATCTCTGCTAGCTTGGAAATTGTTCGCGATCCCCGAATATTCTGCGTAATCATTCACTGCTACAACTCGCTTTTGGAGCACGCTCGAGAGCGCTCCCGAAGGGAGGTCTAGACAGCAGGAAATTCAGCAAAACAAACGATCCACGGCGCCTTCCGGTTCGACAATCGAGGTGTCTGCTCGCATTTTGGATTAGGCGAGAGTTTACGGATGCGAGGAGAACGCTACAGCGTATCGCGCCCACGCCGAAAGCGGCTCAGCTGCACCAGTATCCTACGATCACCAACGCCCCGATCGCAAAGGAACCCTCATCCAGCTCTGCCCGTCGGGCAGCGCAAGACGCTCATCAGCGAACCCGTGATCTGCTCGGTATTGTGCGCGGATTGCCGAGGGTAACGGCTGCCAAGAGCGAAATACGACATCGCCCACATCGTTGAGCGACCATCGCATGTTGAGCGCGAGGAGCGACAATCGGCTCGGCGGGCCTTCGGGTTTGCCGCCACTGACCCAATCGGCCTCTCTTGATTTCAAGCAAAAGATGCCGAGTAACAACACTTCCTCAGAGAGCGAGGTCACACCTTCATCAACAATCGATTGGGTTCACCGCACCACGCTCAGCGCAAAATTTGCAAATCCTTTGGATCGAATGAGATAGGGCACGAGGAGGATCAGTGCTTCGGTACCACGCGCGCTATCGATCCTTCCAAGATCCTCAATGGAGCGATCCGACCAGCCGAGGTCGCGCAGTAACTCCCTCGTGACCGCCTTCGCAGCGTCATCATTTCCGGACACAAAGACGGTCGCTGGCGATTTCAGCAGATCGGGATTCGCCATCACGGGCGACAACACGGTATTAAGCGTCTTGACCACGAAGGTCTCAGGTAATGCTGCCTGAAGGACTTCCGCCAAGCTTGAGTTGGGGTAAAGCAAGGCACTCGGAATTCCATCCGGACCACGTACCGTTGCGTTAGCAACATCGATCAGCACCTTTCCCTTCAACTCTGCGCGAAGAACTGAAAGGCACTCAACGCTACTCGCCCCGGGCGTAGCGTTGATAACAACCGAGGCATCGCGCGATGCCTCGGCCAGGCTGGCGAACATCGCGTTAGGTCCCGTCCATTTGCCGCGCGCCGTTTCTGGGTTTCGCACGCCGAGTTTCAAAGAATGCCCGGCCGCAGCCAAACCGGTGGCAAGCGTCGCTCCTACTCGACCAGATCCGAAAATTGCAATATTCCGCATTTTAGAACGTGCCTTTGTTGATTGACCGAAACAGAATTTGTGAATTCGCGCTTCGAGGAGCACCACACTCTCACGCTGTTTTAAAACCAATCACACCAATCGGACGTGACTTCGAATGATGTGTGTCTATGGCGCGCTCGGATGGGGACGCGATCCCAGCACTACCGACAGGCACAAAGAACCGCGTTTGCATCGGCTTCTGGTTCAGCGCCAAGCAAGCATCTTTTGGAACACGGTTCAGTGCGCAGCGCACACTCGCCGAGTGTTCGCCTCCGCGACCGCTCTCCAAGTTCGCTTATCGGCTATCTTTCCCCTTTTGTATTCGCAACTCGGGAAACTCCTCTTCTCGGAACTCCTGGCCACGCAACGGGCTGATGCCATTGGCGTCCTGTTCAAGCTTGCGCAGCTGGACGCGGCGGATCTTGCCAGAGATTGTTTTGGGAAGTTCGGAGACGATTTCGAGGCGCCGAATACGCTTGAATGGCGCAAGCCGCGCATTCAGGTGCTGGAAGATTGATAGTACAGTATCGCGTGAACATTCGGCACTTGAAACGAGCAGTACGAAAGCCTTGGGCACCGCGAGGCGTACAGGATCCGGGCTGGGGACCACCGCCGCTTCCGCGACGACCTCGTGCTCAAGCAGAACGCTCTCCAGTTCGAACGGGCTGATGCGATAGTCCGAGGACTTAAACACATCGTCAGATCGTCCTATGAAGGTGAGATAGCCGTCCTCATCTGCAACGGCGACGTCGCCGCTGCGGTAAAGCAGGCCGTTGACGCCGGAAAGTCTGTCGTCCTCGGTTTGGTAGCCCTGCATGAGTCCAGCCGGCCTGCCCGCGTTGAGCCGAAACGTGATCTCGCCCTCGGCTGCGGGATGACCATCAGCATCGCTAATCTGCACTTGATAACCGGGCAGCGGGCGCCCCATAGATCCGATCTTGATCTTCTGACCAGGAGAATTGCCAGCCAGCGCCGTGGTCTCCGTTTGGCCGTATCCATCGCGGATGGTGAGCCCCCACGCGGCACGTACCCGATCGATCACTTCCGGATTGAGTGGCTCGCCTGCGCCACAGACCTCACGCAAGCTCACCTTGAAGGAGCCAAGGTCCTCCTGAATGAAGTGACGCCAGACCGTCGGCGGTGCGCATAGCGTGGTCACGCCGAAACGGCCGATGGCCTCGAGCAATGCTTTTGCTTCGAAGCGGCCTTGATTGAAGACGAATACGGTAGCCCCCGCATTCCAGGGCGCGAAGAAGCAACTCCAGGCATGCTTGGCCCAGCCCGGCGAAGAGATATTGAGGTGAATGTCGCCGGGTCTGAGGCCAAGCCAGTACATGGTCGAAAGATGGCCGACTGGATAGCTGCGTTGGCTATGGCGCACGAGCTTGGGTTTGGCCGTGGTGCCCGAGGTGAAGTAGAGCAGCATCGGATCGGTTGGCAGCGTCGGCCCGTCCGGGACGAAACTCTCCGATGCGTGCGCAACCTCTTCGTAGGCAAGCCAGCCAGGCTGCGATGTCGCCCCAACCGCGATGCGGACGAGGTTGTTCGTCGTCAGGCTACCGAATTTGTCCAGTTGGTCCTGCCCTGCGACCACCGCTGTAGCTCTCCCGCGCTCCAATCGATCCCTCAGTTCCTCAGGCGTCAGTAACGTCGTTGCAGGAATGACGACCACACCAAGCTTGATGGCCGCCAGCATGGTCTCCCATAACGGCACAACATTACCGAGCAGCAGCAGCAGATGGTCGCCGCGTCGCAGGCCCTGCGCTCGCAGGAAGTTCGCGACCTGATTGGAGCGGCGCGACAACTCCGCAAAGGTGAGCTTATGCTTCGTGACCTGGCCAGCATCGACGATCCACAGAGCTGCGCGGTCCCTGCTCTCTTCTCTCGTGGCAAGATCGGCATCGAACCACTCCAATGCCCAATTGAAGGGGACAGGATCAGGCCAACGGAATCCCTTCACCGCTGTGTCGTAATCGGTTCGATGCTTCAGCAAAAACGTGCGCGCGTCCTGGAACGTTGTCATCATACTTTTCCTGCAAAAGTGCCTTTGGCGCGTTCGACCTTCATCAGAAGCAGGTCCCGATGCGAATTCCCGTGGGGGTCGACCGAAATGGGCCGCCTAGCACAAGCTAGGCGGCCCAAGTCAGGGAGGAGCAGAACTGACCGGCCTGCTAGCGGAGGCGTCTTCGATCTATGGAGTGCGTGGCCACGCCGCCGAGCCGTTGACTCGATGCCGTGAGCGGCTCCGGACATCTTCGGATTGTCGTACCAAGCTAGGTGTTTAGAACTTCACCGTAATGCCGGAGTATAGAGATGATCCCCTGCAATTGAGCGACAGGCACGCCAGATTGGAAGTGTCGTCAAGCCCCAGAAGATTGCGCCAATACTTGTAAGCGACCCACACGTCGACGAAATGAGAATACTTGGGACCCCACAGCACTTTGCTGGCGTCCAACGTCAAGCGGACCGGCTCGCCATTGTACTCGGTTATGGTGGGAGCAATGAGGGCCGCTGGAAGGACGCCTGGTTTCGCGCCCCTGCCCATGGGGCCAATGATGGTGAAGTTGCCACTGACGGAGAGCGGGATCGACTCAGGCAAGAAACCCAACGGCATGTAATAGCTCATGAAAACGGACCATGTCGGGTCGAAGTCGAGCCATCCGTTGGGAGCTCCCGGAAATGCCGGTGCGAATGATATCGCCGCATAGCTCCCGGAGTACTGCCAAGCCTTGTACATTTGCGGCGTAATGTTGAAGTACCCCTTGTAGGGCAAAGCGAAGTCGAATTGGAGGCCTGCGGTAATCGAGTTTCGGTTGATTGCGGAGAATGTATTCTTGAACTGCACGCCGCCTCCGACCGCGAGCGAGACGTTCTGTAGCGGCCCGGCTGAGAACGCTTTGGTGTCAAATACTTGATTGAAACCAAGCGTGCTCCTGAGAAAGCCGTGGAATTCCAGTGAGCCGGCACAGCCTTGATTTGGTAGCCTACAAGATGCAGCTACGTCGCCCTGTTGGTTTTTGGCCAATAGGCCGTTAAAAGAGTTGGTACCGTATGCCCAAGCGTCAAAGTGCGTAAACGCTGCTACGTTCTTCCCTCCCGGAGCCAACGGAGTGTTAGCCTCAAACAAATATGCGTAAGTTAACCGGTTGTCATTCACGGAAAAAAAGGGAGCATCGACAACCGGTACAGCCTTCACCGGCTTATCAGGCCAATCCGCCGCGTTGACAAAGCCTATTGGGCCAAGCATCGTCGCGGACAACATCGCCAGTGCGATCCTCCAATGACAGCAAGACACGTGATATCCCCCATGTAACGTTGTTTGAGTAAAGCGTTTTGGTTACGCCAGCGGCGACGTCGCTCGGCGAGAGGATTCTTAAGTCACCGAAACTGTCCTCTCTCAGTGGTTCGGTCTTAGTCTTCAGCAATACGATCAGCCGCTTCCAACGCTACGATCTGTCCGGTCGCGACTAGCGCGCACCAAAGCTTCCCCACCGCTTTCACGAGGTAGTCGAGCGCTCTGAGAACCGCTGCTTTGATTGAACTGCGCGGAGGCGACTTGATCCATTTGAACCCTCAAGCTGCCGCCTCGCTGGCCAGATTGTATCGCTCGCGAACTCTCCCTTCATTATTGTTTTGTCGCTGAGCGATCGAACGTCACTCCGTTTTCATGCGCACAGGGTAGCGATTGCTCGCCATTTCGGTACTCGCATCAGGCTCTCGCGTTATTTCCTGCAAATGCTGCCGTTGACCGCAGAGCCGGCCACACCTGCTCACATTTCGGCTGTCGAGAATCCGCCTGCCTCCAGTCGGCCTGCACACCAAACAGATTGCTTAAGTCGGCGCCGACTCCTGACCCGAGCGGATGAAAGTCCCATCACGAATGATGCAATCCCTATGCGTCCTCGAGCTACGGAGCTCCCAACATTCGCACGGCCATTGGCACGACTTCCCCGCCCCTCAGCTAGACCGTTGCCGCGTGCGTCGCCGAACATGAAGGTCGAGTTCGGGCATGGCAACCGTCGGGAAGACCGTCGAAAGAACATCAGAGCAATGCGTACAGTGACGTCCGCTGGATCAACGGATACCCTTGACGACAGCCAGAAAAGGTACGAGCATTTCTCATATGAGGTCATCACGCTCCAAAAAGGTTGGCACGCAGCGGCTGAACCCCAGAAAAACGCCCGCTCAAACCCGCGCGGCCCTAACGGTGGATACGATACTCGAGGGTGCGGCCGATATTCTTGAACGTTACGGCTTTGACGGCTACACGACGAACGAGATCGCGGCTCGTGCCGGAGTAAGCATAGGGTCGCTTTACCAGTATTTTCCAAACAAAGACGCAATTACCATCGCACTCATCGAGCGCGAGACGACCAGTATGGTCGACGCCGTCTTGGCAGCGCTCGCCTTAACCCCGCCGAGACAGGCACTGCGGGAGGTGTTTAAGGCGGCCGTCCTAAACCAGGTACGACGTCCACTGTTGGCAAGATTGCTGGATTTCGAGGAAGTTCGATTGGCATCGCTCATGCCAGCGTCGCGCGCCGGCACAATCATCCGAGCTTCGCTAGAAGAGTTCCTACGGAAGAGCTTCGGTCTCTCAATGTCCGCATCTGAAGCGACGGCTATGGACATAGTCGAGATTGCCAAGGCGCTAAATTACGCCAGCGGCCGACGAGGAGAGGTCGATGCATCCTCTCTAACGCGCTCTATCGAGGCGGCGGTGTGGGGTTATTTGGACATGAAGGTGAAGTTGGCTCAGCAGCAAACGGGGCACCTTCGAAAGATCGATTCCCAGGCGTCAGATCCGGGAAATCCGCGGGACTATAAAGGCGGAGTGCGAAATGCGCACCATCGTCAGCGGCTCGCTGATGATGAACACCGTCACAAGTAGTGACTGGGTCAAGACCTAAGATTTCGTCGAAACGCTTTTATGACCGGGACCACGCGCGGATTGGATGCACGGCATTCTCCGCCGCCTAACAGGCGCGCGGCGTTCCTAGACAACGGCGCAATGCTTACGATCCTCTTTTGAGAACGCGCTTTTCAATACTAAACCGAGGGAGAGCGGCTGATCGCGAGCCGCGGGCCGTCCAGAGTGGCAAACGAATAGCACGACCTCTCACGCAGCATCACCACTTGGATAAGTGTGAACTTCCTTCGGTATATTTCCTCAGGCTGATTTGAGGTCGCTTCACGACGGACAATGTGAGCTTTCATTTTATAGCTGCACGTTTCCCGCTGCTTGCCCCGCTCCAAAGCGCGCGAATGGGATCGCTTGTAACGCGAGTACTACAATCGCACACAAGCACGCACAATACAGCGCGGATCTAGCCAAGCACGCTGCCCCACAGACTGAGCTAGGTTCGCTCTTCTCGATGAGGGTGGAACGCCCTCGAATGGGTTTTGCATAGGCTCACATGTTCATCTTGATCAGCGCGCCTGCATTCTTCAATGCGGCGTTCGGCACCTTACAATCATAAAATGCTGCACACTGTTCGCTCCTTTCGGGGTATGGTTGTCTCACCACATCATTTGGCGAGCCAGACGGGGCTCGACGTCCTCAAAGATGGTGGTGACGCAATCGAGGCGGCAGTTGCCGTCGCCGCCTGCCTGGCAGTCGTCTACCCTCACATGACGGGCCTTGGTGGGGATGGATTTTGGCTAATAGCCGAACCTGACGGTCGTACGCGTACGATCGACGCCTCTGGGCGCTCGGCGAGTCGCGCAAATCTCGGATTGTATGAGAATTTAGCCGAGATACCTCGCCGCGGACCGCTAGCCGCCAACACGATGGCAGGAGCCGTCTCTGGATGGGCTGCAGCCCTCGAGGCGAGCCCTCGCCGCCTTTTATCTCCCTCGCGGCTGCTTCGTGACGCCATTCAATACGCGGAGCACGGTGTAGCGCTCACCCGCGACGGCGCCCAGATCGCGGCCGATAAGAGCCCGGAGTTGAGGAATCTTCCCGGTGCCTACGCAAGCATTTTCGAGCGTGCGGGGCGACCCATGGTGGAAGGCGAACGCTTTCGGCAGCCCGCCCTCGCGGCGTCTCTCCGCCGCATGGCCTCCGAGGGACTTGGAACTTTCTATAACGGTCCCCTTGCTACGATGATTGCGTCCGATCTGGAGGCGCTGGGAAGTCCGCTTACAGCGGCCGACTTCGCCGAGCATTTGGTGGATCGCCCTGAACCGCTTTCGGTAGAAATTTCCGGCGCCCGGCTCTTCAACACCGCTCCACCAACTCAGGGTCTCGCGTCGTTGCTCATTCTAGCTCTGTTCGACCGCATTCACGCAGACAAGCCAGAAAGCTTTGCGCATTTGCATGGTCTCGTCGAGGCCACGAAGCAAGCTTTCTTGGTGAGGGACACGCATGTGGGCGATCCGGCCTGGATGAAGCTAAATCCGCAGGCGCTCCTGGATGACAGCGATGCCCTCGACAAAATGGCGGCTCGAATCGAAAGTCACCGTGCCTTTGCCTTGGCCTCAGCCCCCTTCTGCCGGCGACACCACTTGGTTCGGGGTGATCGACAATGAAGGTCGGACTGTAAGTGCAATCCAGAGCACCTACTTCGAGTTTGGCTCCGGGCTTGTTCTGCCACGCTCCGGCATTGTATGGCAGAATCGAGGGAGCAGTTTCCGGTTGTCGTGCGGCGGTTGGAATGCCCTAGAACCGCGCAGAAAGCCGTTCCATACCTTGACTCCGGGCCTGGCCCGTTTCCAAGACGGACGGGTGATGACTTACGGCACAATGGGAGGCGAAGGCCAGCCACAGACGCAAGGGGCAATTTTCACGCGCTATGCCCGCTTTGGCATGCCCTTACAGCAGGCGATCACGGCACCCCGCTGGCTGCTCGGGCGCGCTTGGGGGGACGCTAGCACTTCCCTAAAATTGGAGGACCGCTTCGACCCGGAACTTTATGAGGCACTCCGCGAAGCCGGTCATGAGGTTGAGCTCGTCGGTCCTTTCACGTCTCAGATGGGCCACGCCGGTGCGATCGTTCGGCATCCCGATGGCCTCCTTGAGGGCGCGTGCGATCCTAGAAGCGATGGGTGCGTGGCGGCATGGTGATCTATAGTGCGCCAGGCATAGATCATTCTTGTTTCGCAGTGGAGGGATGCGAGCGACGACATCCGTCGTCCCGATTGGGGCCGTCGGATTCGACTAACGTCTTTAATCCCTGAGGGGCACATCTGTCTTGTAACCCACGCATCTTCTGTATTCGGCGAGAATGAACACGCTCGTCGTATTCTTGGAGTTGCAGGGAGTTGATAAGAGCCGGAATCGTCCACGACATCGTCGGTCCGGACCCTTTCCGAGTTCAGCGCTTGTTGAAGAGACCAGCCATCTGCCGCGAACGTCGAACGACGCATCCAGAAACTCACCCGCTGGATGGCGGGATTCAGTTAGAGAGCCTGGTTAAGAAATTGAACCAGGCGCGGCGCGAGGCTCGCGTCCTCGCCTGACGAAAAATCAAGGGATTGTCCAAACCAAAAGTGCGAGGCACCAAGTATCTTGTGTGTTCGAACAGTGAAGCGAGCCTGTTGCAAGGCGCGCACGAACGACTCCGACTGTGCGGGATCCACGAATTCGTCCGACGTGCCCCAGCTCACAAACACCGACATTCGGTTCTTGTCGTAAGTGACATGCCGCAATGGCGATGCCTCGAAATAGCTCTGCTGATCCTCATAGGGGTCTGTGCCGATAAGATTGCGCGTCATACTCCATTCGGGATCCGGATTGCGACTGAGATCATCCTGCCATTGTCTGAAGAGATCGAATACTCCGTAGACAGCCACCAGCACCTTTACACCAGCTGGTGTTGAGGCGAACGCATCGCCGGGATGCCCTCCACCGAAAGCAGTCGTGTCGCCTCCAAGCGCTGCTAGTGCGGCAAGATGCGCCCCTGCCGACGCACCTAGAAGCCCGATGCGCTGTGGATCGATGGATAGTTCGGCCCCTGAGCCGCGAATAAACCGAACGGCCGCGACGACATCCTGCACCGCCTCGGGAAAGGCCTTGCGGGTTGCAGTCGCAAGGCGATAATCGATAACGAATAGGCCATATCCGCGAGAGGCGAGATAAATGCCCCATTGACGAAGGCTGGCCCGTGCGCAAATGCGCCAACCTCCTCCGGGCACACCTATCAAGATCGGAAAAAGGCCATCTCCCTTGGGAAGGTAGAGATCACCACGCAGCTCTACTCCGTCGCGGGAACAGTACGTTACGTCTTCTCTGCAGATGTAGTCCTGCATGTCGGGCACTCTCATTTCATGCCCTTGTTCGCCTTGGACGCCGTAACATAGCTCAGCATTGAACACCCAGTCGAAATCATCCGAGCCTCTCTGATCGCTATACCGACGATAACACTTTCGATCATCATTTTCAGATCAGTGTGAGCGGCTGCTCGCGATTTGAATACTCGCATTTCCCAATTTTCACCCACGCCTGTTCTGCCCTGCGGATGGGCCGCATTCCCATTGAAGCCACTATGCGTGCTCACATTGCAGATCTTCAAAACGTGTTGAAGCTGAAGCTATGACACCTGAGCCTCGAACTTGCAGGCTTCAATTAATAGAAGTACTGAATGCTCGAAGCGAGGCGCGATGAAGCCGGCGATGCATCGCATCGAGATGGATGGAATTTGCCATGCACAAAAAATCTAGCCGAAGCTTTTTAGAGCCCAGGAAGAAGCCGGTTCAAGCGCGCTCGGCGGCAACAGTCGCCACCATCATTGAAGCTGCGGCATGCATACTAGAACAGAGAGGATTGGCGGGTTACACCACACATGCCATTGCCAACCTCGCAAGAGTGAGTCCGGGGTCTATCTATCAGTACTTCCCGAGTAGAGACGCGATCACTCGAGCCTTGATAGAGCGCGAAACAGACTTGCTGCTCGGCGACTTTGGCGAATTGAATGCCTTCTCGAGCGGGCGAGAGGGTCTAGGGGCTCTCATCAGTGCGGTGGTAAACCGGCAACTGAAGCGGCCAACGCTTACGTGTCTGCTTAACATCGAACGAAGAAGACTACTTGCAGATGACGGGGACAAACGCCTCAAGAACGAACTCGTCCGCATTTTTCGGACTTGCTTGGAAAGATCTGACCTGCCGTCAACTGCTCGACATTCCTCCGCAGCTGCCGATTTGATCGCAATCACTAGCGGCATAGTCGATTCTGCGGCGCAGAGAGGCGATGCAAAT
Source organism: Bradyrhizobium sp. 23AC (assembly GCF_054863025.1). Classification (NCBI taxonomy): domain Bacteria; kingdom Pseudomonadati; phylum Pseudomonadota; class Alphaproteobacteria; order Hyphomicrobiales; family Nitrobacteraceae; genus Bradyrhizobium; species Bradyrhizobium sp. 23AC. Next base: position 303,715 of record NZ_JAVAYN010000006.1, read on the forward strand.
GCAACGCTTTTGATCTCCCGCGTCAGAAGGGCGATCTTTGGATATCTCCAGATCACATACGACGGCTTGGAGTAGCTAGATCAACCAGGAAGAGGGCGAGCGCGTGCGTGCCGAGACGCTCAAGGCTTATCAGCAGCCGCTGTCGGGATGCTACGCTCCTTCCGAACTTTGGGACGACGGAATGATCGATCCTGATGATACCCGAAACGCGCTCGGTATCGCCATCACCGCTTCGCTCAACGCGCCGCTGGCGGATGCCGGCTATGGGGGCTTTCGTTTTTGACCCCCGACGTTGACGACGCGAGCGCCTAACGTACACGGTCGCGTCGGATGAGGTCGGCGGCCTTCTCCGCGACCATGATCGTCGGCAAGTTGGTGTTGGCGCTGGGCACGCAAGGCATGATCGAGGCGTCTACGACACGCAAGCCCCCGAGCCCGATAACGCGGCAATGCGCATCAACGACCGCATTGGCATCCTCAAGCCGTCCCATGCGGCATGTGCCGGAGACATGTCCCATCGGCGCAATAGCGCTCAAGATGTCGTCGTCGGTCAGCACCCGCTGGTGCCGGCGGTTGGCGATCCAGAAACCCGGCGCCAACCGGCGCGACAATATGAAACGTGAAATGGGCGGCGGCGCGTTCAGCACCAAGGAAGCGCCCAGCGCGATCAGCGCACCGGCAAGCCCGGTCTTGCCGAATTGATCGAGCGACATCACCGGCGGCAGCAGAAAGGCGTCATGGTAGTGCTGCCCGAAGAGAGGATCGGCGAGCAGGCTTTCAGCGAAACGAGCGGCCTGCAGAATTCGCGGCGCATCGCGCGGATCGTCCAGGAAGCGGAAATCAATGGCCGGAGGCGCTTCCGGCGCGGCATTGGTCAGGACCACTGTGCCCTGTGAAAACGGCGCATACAGCGCAGCGCTGAACATGGCGAGATCGACACCGAAACTGTGGGAGCTTACGCGGCCAATCGCTGTCAGCACCAGATCACCCGCCGGGCAATCCGCCAAGCCGGATGAATGCCGCACGCCGGCCAGCGCAAAGCGGCGCAACGCCGCCGGTAGCCGCGCGCGTGCCGGCAGCGTCATCGCGATATGCAGATAGGGATGGTTCTGCAGATTCTGCCCGACGCCGGGGCGGTGCAGGCGCGGCTCGATGCCGACGTCGCGCAGCGACTCGGCGTTACCGATACCGGCTCGCATGAGCAACGCCGGCGAATGGATGGCGCCGGCACTGAGGATGACCTCGCCGGCCGCAAGTTCGCGGCTCCCGCCTGCCTGCTCGACACTGACGCCCGTGGCGCGACCATTTTCGATTCGCAGTGCCCGCACCGTGGCGCCCGCAAGAATGGTCAGGTTTGATCGAGCGCGCACGGCAGCGGTCAAGTAGCGGGACGCGGTCGAGGAACGCTTATGTGCCGTTGCGGCATTGGGCATCGCGAAGAAGCCGCAGCCGGGCGTCTCGTTGATGTCCTCGATATGCCCAAAACCACGGGTCTGCATCGCCGCCTCGATAGCACGCACAAAGCCCGGCCATTCCGCGCGCGGCGGGATACGGATCGGATAGGGACCGCCCGACGATGGCTCATCGGCATGCGCCTCGGCCCGATGGAAATAGGGCAAGACGTCCGGCCAGTCCCACCCCTCAGCACCGGCCTCGGACCAGCGTCGATAGTCCGACGGCATGCCGCGTAAAGCCCACATACCCATGATGCTGGATCCGCCACCCATGATTCGTGCCTGGGGATAGGGATGGAGCCGTCCGCCCTCCCGTCGACGCGCCTGCAACTCCGGCCAGAAATATTCCGGGTTGAGGCTCGAACTCGGGAAGGTGTCGTCGATATCAGCGGGCGTGGCATCCGGCGGCGTATCGGCCCCTGCCTCAAGCAGGACCACGCGGTTCGCCGAGTTCTCGGACAAGCGCGATGCCAGCACCGTGCCGGCACTGCCGCCGCCGACGATGACATAGTCCGTGATCATGCCGGATACCCGCGAACCGCCAGCGCTCTCGCCCAATCCGCCATGAACTGTCCTCCCTCTTCCCGGAAAGACCACAGTCCACTTCGCACCGGCTTGCGGCAAACAAGAATTAGTCCATACTGGATAGAAATATGTTCAGTATGGATATTCTCCGGCATGAACGAAGGAGAACTGCTGAGAGTCATCGGTTTCCTCGACCGGCTCCGCGAGCCGTTCGGCGAGCTATTTCCTGTTACCCAGCAGGATCCGACCTGGCCATCGCCACCAGCCTGGTGACCGCGCAGCTGCGCGGCGAAATCCTGACCGTCTCCGCACTGGCCCAGGTCTCGGGCGTGCCTCACGCGACGGCGCTGCGCCGGATCAATGAGCTGATCGCGAGCGGCTGGATCATTCGGCTGCCACGCACGCGCACGGGCAAGAGCTTCACACTGCATCCCGGCGAGCCGATGATGGCCGCCTTCACCGGCTATGCCCGTCACATCAAGTCCGTGCTGGCGCAAACCGTCGGTGTGCGGTCGAGCGCGGAGAGCGACGAGGATTTCAGCTTCGGAGTCAACCGCATCGACACCTTTCTCGCGCCACCCCCTAGCATCATGCAGCGTACGATCGACAGCGGCCGGACTCTACGCTTCCTGCTGCAGGACGATGCCTTCTTCGCTGCGATGCGCGACCTCTGGGCCGATTGGCGCAACAACTTGGCATCTCGCCGCGACTTCGATCTGCTGAAGCTGGACGACATGTATGAGCGCGCCGTGGCCAATGCACAGCGTCCGGTCTCCGAATACGACGTCATCACCCTGAATGCGCCCTGGCTCGGCTCCTTCGCCGAGAGCGGACGGGTGCAATGCCTGGATGCGCATCTGTTGAATGTCGGCATCGATTCGCTGGATTTCGATCCGTCAGTCTGGGCCACCGGGCGATGGGCCAGCCGCCAGTACGGTGTGCCGATCGTCTCTTCGATCGAGCTGTTCGCCGCGCGCACCGATCTGTTCGCCGAGAAATCGCTCAACTTTCCCCGGAACTTCGACGAGGTGATCGCGGCGGGGCGGAAGCTGCACGCGCCCGCTGAAGGCCGTTTCGGCATCACCTGGAACGGCGTGCGCGGCATGCCGATCGCGTCCAGCTTCATGTCCCTGGTCGGCTGCTGTGGCGGCGCCGTGCTGGAGGGGCCACGTGGTCCCGCCACACACCGGGCGATCGACTGGAGTGCCGCCGAACTGATGCCGTCCCTGGACAGCGACGCCGCGCGCGCGGCGCTCGACTATATGCACCGGCTCTGCACCATTTCGCCACCGAACGTGTTGGATCTCAGTTGGGATCCCTCCGTCGAGCTGTTCCTGACCGGTCGTGCGGCGATGGCCTATGCTTGGTCCATGCGCGCGGTGCGCTTCGAGGCGGACGTGCGCTCGCGAGTCAAGCGCCGCGTGCGCTACCTGCCTCAGCCCGCGGGGCCACGCGGCGGCAATGTCACGCCGCTCGGCGGCTTCTTGCTGGCGATCCCGGCCAATCTGCCGCCCGACCGCGTCGAGGCCGCCGCGGCCGCGATTGGCAGGATGACCTCACGCGAATCGATCCAGAGCCAGATCGACAATGGCTTCCCTGTCCTGCCACGCTTCAGCATGGCCGCCAATCCCGACACGACCGCGGGCTCCCCGATCGTGCGCGCCATTGATCAGATGGCTCGGCGCGGACAGCTTCAGGCTTGGCAACGTCCGGCCGTGCCGGGCTACATCGCCGTCGAAACGATCATTGGTGAGGAGGTGCATGACGCTCTGACTGATCGCAAATCCGACCCAGCGGCTCTGAGCGATGCGCAGCACCGCATCACCGCGGTCCTCAAGCGGGAGCGGCATCTGACCAACGTCAAGCGATCATGATCGCCGTGTCCGATCCGCCGGATGTTGGCAGACTTGGCTCGATGAGTTCCATTCGCGAACCATCACATGAGATATCGCATCGCGGTCGTATAGATGACCTCGGGACAAGGCAGCTTCATCGTCACCTCGCCCCTAACCTCTCACCAACCAGAAAGTCGCTCCAGACCTGACCGGTCGAAGGGCGTCCGAAAGGACCGGCGCTGCGCGCGATACGGATCGACACGAGGTCTCTTCCATCGTGCCTCACTGAAAAGTCCAAAACGGACAATTCCATTGTTGCGTCTCCTGCGGTGGACTGTTGTGCTCTCGCATGACGGACCAAGAGCTGTTGCAACGGGTCCATGTCGCAACAATAAAGTTGGAGTGAGGAAATGTCTCAAGACGATCTTGCGACGCTCAAGACGCGTGTCCAGGCATTGGAGGATCGAAACGCGATACTCGACACGCTGAAGCAGTACGGTCACGCCCTCGACTACGGTAACTTCGACCGGTTGATGGACTGTTTCACGGCCGACGCGGTGCGCGAAACAAGGCGACCGGATGGCTCAGTCAATCGATGGGAAGGCGTTGCTGGCACCAAAGATTTCGCGACCCGCCATTCGCACGCTCCTGAAATTTTTCATAAGCACCTCGTCCTCAACAGTCTGATTGAATTGCACGGCGATACTGCAGATGTCGTGAGCTACATGTTCCGCTTCGATCCGCGCGATGGCGAACCGTCGTTCGTTTGGGGGATGGGGCGATATCTGGATACGCTGAGGCGAGATCCCGATGGCCGCTGGCGCATCATGCGGCGCATTTCCGAGATCGAAGATCAATGGCCTGGTCGATTTGTCTTGACCGGACATCAGGTGACAGCCTGAGGCCCGCAAGAGCCTCGAGAACTGTTGATTTCCAGCGATACCGGGCCCTGTTCGCCAACGGGCGCCGCAAGCTGCTGCCGTGTCCATTCCTGCATCAGAGCGGGCTCTGCCCAAGCTGGGTGCTTACGTGCGGACAATAGCAGTGAATATCGACCGCCGTCCAAGCGAAAGCAGAACAACGATGAGGGAACGTCCATGATGCTTCAAGAAGCGAATACCTACTCGATCGCCGGGACCGCTGCCGTGGCGGCAGTCTCGGACGACACACGCCATGAAAATTCGGATCGCCGCGAAGTGAGGCGCGTCATCATCTCCGGCTACCTCGGATGTGCAATTGAGTTCTACGACTTCCTTTTGTACAGCACTGCTTCTGCGCTCGTGTTCGGGCCGGTCTTCTTTGGCAACCTCTCGCCGCTGATGAGCACGGTTGCTGCCTACGCGACGTTTGCCGCTGGGTATTTGGCTCGACCCTTGGGCGGTATCATCTTTGGCCACTTCGGCGACCGACTCGGGCGTAAGAGCATGCTCGTCATCACAATGTGGATGATGGGCATCGCTTCGACGTTGGTGGGTCTTCTGCCAACGCCCCAGACAATTGGCTGGGCGGCTCCTGCGCTGTTGCTGCTCATGCGCATCATCCAAGGCCTCGCGGTAGGCGGCGAGTACGGTGGAGCATTGATGATGGCCATCGAACACGGCGATCAGAAAAGGCGGGGCCTTTTTGCGTCGCTCATCCACATCGGTGCGCCGACTGGCACCCTGCTCTCAGCGCTCGCATTCGGGCTCGTCAAACTGCTACCCGAGGACCAGTTTCTGCAATGGGGATGGCGGGTGCCCTTCCTCTTCAGCGCTCTGTTGCTGGTCATCGGCGTCTACATCAGAAACCGGATCAGCGAGTCACCGCTTTTCCTCGAGGCTTTGAAGCGCGAAGGTGAAATGAGCCGATTTCCTCTCGCTCATCTGCTGCGGTTTGAGTGGAAGGCCGTCATTCTCGCTGTCGTCACGGCAGCAGGACCGCTTGCCGTCTTCATCGTAGGGGCAACCTTCACACAGACCTACATCCGGAATCTGGGGTTGGACTCGAGCATCGCGCTGTTCGCGCTCGCGTTCGCAAACGGCGTCAACCTCGTGTGGTTTCCGGTCTGCGCTCATCTCAGCGACAAGTATGGACGCAGGCCAGTGTTAATCACGGGTTTTTTGCTTTCGATTCTGCTGATCGGCCCCAACTTCCTCCTGGTCTCGACGGGTGACCCGATCCTGACTGTGCTCGCCTTCTGGCTTTTGGGTTCGTTCGCAGCAGGCCTGCTCTATGGACCCATGGGCGCCTTCCTGAGTGAGAAGTTCAGCACCAAGACCCGCTACACCGGCGCCTCCATCGGCTATCAGCTGGGCTCGACCCTGGGCGCTGGCCTCACCCCGCTGATCGTGACATGGATTTTCGCCTCTACGGGGGGAACTAGCGTCGTCGGAGTTGGTGCCTTCCTGGCGGTGTTTTGCCTCGTCTCGATGCTTTGCGTCGTGATGTCGCCAGAAACACGCCAGGCCGACATCTCGCACTGACGCCGCTTGGCGCATCAATTCGATCCGACATCCGCTTCACCAGAGGAAAACGATGACATCTTCCGAACCGCGGCAGAAACCATTGTATCTGCTCAAACGTAATCCGATGATCAACCAGGAACAATTCGGCAAACATTGGTTCGAGGTCCACGCAGCGGTCCTCAAGTCGATCCCGGAATGGCCTCGGTTGCGCAGCGGTTACGTGCAGAATCATCTGATTGGTTCGGGTCTCCTGGGCCAATTGCCGTTCCCCTACGACGGAGTGGCGCAAGTCTACGTTCGCCCAGGCACCGAGGGCGGCCCGTCGTTCCCCGAGATGCCGGTATTTCGGGAGCGCGTGATCCCCGATGAGGAGGTTTTCCTAGATCGGGGCCGCGTTGTCGTTCTCAAGACACTCGAGCACGTGATCCTTCCGGGTGCTGGCGCCGTGAAGGTCTTCATCTTCCACCGCCGGCGTGCAGGTCTGTCGCAGCAGGACTTCAGCAACCGCTGGCGCACCGCACACAGGGATATCGTGCTGGCTCAGGAAGACTTCGCGAAAGGGCTCCGCGGCTATCGGCAGGATCACACGATTCCGGGCGCAACGCGGTATCTGGCAGGCGGAGTCGTGCCTGCCGATGAGGAATTCGATGGGGCCTCCGAATTCTGGTTCGATTCATCGGAGGCAGCAAGAGCCGCCTTCAATGCGTCGGGCTACACGAGGAGAATTCGCGACGATGCATCCAACCTTTTCGATCTGAGCCGCGAGATTGCATGCCTTGTAGATCCCCGTGTGATCCTTCCTGAATGAGCACCCCCGCAGAAGCTTGGGTCCTACGGTCAAAGTCGACTCAACTGCTTTCGCCTGATGAGTCATGGAGAAGCGAATGATTTCGCCGACGGAAAGATCGCGGAGCGCCTGGCGCTTGCTTGCTGCGACGGCGGTAGCAACCATGATGGGAATCACGATGGTCGCCGGCCAGACGGCGGCGCAGGGACAGATCCCCGGTCCGATTGTGGCGTCAGGCGCCAAGCTGGAAAAGCTCTTCGACGGAGGGTTCTGGACTGAAGGTCCTGCGGTCGGCCCCGACGGTAGGATTTATTTCTGCGACATAACCATGACGTTCGCGACCGGGATGGATGCCGGGAATATTTGGGTCTTCGATCCTGCCACCAACAAGACCTCCATCTTCCGTTCACCAAGTGGCATGGCCGCTGGGATCAAATTTGATCGCGAAGGACGAATGATCGTCGCGCAAGGCGCCGATTTTGGAGGCCGTTCTATCGTTCGCACGGACAGCAAGACCGGCCGAACAACGATAATCGCGGCGCTCTATAAAGGACGCCCTTTCAATGCACCGAACGACCTCGATATCGACGATCAGGGTCGTATCTACTTTACGGATCCCCGCTATTTTGGTCATGAACCGGTCGAGCAGCCGATTCAGGGAGTCTACCGCCTCGACACGGACGGCTCCGTCCATCTCATCCTTGCCGATGTTGCCAGGCCGAATGGTATTGTGATTTCGCCCAATCAAAAGACCCTGTACGTTGCCGAGCTCGATTCTTTAGTGTCCGACTTTCGCATCGACAAGGTCCCGCAGCGGAACGGCAACATGCGACTATTGGCATATGACTTGGCCGCGGACGGGACGGCCAGCAATCAACGCGTTCTTGCTGACTACGGCAGTGAGATCGGCCCTGATGGCATTACCGTCGATGCACGGGGAAATGTCTACGCTGCGGTATCAGCGGCGAGTCGTCGCGGCGTGCGTGTCTACGCAGCGAGCGGCGAGGAGATCGCGTACATTCCCGTGCCTGACGAACCCGCGGTGTCTAACGTCGCGCTTGCCACTCGTGACGGCCGAACGTTTCTCTATATGACCGCGAAGAACAGTCTCTATCGGATCGAGACGTTGATCCCCGGTCGATGAGGTGAGCGGCATTCGATTTCGCGTTGCATCCAACCTCTTCCATATGAACCGCTCGATTGCATTTCGACCCCTGGGTGATCCGTGAACTGCAGCAGCTGCGAGGTGATCTTTGCTTAGGGCTCTTTGTCTGGATCTAGATCCAGATGACTAGCAACCATGCCTTGTCCCACGGGTCGAAGGGGCGGGATCAACTTCGAACAAACGTCCATTGCCGACGGACATCGCGTACGAAAGGCGCAGCCGGATGGCGGTTTCAGAACGCTTGGTGGCTCGCCAGTCAGCAGTTCGGAGCCGTCGTCGCGCCGTTCATCAACGTTGGCGATCGGAACGGCTTTCAGCAAGGCGCGCGTGTAGGGATGAAGCGGCCGGCTGTAGAGCTGATCGCGCGGGGCAAGCTCTACAATCCGTCCGAGATACATCACGGCGCCGCGGTCACAGACTTGACGGACGATCGCAAGATCATGAGCGATGAAAAGATATGACAGGCCCATCTGCCGCTTGAGATCCACGAAGAGGTTCGCGATCTGCGCCTGGATCGAAACGTCAAGCGCAGACACGGGCTCGTCGCAAACCAGCAACCGGGGAGAGAGCGCCAGAGCCCGCGCGATGCTGATCCGCTGCCGCTGTCCTCCGGAAAATTCGTGCGGAAGTCTCGCGCCCATTGCGGGGGTCAGTCCGACGAGGTCAAGCAGCTCGTCAACACGCTTTTTGCGCTCGGACTGCCCCTTGCAAAGCCCGTGAATGGCAAGCGGTTCGCCGACGATATCATTCACGCGCAGCCGCGGGCTCAGAGAGCCGAACGGATCCTGATAGATGATCTGCATCCGCCGGCGCAGTGGCTTCATCTGCCGGAAGGAGCGATGCGTAATATCGCTGCCCTCGAAGACGACGCGTCCTTCGACCATCGGTATCAATCGGAGGATGGCCTGGCCCACGGTCGATTTTCCACTGCCGCTCTCGCCCACGAGTCCGAGCGTCTCGCCGGCACCGATCGTGAACGACACCCCGTTGACGGCGCGAACAATTCCTCTCTTTCCGGACCCGAGGCCGGCGAGAGAATAATGAACGCGCAATCCCTCGACGCGAAGAACTTCAGGCGAATTGGGGGAGTTCGACAAAACACGCTCTCCGTTGTTCGCTGCCGACGTCCGCCAGCTCCGGACGCTCCAGCCGGCAACGTGGGATTGCAAAATCGCAACGCGGATTGAAAACGCAGCCGTGCGGCAGGAGGCCGGGCGTCGGCGGCTGCCCCTTGATGGCGTTCAGGCGTTCAGAAACGTTGCGGTCCAGACGCGGTATGCTGGCCAGCAGGCCTCGCGTGTAAGGATGCGCCGGAGCCTTGAATAGTTGACGCACCGGCCCGCTTTCGACGATGCGGCCGGCATACATCACGCCGACGCGGTCGGCATACTGCGCCACCAGGCCAAGATCGTGCGTGATCAGCATCATGGCACACTGCGTTTTTCGCACGAGCCGCTTCAGCAGCTGCAGGATCTGGGCCTGAACTGTGACATCGAGCGCCGTTGTCGGCTCGTCGGCAATCAAAAGACGAGGCCGACAGGACAGTGCCATCGCTATCATGGCGCGCTGCCGCATGCCGCCCGAGAATTGGTGAGGGAATTGCGAGAGCCGATGGGGAACGTCGGGAATTTGCGTCTCGCTGCACAGCGCCACGGCCCGCGCCCACGCTTCGCGGCGTTTAAGCCCGAGGTGCCGCTCGAGCGGTTCTGCCACCTGCGCGCCGACGGTCATGGACGGGTTCATGGCGGACATCGGATCCTGGAAGGCCATCGCCATCCGCCGCCCCCGGACGTCCCGCATTTCGGCGTCCGGGATGGCGAGCAGGTCGCGGCCATCGAGCAACTTGCGCTCCGGCGTCTAGCGAGTTGTAAGAGTGGGCCAGAAAGAGACACCATCTCAGTTCGTGGCGCGTCGATAGACCGCCATGGCTCCAGCGAGGGCGAGAAATACTCCGCCGCAAAGGCGATCCAGCCAGATCGATGCATTGGAGCGCAGGAATTTCGCTACTCGAGAGCCGAAGCTGGCGTAGGCGAACATGACGACGAAGTCGATCGTCGCGAACACGATTGCCAGCGTCACGTATTGGACGAATTGTGGCCTGGCCAAGTCAATGAATTGCGGGAGGAACGCCGAGAAGAATAGATAGCCCTTTGGATTCGTTGCAGCGACAAAGAAGCTGCGAGCTAAGATATCGGCCGCCGCAACATCTGCTGAATGCGATGTCCGATCCAACGCAACCGCTGCCGAACCACTAGACCTCAACAGCACAAGGCCGAGGAACGCGAGATAGCCAACACCGATCCACTTCACGACGTTGAACCAGAACTCTGACGCAGCCAGGAGTGCCCCCAGGCCGAGAGCGGCTGCTCCAATAAGGACAAAGTCTGACAGCACCGCCCCGCACATTCCGGGAATTGCTCGTCGAACTCCGAACCTCGATCCGTTCGATAGCGCCAATAGGACCGTCGGTCCTGGCGTCGCTATACCAATGAAGGCGACGACTGCGAACGCCAGGATAGTCGCTTCTGTCATGTCCGCCCCCAATCAACTACTGAGTCGGATGGAAATCTTTCAGACTGGCCGCTTGTCTGCAAGGGGCCACGAGCGTCGATCTGGCCCGTGCAGACCGCGCCGGGATACCCCTATTGAAACATGAGCATTGGCGAGCTCGCAGCGGGCGTCGACGGGGACGCCCACGGAAGCGGCTCGCCCGCCCAGTGGCACGGAGGCATCCGGGGCTGACCATGACCTCGTGAGCCGGCCGGGCGGGCGCCCGGGCTGATCACCAGATAATTGGATCGCGTACATTGCCCCAAGATTGCATGATCAGCCGCGAGCGAACTCAGAACGGTGTCGGTCGAGGGAGCCGCGTTGCCCATCCGAGAGAGCGTGCCCTTGCGGGCGCGGCGACAAGGAAATTCGCTGAGCTTGAGCAGGTCGTCTATGCGCCTTGTGCGAGGTGTGGCCGGCCAAGGAACGCCGGCACAGCCTGAAGCTCGCTGCCATTGCCTCGGTCAGGGGCGCTCCGCCTTTCGACCTGTGGCATGAACAGGGAAGCAAGCGCGCCCTGCGCGAGTACGTTCAGGAGGCTATCGACGATCTCAAGGCTGAGGTTTGACGGACAAGCCGGGTACCATCGCTTCTGCGCTCAATTTTTTCATTGCAGGTCGCAGCGACGAAGCAATGATTTCCCCGTTCTGACGCGTGTTCCTCACGCGGTCGCAATATTTTATTGGGCCGCTCTCATCGGCGGCAGGTGGACGGGGTAGCCGACCGCCTGTTCGATCAAGTCGACGCTGCTAACCATGACACGCAAGCGGATCAGCAGATCGTCGCGAAATTGCACGGAATACGCGATCCGCACGGAAATCGGTTTATTAGACGTGCGCAGGAAACGCGGCGGCAAACTCGTCTTGGGGTTGAGCATGATCGGGCCTTCGGGTCCGTTCGGATGGTTGCCGGTGACGGCAACAGGTCATGGCGAGCCGTGACGAAGGAACGGTGGCTTGGAGCGTGCCGTAATCGGGGGTGGGGTTTCCGGCACCCGAGAGCAGAGCCCTTCACAACTCGATCGAGGCTGATACGGTAAAAATGTCCGATGCAGTAGGATCGGCATCTTGCATCACGGATGCGAGTACGCGGGGAAAAGCATGTATGTCGAGTTGGATGCCAATGCAGAATGTCGGTGACATGGAAAATATCGTTGTCGAAATCCGGAACTATCCTGGCGAGATAGAGCGCCATCAACACGACTATCATCAGGTGATCCTGCCTCGTTCGGGCTGTCTGGAGATCGAAATCGACCATCGTGGAGGACGCGTTGCAGAAGGCATCGGTTCCTTTGTTCCAGCAGGCAGCACGCATGCTTTCTTTGCGAAGCAGTGCAATGCATTCGTGGTTCTTGACATCCCGCTGGCGACAATGCGCACATCTCTTTGCCAGGATCGCCTGCCAACGTTTTTCGCTATCGGCCCCGATATTCGAGGCTTGCTCGACTACATGGCTGCGATCGATGATCCGGCACGCCTTTCACGTCCATTGCGAATGGCGTGGTCAACACTTCTGATCGATCGGCTAAGCCGACGAACTCCTCCCGATCGCCTGGAAACAGCGCTGCAACGGGCCGAGGCGTTCATGAAGCGCCGGCTCGCCGAACCGATCCGCATCATCGACATCGCGGAAGCAGCCGGAATAAGCCAAACCAAACTGCACAGCGCCTTCCGGTATCGACGGTCGACCACACCATATACGCTTCTTATGGGCCTCCGGCTGGATGCCGCGGAACTACTGCTCGCCGATCCTCGGCTGTCTATCGCCGAGATTGCCCACATGACCGGCCATGCCGACCAAAGCTCTCTGACACGCATCATGCAGCGCGAGCGTGGGACGACCCCCGGCGAAATCCGGCGAAGCCTTTTGTCAAAGCAAACAGGTAAAGCCTAAACTTCGAGGGGATCTGACAAGACCGCTTCCCGCCTCTATTCTTTTCTCGTCCTTTGCGAATGAGGACGGACGAATGACGGATCGGAAGACAGGAAACGCTACAACCGTCGGCATTGTTGCCATCCTATTGTGGTCGGCGTTGGCCCTCTCCACCGTGGCAGCCAAGGGCATCCCACCCTTCGAGCTTTTAATGCTCAGCTTCGCCGTCGCCTTCATCAGCGGAATGCTGCTGTTGGCGCTTCGGGGGCGGCAGGCCCTCGCGCAACTCCGCCAGCCGAGTGCCGCCTGGATAACGGCGTTCGTGGCGATCTTCTCCTATCACGCGCTTTACTTCTTCGCTCTCGCCACCATTCCGCCAGCCCGTGCCAGCCTTATCGCCTATCTCTGGCCACTCCTGATCGTCCTGTTTTCGGCAGCGGCGCCGGGTGGTAATCGACTACGCATCCGTCACGTGATTGGCGCGTCGCTCGGCTTTGCGGGTGCTGCCGTCCTCTTTGCAGATCAACAATCGGGGCCGGTGCAGCTCGGCAACTTGGCGGGCTATCTTGCCGCCTTCGGTTGTGCGCTGATTTGGTCGGGCTATTCCGTCGTGAACCGCCAGTTCGCGCATGTACCGAGCGAGATGCTAATCGGGGTTTGCGGCGGCATCGCTGTTGCCGGCGGGATCGCCCATCTCTTCTTCGAAAACTCAGTCTGGCCCACGCCGTCGCAGGCTTTTGCGATCCTGTTTCTCGGTATTGGCCCGACAGGTCTTGCATTCCTGGCGTGGGATTACGCCACCAAGCACGGCAACCTTCCGCTCATCGGAGCTCTTTCCTATTTGGCACCTCTTGTCTCGACCTTCTTGCTCGTCGTCGCAAACCAAGCTCCTGCCAGCCCATTCGTTGACCTGTCGACCCTACTGATCGTTGGAGGGGCGATACTGGCGAGTTATCAGCAGGCAGGCGCTAGTCTATCGCGAATTGCGCGATGGGACCGGGTCGACATGCTTTGATTTTGCAACGCATTGGCGCGCCGACGGCGATCTCCATCTCTTAGTCAGAAAACAGCAGACTCGGCAACGCTGCCTTTAAGCTGTAGCGAATGGGCCCACCTGACTCATCGGCCACTAGACCGATTGGGCCTCTCCACAGGCGCGAAGCTAACGACCAATGCCTCTGGAAAAGGTCGGGGGCTCGAGTCAGTGGTCCGCTACATCGCGAAACCCACTAATTCGGAAGCCGTATTTTCTTATCGAAGGGCAGCTTAACTCGCGAGGCTGCGTCTGGATAGGCTGCCGAAAGCCGCCGTTTGTACGATGAACTGCCGCTCAAGATTGCCTCGATGCAGTGCTGCGAGGCGAGGAGGCACGATGCCGTGGAGCCGACGCCGCGGTGGCTGCCGTTTTCAAATGAAAACGGGTTGCAGGAGCCGCTTGAAGCGATCGAACCGAGCAACGCAACTTTGAGATCCGCCTGGCCCTGGTTCGGACTATCACGCATGCAACCGTCATGAAGTAAGCACCTGACGTCCTGACCGATGTGGCTAATTAAGAGACATGTTGCTTCCATTGATTTCTTGAGTGAATTTTCCCAACTGGGCCAAAATCCCAGCATGAGAGATCAATAGCTTACAACGAGAAATCCAACTCAAAGGACCCGTCGCGCTCGTTCCCTAGGCTGGCGTTGTTCATCAAGGAAGCCGTCAACCGCACCAAAGACCTGCCAGCGATTCTTCTCCATGAACACCGAATGGGTCCCCTCGCCGATCTCTACCCATCGACGATATGGTGCCGCCGAGAGTTTGCTGAATACCGTCCGGGCCATATCCATCGGGCAGTCGTGATCCCATTCGGCGTGAACGATCAAGACCGGCATCGTGGGCAGGACAGGATCATAGAGCGGCTTGCCAGATGACCAATATTCTCGGCTGTCCTGAACCGTTCCGTTCGGCGCCCGCAGCTTGTCCGGCCCAAGTCCCGTATTGGCGAACGTCGCCTCGGCCCACGCATCGAACCAAGCCGGCGGCAGTACCATGGATGACGTGATCTTGACGAAGGCCTTCACCGGACTCGATGCGAGCATGCTGCGCCCTTCGATTGTCGCTGCCGGTCTCGATCCGGCTCATCTGGATGAATCCGTTTCGCAAGAGCGTGCCAAGGAGGTGTTTGGGACCAAGTCGGGCAGACCCCGTCGTTGGGCCGAGGTCTGGAGCGCAGGCCACTCCGTGTCCGGTGTGCGCTCAGTGATGGGAGCTACGGAGCTGATCGATGACGTCGCTAAACAGTATGAGGCTGCGATCGCAACTGGTTTTCGGCGGCTAGGGTGAGCCTCAAGCAGCGATAGCGAAATCGGTGGACAGCAAACCGGCTCAGAGCAGGGATCGGCAGAGTCACTCCACGTCAAAAGTTCAAGTGAGGAAACATGGAAAACGCTACGTTTGTGCTAGTTCATGGCGCCTGGCATGGCAGCTGGTGCTACCGCAGGGTCGTCGGCCACTGACGACGTGTATTGCGCTCAATGAGGCGCACAGCGAGGCGCTCCTCCAGGGCGCTGAGATAGCGGCTGGCCGCCGCATTCGACATGCGCAGCGCCTCTGCGGCCTTGGATAGACTGCCCAGTTCGGCCGTTTTGGCGAATACTTCCAATTGGCGCAGCCGGTCCATTTTTTCACTTATCGGAAAAGAGACTTACAATAGTTGGCCTTTATTTCCACCTGCCGCAAGCCAAAATACTCGGACAGAAGCATGGTGACAGGCGAGGAAACGAGGAAATGTCGAGCCCGATCAGGCATATCGTGATGTGGCGGCTACGGGGAGAGACGGCAGCTGAGCGTTCCACCGCCCGTCTCAAGGTCAAGACCTTGTTCGAAGGTTTGCGCGGCCGGATCGACGGACTAACGCATATCGAGGTCGGCCTCGACGTAAGCGATGTCGACTACGCCTGCGACGTGGTGCTGTTCTCAGAATTCATCGACCAGGCTGCCCTTGCTGCCTATGCCACCCATCCTGAGCATCTGCGCGTCCGCGATGCGCTCGGCGACCTGCGGATCGGGCGCTTCCAGGTCGATTATCCAATCGCGGAGACCTGCGCGTGATCAGTCCATTCACCTTCGAAAACCTATCCTGCCGCGTCGTGTTCGGCAGCGGGACACTAGGCTGGGCCGGGACCGAGGTCGAGCGGCTCGGCAGCAAGCGCGCGCTGGTGCTGACCACACCACAGCAGGAGGCGCAGGGCAGGCAACTCGGCGCCGCGCTTGGTCCGCTCTATGCCGATATCTTCCCCGGCGCCACCATGCACACGCCGGTGGAGGTCACGACGCGCGCGCTCGCGGCGATGAAGCAATGCGAGGCCGACTGCATCGTCGCGCTCGGCGGCGGTTCGACCACGGGGCTCGGCAAGGCGCTGGCCTTGCGCGCGGGCGTCAACCAGCTCTGCATTCCTACCACCTATGCCGGCTCGGAAATGACACCGATCCTCGGCCAGACCGAAAACGGGCTCAAGACCGCCGTTCGCGACGCCGCTGTCCTGCCCGAGACCGTCATCTACGACGTCGACCTCACCTTGACGCTGCCGGCCAGCCTCGCCGCGACCTCGGGCATCAACGCGATCGCACATGCGGTGGAAGCGCTCTACGCGCGCGACACCAACCCAGTGACGTCGCTGATGGCGGAAGAAGGCATCCGCGCGCTCGCGCGAGCCTTGCCCGCGATTGCCACCGACAGCGATGATCGCCAGGCCCGCACCGATGCGCTCTACGGGGCGTGGCTTTGCGGCGTCTGCCTCGGTACCGTCGGCATGGCGTTGCATCACAAGCTGTGCCACACGCTCGGCGGAACCTTCGATCTGCCGCACGCCGAGACCCACACCATCGTTCTACCGCATGCACTCGCCTACAACGCGTCGGCGGTGCCCGAGGCAGCGATGCGCATCGAGCGAGCGATCGGCACTGCCGACGGTGCGCAGGGATTGTTCGACCTTGCAAAAAGGCTGGGCACCAAAATGGCCCTGCGCGATATCGGCATGCCCGAAAGCGGGATCGACAAGGCTGCGGATCTCGCCGTCACCAATGCTTACTGGAATCCACGCCCGTTGGATCGCAACGCAATTCGCGAGCTGATCGCGCGCGCCTGGGCCGGAGAGCCGCCGATGGCGGTCTGAAAACGATGTGCCTCCAGTGATCAAATCCGCGATCCTGGGTCCAAGCTCATCTTGATCGCCGCCTAGTTCATCGCAGCCGTCCAGCGTCGAGCGCGTATCGCCTTGGCGAGCCAAAAACCTGATGGGAGAAGCTCCATGCGCAACTTCAACGAGACGACAATTACGGGCGCCGTTCTGGCGCGGATTGAGAACCCGACAGACCCGCGCATCAAGCACGTCAGCGAAGCCCTGGTGCGCCATCTGCATGCCTTCGTGCGCGAAGTCCGCCCGACCCAAAAGGAATGGGAGTTCGGCATCGACTTCCTGACCCGCACCGGACACATGTGCGACGACAAGCGGCAGGAGTTCATCCTGCTTTCGGACGCCCTCGGCGTTTCCATGCTGGTCGACGCGATCAACCATCCGGTGCCGGAAGGCGCAACGGAGACCACGGTGCTGGGCCCGTTCTTCGTGCAGGCCGCGCCGGAACGGGAGAGTGGTGCGGACATCGCCGGCCCTAAGGAAGGCGAGCCCATGCTGGTCACCGGCTCGGTGTCAACTGTCGACGGCAAGCCACTCGCAGGCGCCATCGTCGACGTCTGGCACTCTGACGATGATGGTTATTATGACGTGCAGCAGTTGGACACCATCGGCGATCTTGCCATGCGCGCGCGCTTCCAAACCGGCCCCGACGGCCGGTTCAACTTCTGGTCAATCAAGCCCGCCGCCTATCCGATTCCGCACGACGGGACGGTCGGGGACATGCTGAAGGCACAGGGCCGCCATCCCTGGCGCCCCGCCCACGTGCATTTCATGATCTCAGCGCCGGGCTTCGAACAGCTCGTGACGCATGTGTTCGTCGCTGGCGACCAATATCTGGACAGCGATGTCGTGTTCGGCGTCAAGGATAGCCTCATCCGCGAATTCGTTCGGCATTCTGCTGGGCGTGCGCCGGATGGCCGCACGCTGGAGCGCGACTACTTCCACCTCAATTACGATTTTGGGTTGAAAACGGCCGCGAGCAGCGCACAAGCTGCCTGAGCGCAACACCGGATCAAGGCACGGAGATGCGAAACGGGGATCAACATGCTGTTTGCTATTTACGCCGTTGATCCTGCGGGCGTGCTATCCCTTCGTCTTGCCAACTACGACGCCCACAAGACTTTCCTGAGCGATACGTCTGGCTTCGGCGTAAAGATTGTGATGTCGGGACCCCTTACGTCCGACGACGGCGCGACCATGTTGGGCAGTCTGTTCCTGATCGAGGCGCCTGACCGGGCCGCGGTTGAGGCCTTCAACCGAGCCGATCCCTTTGCGATCGCCGGGATATGGGAGAAGGTCACGATTACCGGTTTCCTCCGCCGCCAGGGCTGAGCGGCGGCGCCCGGGCTGGCGACCGCTCGGTTTCGACGGCAAGCAAGACGGCGGCTTTGATGCGGCCCCCTTGCAACCTGAATGCGCTGACTATCTTAGGGGTTAGCCCGCTTTTTTCGGGCTGGAGAGCGTGTTACCGGTAGGCGTGTGCTTCTCGCCAGGAAACTCGCCAAAGTGAACATACCCATCCCCAGCCGTGGCACCGTCGCCGAGCGGATTCGCGTCGTTCGAAACCATCTCTCGCCGTCCGAACTCGTCGTTGCTAACGGAATCATCAAGAACTACCCGACCGGCGGACTGGTCCCGATCGCTCAACTGGCTTCGGACGCCAAAGTGAGCGGGCCGACAGTGCTACGGCTGGTTGCAAAGCTGGGATTCGATGGTTACGCCGAATTTCACGCCGCTCTCAGGGATGAAATACAAAAGCGGATCTTCTCGCCGGTCGACCTCTACCCGGCACGAACTCGGGGCGGCAAGCTGGAGTCACCGACGAGTAAGGCACAGGCCGCGTATTACGAATGCATTCGGTCCACATTCTCTCGCTTGGACGAGAACGAATTGCAATCTGCGGTATCGGCCTTGTCCAATCCGGACCGGCCCGTTTACATCATGGGCGGAAGGGTCAGCTCAGTATTGGCGACCCATCTTGGGACCTTTCTTTCGCTGTTGCGCAAGGACGTGACGGTTGTCAGTTGGGAAGGGTTTAGCAGAAGCGCTGGCATAATCGATATGGGACCGAAGAGTACGGCTGTCTTGCTCGACTTTCGTCACTATCAAGAAACCGTCGTCGGATGGGGTGTTGAAGCAGCGAAGCGTAAGGCGCACATAGTGGTCTTCACCGATCAATATCTGTCACCGCTAGCTCAACATGCGACTTCGCTGCTAACTTGCAGCACAGAAGGGTTGAACCCGTTCGATTCAATGGTGGGAGCATTTGCCCTGGCAGAGCTGGTCATTTCTGAGGTCGCCCGTTCACTGGGCGCTCCTGCAAGGAAGCGTTTGTCTGATCTCACGGCTTACCAACTCAATGAGAGCGAAAACTTGCCAAAGCTGACGCCATTCCAGCGAGGAGCACAGGAATAGCTAGCGGGCCGTGGGGACTGACGCTGTTTCAGCCCGGCTTCCTATGAACTCTTCGTGCAATCGAAATTTCGGGCAGCGCTAAGCAATCCAGGACACGATCTAGCGCGCATGGAGCATAACGATCGCGGAACAGAGCGCCCAAAAGACATGGTACTCGCAACCGCCCAGATTCCACATCCACTTGCCATGAGAGACCTTGATGACGGCGAGCGCGGCCGTCAGCATGAAGACGGTAGACAAGGCTCCAGCGTAACTCATGAACACACCGAGGATCATGCAAACCGTCACGATTATCTCGACCAAAAGCGAGAAATATACAAATACTGCAACGGGACGAAAACCGGCAGCCTGAAAGAATCCGAAGACACCTTCACGAGCGGTGAATTTTGCGACGCTGTGCGGAATGTAAGCCAATCCGCATATCAAGCCGAGCAGCCGAATGGGATCGTTGAAATCGTAAGTCATGACACAGGCCCGCATACTTGCTTGAGCGATTTGAAATGCTCAGGTGACGAATAAGTCGGAACGCAGATGGTTCGTGATGACGGACCCTCCTCATAAAGCACCGGCCGACGCCGCAAATCTCAGACCGGCACGTTCGCGAACCCGTTCAAGGAGGCATGCCCGAGATACGCGCCGGCGATTTCCGGTCGGGATCTCAATTCCGAGGGCGCGCCTTCGGCGATCAACCGCCCGCAATCAAGCACGTACGCGCGCTCCGCCACATCCAGGGATTTGTTGACATTCTGCTCGATGAGCAGAATCGACATTCCGCCCCGGTGTATCTTCTGGATGATTTCAAAAACCTGCGAGACCATGATGGGCGCCAAGCCTAGCGAGGGCTCGTCGATGAGCAACACCTCGGGCCGCGACATCAGAGCCCGCGCAATAGCCACCATCTGCTGCTGCCCGCCAGACATGGTCCCCGAGATTTGATGACGCCGCTCGCGCAGAATCGGAAACAACGCATAGACTTCCGCCAGGCTTTGGTCTCTGAAAGCTCGACTATTTCGGCGGTAACAGCCCATGTCGAGATTTTCCTCGACAGTCATTTGAGTGAACAATCGTCGCCCTTCCGGGATGACCGCTATTCCGTGGGCGCCCATGGCTTGCGGGCTGATTTTCGTGACGTCGGTGCCTTGGAAATGCATCGACCCCTTGCGGAACGGGAGCAGCCGCGCGATAGCATTCACAAGCGTTGTCTTGCCGGCACCGTTCGGGCCGACAATTGCGACCAGTTCCCCGCGGTCGACATGAACTGAAACATCGAAGAGCGCGGGCGCATCGCCATAGGCGATCTCGACACCTTCAAGCCGCAACATGGGGAACCCCGAGATAAGCTGAGACGACATCGTCTTGGTTCATGACCTGCCGCGGCGGGCCATCCGCGATTTTCTTGCCTTGATTGATCACGATCAAACGGTCGGACAGTTCCATGACAGCCCGCATGTTGTGTTCGACAAAAATGATGGATGTTCCCGTGTCCCTGATCCGGCGAACCATGTCGATCGCCTTTGAAACCTCGGGAGGCGTCAATCCAGCAAGCACTTCGTCGAGCATAATGAGACGTGGCTGAGTGGCCAAAGCCCGCGCCAGCTCGAGGAACTTGCGTTGATGAAGATTGATCTCGGACGGAAGCGCGTCGGCCCGATCGGCAAGACCAACGAATGCCAACCAGTAGTCAGCTTCATCAGCTGCTCGCTGCGGATTGCTGGCGGCTGCGCCGAACATCGCCGCCAACTCGACATTCTCACGAACGCTCAACCGGGCGAATGGCCGCGGAATCTGATATGTGCGGGCGATACCCGCCCGCGCGACACGATGACCTCCGATATAGGCAACGTCGCGGCCTTCAAGGAAGACGTGGCCTTCATCCGGCCGATAGAAGCCGCTTATGACATTGATCAAGGTCGACTTGCCTGAGCCGTTTGGACCGACCAGGCCGAGAATTTCATTCTCCCTTACTTCAAAGCTGACCTGACTTAACGCGCGCAAGCCCGAAAACGCCAGCGAGATACCTTCGCACTTCAGCAGAACCGATTCCGGCGACGCTCCGGCAGGCCCAACGCCGGGAGGCTGGCGTATTGGCTTGCCCTCACCCGCAACTGCAGTCGTCTGGTCGACGTTAATGCGACGAAAGCGCGAAACAACGCCCATGATGCCACCGGGCATGACCAGTGTCGCGACAACCAGCGTTGCCCCGATCGCAATTTTCGTGACTAGAGCATAGTCGCCGCTCACGAACAGATACGTCGCCGAGGCGATGAGCGTCGCTCCAATGCAAGGACCGGCCCAATGCCTCGTGCCACCGAGCACACTCATGAGAAGCACATAGAGCGGAACCGTGATCGAGAAGGTCTCCCCGACCGTTACGTAGCTTATGAATAACGCGTGAATGCCGCCTGCAACCCCCGCTAGAAACGCCGAGATCGCAAACGCTGCGAGCTTGTAGGCAAACGTCGGGATGCCCTGCGCCTCTGCCACGCTCTCATCATCGGCGACGGCGAACAATCCCCGGCCTAATGATGAATACTGGACCGAATATGCTACCGCAACTGATAGCAGAGCAACGCTCATCCCCATTAGATAGAGCGTCGACATTTGGCTGCCGAAGAGCGACGGAACACTCACTAACAAGGACACGCCTGGACCACCATCAATTGGCGTATTCAGTACGATCGTCGACAAGATGAATGTGGAGGCAAGCGTCAGAAGAGCAAACAGCTCTCCCCGAAGGTGCTGTATTCGGAATACGATTGCGCCGATAACAATAGCCACGACGGCGGATAGAATACCGGCGAGCAAGATTGCCGCAGTCAGCGGCATGTGTTCGGATAGCCTGGCAACTGAGTAAATGCCAATGCCGTAAAACGTCCCATGACCGAACGAAACGTACCCGGAAAACCCGCTCAAGATCGTCCAAGACGTAGCGAGCGCAATCCAGAAAAATATCAGGTATAGGAACGATTCAACGAATGCAGGCGGTTGAAAAAACGGTAGTGAGCCGAAGACCGCTAATGCGGCAAACAGACCAACCCCAAATATGTAACTCGCTCGTGTACGCGCCATGCGAGGCATGCCGGCGAGTGTCAGGTTCTTTACCATGCTAAATCCGCCCGGGCCGCAGGGTGAGAAGCGATACCATCAGCGTGAAAGGCACTATGGGTGCCCACGAGGGCGCAACGAGAGCCATGGCAAATGACTCGGAAACTCCTACTAGCAATCCGGCCATCAGGACGCCCAGGGGACTGCCTAATCCACCCATAATCACAGTCGCGAATATCACCCCGAACCACGAATACATTTGACTTGGCGTGAGCGCGAACAACAGAGCGATGAAAACTCCTCCGAACGCGGCCAATCCGCCGGCGCTACCGGCCACCAACAGTGACAACCTACGGCTCTGAACTCCGAAGATCGAGGCGATGGCCGGATTTTCGACATTTGCGCGCAACGCTTTCCCGATATACGTGAATCTTAACAGCCCCCAGGCCCCAACGCATGTTGTGACTGCGCACATGAACATGAACGCATCGGCCCATGGAACGAGGAGACTGCCGAGCACCATCGATCCCTTGAGGTGATCCGTCTCGAGTCTCAGGAAGTCAGCTGACCAAATTAGTTGAAGCAGCGCTTCCACAACGATAGTGACGCCGAAGGTGGCGACGATGGACCCAAATTCATCGATTCCAAACCGGATGATGGCAAGCTGCTGCAAAGCGGCCACCACAAAGAACACCGGGATCAGGAACAGCGGCACGAGATATGGATTGATTTTCCAGATCGCGGTGCATTGGTACGTCAAATATGCAGCAAGGAAGATCATCGCGAAGTGAGACAGATTGATGATCCGTAAAAACCGCCATGAGAGCGAAAGCCCTAGCCCCAGCAAGGCATACAGGCCGCCCGAGAACAGCCCGGATAGCGCGGATTGAGCGAGAAGGTTGGCGTTCATATCAATTTCTCACACGTTGCGGAACTGAAGTCTGCGGCTCTCGAACAGCGATATCGGCGGGGTAAGACGCGCCACGAAACAGAACAGACAGGCCGATGGAATATTTCGTCGTCGGCCTGCCGTTTCTTGAAACGAGAGGCCATCACACCTTTGCGGCGACAGTTTCCATTTCGACCAGCCAACTTGGGTTGGCGAGTTGTGAAACAACTACCCAGGTCGATCCCGGAAGTTTTCCGCTGGTAATGTACTTCTCCCGGTGCGGGCGCAGGAACTTCAAGCCGCTTGGATCCGTGGCATAGACGTTCAAATGCACGATATCGTTCGTCGTCATGCCGGCGTCTTCAAGAATCTTCACCGTGTTGAGCCACACCTGCTCGTGCTGATCCTCGAAGCTTGAAGGGACAGATCCATCCAACCTGTTTCCCACTGTCCCGGCGATGTAGAGCCACCGCGCATTTGGCGGGACTTCAACGCTGTGACTGTACGCGCCGACCGGCGCTGCGATCGTCTTTGGATTTCTGAATACCAACATCTGGACACGTTCTCCTTTGTTTAAGCCGCATGCTTGGGCAAGAGAAGGAATTCACGCTCAACTCTGCCGAAGAAAGTTACTGAAACGCCTCTTTATGATCTTGGACGAATTCAAGCGTTGAGATTGGCTCACGGCCCAACACTTCTCTGATTGGCTCACACTGTTCGGGAGTGAAACCACCGTTTGCAATGGTGCGAGCAATTGCTATCGAATGCTCGATCAACCACGGCGGCGATCCCAAGGACGACATTCGCTCGCCGACGCCTTCAGGCGATATTGTAGAAACGAAGATCGGCCTCCCGAGAACCTTTGAGAATATTCCAGCAAAGTCGTCGTACGTTGTCTGCCTTCCGGTGAGCTCAATGAGTCTCCGGCGGTACCGGTCCGGATTCACCAGAATTTCGGCGGCCACGGCCGCGGTGTCGCGGACATCGATGAACGACAGTTTCAGGTCACCGTCACACGGGATGACAAGGTTGCTCTGCTCTGTGACAGACCGCGCTTGCTCCAAGGTGTTTTGCATGAAGAGGCCCGGCCTCAAGATGCACCACGATGGAACGACGCTCTGGAGCATCTGTTCGACGTGGTAGTGATCTCGGCCCAACATCACGACGCTGTCTGGCCCGACAATGCCGCGAGCTCCCGAAACCTTGAGCGCAAAGTCAACACCGGCTTCCCTGGCCGCCTCCAAGATATTGACCTGCTGCTCGCGAAGGGTTCGGCTTCGCCCGGTCACAAACATAAGGCGATCGACACCCCGCAACGCCGTCGCCAGATCTGCACGACTGTCAATGTCTGCAATCGCTACCCGCGCGCGTTCCCCAAGGATGCTTCTTGCCCGATCCCTATCACGTACGACGCAGAGGGGATCGAAGCCTTTACGTGACAGCTCACGAACAGTGGCACTTCCGGTCATGCCAGTCGCACCAATCACAGCGATGCTATTCATCATGCTCACCGAAAGCGTCCTTTATCGACCAAAACGCACTATTTCGCGATGACCGTTGCACCCGGAGTGGCAAATCCCTTCGGCGCCACGACGACCCATTTCCCGTTTTGCACCTGCTTGATCTTCGTGAGGTCAGCCCCGAAATTGCCCGGCCCGTCGAACCGGAGCTTCCCGATGAGAGTTTCGACAGAATTGACCTTCAACCAGTCGGCAATCTTACTATCATCGAGCGACTTCGTTTCCCTGACCGCGGCGGTCAACGTCTGTAACGTCGAATACATGGCGGCCGGCTGGGTGTCAGCTTCCTGGTAGGGAAGATTCGCTTGCGCCGCCGCGGGGCGATACGCGGAGATAAAGTCCGATGCAGCCTTTGACTGATTCATCGGAGGCAAGTCTTCGAAGAGCGCGGTCGCCAGCGCATTTGCGCCGAGCTTCGAGGCAGCGAGCGGACCAGGCGAGGGGTAGAGGTAGAAGTGATTGCGAGGTGCGTAATTCAACTTTTCGAGCGCCTCGAGCAGCATGTTGCCCTCTAGTCCTAGGGCCCCGACGAAAAGCAGATCTGGATCAGCCTGGCGAACACGTGCGGCGATCGGACCAAAGTCACGGGTGCCAAATTCGTATTCGAGATACAGATTGACGTCGACGCCACGCTGTTTCGCCACTTCCCGGGCACCAGCAGCGATGAAATCCGCAGCGGGAGTCTTGCCCGTCACGATAGCCATCGTTTTCGGTGTTTTCCCTGCTCCAGCGAGCGTATCGAGCACCAGGGTTGGTATCGACACTTCGGGCGTCGGCCCGACCGACCATGCCGTGAAGTGTCGCGCATATCGCGACAGTTTCGGCATGCTGAACGTGCTGGTGATGAGCGTTTTTCCGTAGCGCTCGGCGACCGGCATCACCGCCAGGGCGATATTGGCGCTGTATGGACTCGATATGAAGTCGACCTTGTCCTTGGTGATCAGGCGCTCATACAGGGTTCGCGCGAGCTCCGGCTTGGATTGATCGTCCAGAAGGATCCACTCGACCTTGCGGCCGTGCAGGCCATCGCCCTCATTGAGCTGCTTGACATAGACCTCGCCCGCAATCTTGTGCATGGCGGCTGTCGGAGCGAGCGGGCCGGTCAATGAGAGCGTACCGCCAATCTTGATCGTATCGGAATTCTGCTGCGCGACCGCACCAGAGGGCGCGATACCGAAGGCTACGCTCAACGTCAGCGTGATCGCCGAGACCGATCGTACGACTTTCATTATAAATGAATTCATGACAGTGCGCCTCCGAAAGCAGCGGCTTCGCCGCAGCTGTTACAATCCAAATTGAAGTCGTTACCTCTAGTCATCAGTAGCCGTAAGGCGCGCGCTGGCTGGAGGGCGTGTTACATACATTCCGCTTATGACGAAGCACGTTTTTTTATAACAACGGCCTGCAAACAAAACTCGACTTAGCTTCGTTTCTTTCCTGCCTTGCGCCGTCGGCGGACAGTTGAAGTGATCGGCTGCGGCGCGAACTAGCGCACGTCGCGCAGCATCGTATCGACGACGGGAGCCAACGCCTTTCCGAGTGTTCGGTGGTTGTCGACTGTAAGGTGAACCCCGTCATCGCCTTCGGTTTTGACGACCGTCGAAGCATCGAAAACAGGTACCCGGTCGATGCGCGACGCCTCCAAGAAGGCATTTGAAAGCAGAGCCGCTTTCGCCGGCGCCCCAGCAAATAGTTCGTTCATTGGTGGGCTGGTGAGATTACCGAGAAGGGGCGGCACAACGACAAGTACCTGGGGCGCAGGATAAGATGTTGCAGTCCCCCCCTCGCTTGAGCGGACTATGGAAGCCAGACCCATCGCACTCTGAGCTATCGCCGTTGGTGTCTTGTCAAAGGCCGGCGCAAGATCGTTTGTTCCGAGCATGAGAACCACAAGGTCCAGCGGCATTTCACGTGCGATCGCCGCCCGCAACGCCTTGGCCCCATTGAAATCCGACCCGACCGTGACGGCCCCGATCCCTTGTTTACGATCTACGTCTACCGTACGGCCGCTCAGGCCATCCACCAAGACAACGGCGCTCTCGGAGAGAGAGCTGGCAAGTACGCCTGCCCAACGTTGATCGTCCGGGAGCCGCGTAACCTGCCGACCGGCGACGCGAGCCGTGGAGCCCCACGTATTGGAGTCGCCAAAGACCAAGATGCGCTTGCTCCTCGCTAACGCTTCCCCCGACGAAAATTGGACCACGATCAGAAGTGACGCCAAAATCGGGATAAACCGACGCATAACCATATACCCCCACACTGTTGCGGCTGTTGTCGCAGCTCTCCCTAAGGAGATCTGTTATATATATTACAGCCAGCTGGCAAGACGTAATTTTTGTTATATTTTGTGAAGCGAGCCAAAGTTTCTGAATATGTCCCAAAAGGATCGACAAGGAGCGATCTAGCCGGCTCGCAGGTGCGATCGTATGACGCCGACCTTGAGCTCTCCGTGTACGGGCACGTCGGCGACGGCAATCTGCACTACAACGTGCTCGTTCCTCCTAATGTCGACCGGCTGGAGTTCACCAAGCGGATCGAAGGCAGCCTATCGCTGCAGCTCTACGACACGGCCGCAGCGCTTGGCGGCACGTTCAGCGCGGAGCACGGCGTCGGTCGGTTCAAGAAGCACCTTCTGGAACGGTACGGTGATGTCGGGCGTATCGCGGCGATGCGCCGGATCAAGACCGCCTTTGATCCGGCGGACATCATGAACGCCGGCGCGATCGTTTGCCCATTGGGAGAGAAGTCTGCCCGTTGAATCATCGGCCGGCGAGTTGGCGATGCTTTCCAAGCGGTGGGTCTTCGGCCGATGCACCTCGATCAGCCAATCGACTTGTCCATAAAGAAAGAGCCACTCCGAAGGAGTGGCTCAAGTTGGGGAGGAAAACGCCCCTTAGGGACTGCTAAAATCGCGATCAGGTCCCGCACGCAGAGGAGTATCTTCGAGCACAGCTCCGAACCCTTTGCTCGCCACGGTACGCGTCGGGCCTGACGTCCGGCTCGTCTTCAGATGGCGGCAATGTCCAGCTTCGAGTCGTCGACCAGACGCGACAGCCGGAACGGTGTGGCATCGACGCAAGGCGTGTCGTTCACGACAAGCTGTGCGGCCAGATAGCCGAGCCCCGGACCCAGACCGAAGCCGTGACCCGAGCAGCCCGCCGCGAGCACGAGGCCCTTCACCCCGTCCACCTGCGACACCACGGGCACTGCGTCCGGCGTGCAATCGACGAAGCCGCCCCAGGCGCTGTCGATCTTAATCTCGCCGAGTTGGGGGAAGGTTTTCCGGACGCTCTCGACCACTTGGCTCACCAGCCATTTCAACGGCGGGGGATCCAGCACGCGATTCTGTTCGAAGATCCGATCGTCGTTGGTCAGCAGCGCCAGCAATGAATCCGGCCCCGAAACGAACGATTGGCCGATGCCGAGCCTGACGTTCTTCAAGCGACGCAAGAACTGCGGCATGAATTCCCGGCTATACCGGATAGCCTGGGGCGTGATTTCGAGGTTCGCCTTGCCGCTGATCGCAAGCGTGTAGCTGCCATCCAGTCGGCGCGTGATCGTGCAGTAGGGTGTCGAGACCGCCTCGCCGATATTGATTGTGGGGGTGGAACGCAGCGCAGTCTGCCGGATGCTCGCTTGGGGGAAACTGACCCCGAGCGGCCGAAGGAAGCGCGAGGACCAGGCGCCGGCGGCGCACATCACCGCGCTGGTTCTGATGTAGCCCTTCTCCGTGTGCACGCCCGCAATCTTGCCATTGGCCAAGTCGAGCCCCCGCGCGGCGCATCCCTGATGGATCGTGGCGCCCAGAACTCTGGCCCCCTCAGCGATAGCCGGCGCGGCGAGCGCAGGTTCGGCCTTGCCGTCTCGCTCCGAATAGGTCCCACCGACCCATTTGTCGCGCGCTTCGGGGACGCGCTCGGCCACTTCCGTCCGGCTCAGCACGCGGGTATCGACGTCGTACTCCCTGGCAACCTCGCGCCACTTTTCCCAGCCGGCGAGCACAGCCTCGTCGTGGGTCGCATAGACGAGACCGCAGCGACGAAATCCAAGGTCCCGATTGATATCGCGCGTGAGCTCGTCCCACAGCCGCATGGAGAGCACCGAGAGCGGCAGTTCGCGCCGGTCGCGGTTCTGCTGGCGGCACCAACCCCAGTTTCGGCTCGATTGTTCACAGGCGACGTGCCCCTTCTCGAGGAGCGCCACGGAGAGGCCCCGCTTCGCCAGGTAATAGGCGGCCGTAGAGCCGAGGATGCCGCCGCCGACGATGACGACGTCGGCCTCGGCCGGGAGACACTCATCGCTGTGAATGCGCTCGACATGGGGCGACATGGTCCAACGAGCCTCGGCTGCCAAAAATGCGGAAACAAAGTTTCCGATCAGCCCTTCATCGCATCGTGCGTTCGGTAGAATGTGCTGAAATCATCCAGGACTTCGCAAGATGTTCGGTTTTCTGGCCGTTTGAGCGATACGAGATGCTCAAGCGCGAGAGTAGTAAAATCCGAGGACGGCCTTGGTCTCGAGATACTCCTCCATGCCCTCGATGCCGTATTCGCGACCGTTGCCAGAACGCTTGTATCCGCCAAAGGGAGCATTGGGGTCCCAGTCAGGATAATTGAGATGGACTTGACCCGAGTGGATCTGCCCGGCGACGGTCCGCACCATCTCCATATCGGTGCCCTGCACATGGGCGCCGAGACCGTAGACGGTGTCGTTGGCGATCGCGATCGCTTCGTCCACGGCGTCGTAGGGAATGATCGACAGCACCGGGCCGAAGATTTCCTGCTGCGCGATCCTCATGTCGGGACGGACGTTCGAGAAAATGGTCGGCCGCGCATAGAAGCCAGTCCGAAGATCGTCGGGCCGCCCTCGCCCGCCGATGACGAGCTTGACGCCTTCTTCCAGTCCGACGCCGATCATGGTCTGGATGCGCTCGAACTGCGGCCGGTTGGCGATCGGACCATGGGTCGTGCTTTCCGCAAGGGGATCGCCGACCACCAGTTCAGAAGCGGCCGCCGCGGCCAAGGTCTCGACCTCCTCGATCCGTGAACGGGGCACGAGCATGCGCGTCGGCGCGCTGCAGGATTGGCCGAGATTGCGGAAGGCGGCGGCGACGCCAAGCGGAACAGCACGGCTGAGATCGGCGTCCGGCAAGATGATATTTGGCGACTTACCGCCGAGCTCCTGGGCAACGCGCTTGACGGTGGGCGCTGCCGCTTGCGCGACGAGAACGCCGGCGCGCGTCGAGCCGGTGATCGAGATCATGTCGACCAACGGATGCGACGCGAGAGCGGCGCCCACGATCGGACCTGTCCCATTGACGAGGTTGAAGACGCCGGGTGGGCAACCGGCATCGTCCATCAGTTCCGCGAATAGCAAAGCGCTCAGCGGCGATAATTCGCTCGGTTTCAACACCACCGTGCAACCGGCCGCAATCGCCGGGGCCACCTTCGCAGTAATCTGATAAAGTGGCCAGTTCCATGGCGTGATGAGGCCGCAGACGCCGATTGGCTCGCGCATGATCGCGGTGCTGCCGCGCGCGGCGATGAACGGATAATTCGCGAGATTGTCGCGGGCGACGCGGATATGCTCGGCGGCCAACGGCACCTGAGCGCGGCGCGCATAGGTGATCGCAGCTCCCATCTCACAGGTAAGCGCCTGCGCGAACAGCTCCAGCCGCTCGAGGAGCAAACCATGAACCCGGTCGAGCAGCGCCGCTCTTTCAGCAGGCGGTGTCATGGACCAGTTGACGAAGGCTCCTCTGGCAGCTGCGATCGCGCAGTCCACATCATCGTCGTCGCCGAGCGCGACGTCGGCGATCGGCTGTTCCGTCGCCGGGTTGACGACAATTGCGGCTGCCGCGACTGGTCCG
The DNA here is from genome assembly GCF_054863025.1 of Bradyrhizobium sp. 23AC. Taxonomy (NCBI): domain Bacteria; kingdom Pseudomonadati; phylum Pseudomonadota; class Alphaproteobacteria; order Hyphomicrobiales; family Nitrobacteraceae; genus Bradyrhizobium; species Bradyrhizobium sp. 23AC. The sequence goes on from NZ_JAVAYN010000006.1 coordinate 334,266, forward strand.
ATCGGCTTCCGCCATTCCCCGTCGATGTAGAATTTTCCGAGAAAGCCGGCTTCCGTCAAATGTCGAAGGGGCGAGGTCATTGGAAGCGATCCTTGATCCGGGAATAGGCGCCGATCAGCGGCAGGAACCAGGGGGGCCGGGAATGGCCGGCCAGCGCTACCAGCCGCGCGTCCGGGGCCATCGGGCGTGAATCGCGTCGCCGCCGGCGGAGACGACGTTGTACAACTCGTGTTGCGACGCCGTCGCACAGGCGTGATTGGGGAGAATCCTGACCTTCGCGCCGATCGGAAGATTGGTCAAAGCGTGCGCCGACCCGGGCCTGATGGCGAGGATCCCGTGCTCCTGGCTTGCTTGCGAAACGATCAGGTCCGGATAGACCTTGCCGGCCACGTCGCAGACCAGACCATATCCGTGGTCGACCCGCTGCGCCGCGGTGCCGCGGTCGCGCGACAGCGCCATCCATCCGGCATCGACCAAAATCCAGCCCTTCTCGGGCTTGGTGCCGATCACGGTGGCGAGCACCGAGATCGCGATGTCGTCCGTCGTGCAGACACCAACACCGTGCATGACCAAGTCGAAGAACATGTAGACGCCCGCCCGCATTTCCGTGACGCCGGTCAGGTCTTCGGCGAAATGCGCTGTCGGGGTCGAGCCGACGCTCACGATGGGGCATTGGTGCCCGGCCGCCCGCAAGGCCTCCGCCGCGGCAACCGCTACCGCTCTCTCATTCTCCGCGGCCGCGACGAGAGCCTTGGGCGTGAAGAGGCTGTAGGATTCGCCTGCATGGGTGAGAACGCCGACAAGCTTGACGCTGGCCTCGCCCAGCGCGACCGCGACTGCAATGAGCTTTGGATCGTCCGCGGTCAGCCCGCCGCGGTGACCATCGCAGTCAATCTCGATGAACGCGGTCGGTGTCACACCAGCGGCACGACCGGCGGCGCCGAGCATCCTCGCCTGCTCCGACGAATCGAGCAGTACCTTGAGGTCAACGCCTGCTTTGCGCAGACGCATCGCTCTTTCAGCTGTGTGGGGCGCCAGACCCACCGCATAAGTCATGTCGCGAAAACCGTGCTGCGCGAAATACTCGGCTTCCGCCAGGGTAGAGACAGTGATCGGCCCCGATCCGGACGGATAGGCCCGTCGGGCTACGTCGATGGATTTCGCGGTTTTCATGTGGGGACGCAGCACGACGCCCCGCTCCGCCATGCGCGAGGACAGGCGGGCGAGATTGCGATCGAGCCGATGCACGTCGAGCAGGAGAGCCGGCGTTGCCAGCGTGCCGAGCGTTGCGGCCGTCTCGGAGTTCTGGTGATTTCCGCTCATCTCCTCGCGTAGCACGTCGACGTCTCCTAGCCGAAAGACTGATTGGGAATCGCAAACACGCGCGCCGGCCCGCTCGACGGTGCCGGCGTGCCCAAGATCATGGTGGTGGCATCGCCGACCTGCTCCAGGCCGATGCCTTCGAGCCAATCCCCGAGTTGCGATGTGGCAGACGTGTCGATCCGGACAAAACCACTGCCGAGCCGCGCGAGCGCAGCCTCGATCAGCGCCTGTGCATCGGTCGCGGTTTCGGCGACGACGGGACCGATGACATGCCCCCGGCCGAAAAGCCGGGAGATGGCGTAGCCGCGGGCCATGCCGTCGCGCTGCAGGACATAGCTATCACGGCTTTGGAGCAGCTTTTCGAGCATCTGTCGTCTCTCCAAGCCCGTAGCGTCGCGATCGAGCCGCATGATCGCCTCGAAATCCGAGGCAGCCATCGGCCTGACGAGGCCCGCCGGCGGCGGCTCATGGCGTCCTCTGGGAATTCCCTGATGCTGGTGGATGACCCCGATGGGGACGAAACCGCGCCGCTGGTAAAGCGCCTGGCCTTCCGCGGTCGAATTCAGCGCAATGCTGCGTGGACGCGCGGACGTCAGCAACGCATCCATGAGCCGGGCCCCATAACCACGGCCCTGAGCGGTCTTCGCGACGATGATCATACCAGCGGAAGCATGGGTTTCGCCATACGGCCACCATGCCGCGGTCCCGATCACCGCCCCAGCGCGTTCCAGAACAAAGCCTTTGCCCAGCTGCAGCGCGACATCCCAATCTTCGAGCCGATAGGGCCAGGACATCTCCTGCGAGAGCTTCAGGGCGCCTTCCAGATGCGATCTGGCGAAAGGAACGAGGATCACGTCTTCAATGACACGATCTTCGGCCGGGTAAGCTGCGGTTTTCATGATCAATAAGCGTCTCTTTCTCGGGTTGCCCGGACCAGGCGCGAGTGCCTGACAGGGCGAGGGCCATGTGATGATCCCCGCATGGTCTGCAGCGTACCTTGCGTCCAACAGCATTACGCAATCAGACTCGAGCAAAGTTCGGCATAGAATTTCATCGATGTCGCTTTGGAGTAGCCAATCTGCTGCGATGGCCCATCAGAACGCTGATCACGTCCTCGAATGACAAACTCCGTAAGCACAGCCATCATTGATGGTGCGCCGATCCGGACTCGATCTTTCAGTTAATCGCATCCACCACAATCCCCCCGATGTAGTTCTTGACCGCCTGCACATCCGGCGGGAGGATCATGACTCGTCTCGGCAACTCTTCGATGCCCTTGAGCCTTTCTGGACGATCCGCCTCGCGGCCCAACGCTTCCTTAATTGTCGCGCCGAATTTGACGGGCAGTGCGGTTTCGAGCACGACCATCGGCGTGTCGGAAGAGGCGTGCCTGCGTGCGACTCTCACCCCGTCTGCTGTGTGTGGGTCGATCTCGGTCTTGCAGCGCTTCCACGTGTCACGGATGGTTGCGAGCCGGTCGGCATGTGTGCTCCTTCCGCTCCGGAAGCCGAAACGGGCTGCAGCCTCTGCAAATCTGGATTCTCCACTCAGGTCGAACGAGCCTCGCTCCCCGAGCTGATCGACAAAAAGCGACTTCGTTCTGTCTGCATCGCGACCGAGCAAATCGAATACAAAGCGTTCGAGATTTGAGGCCTTGGAGATGTCCATGGATGGGCTTGATGTTTCGAGCGTGTCAGCGCGACTTCGAACGCGATAGACGCCGGTGCGGAAGAACTCGTCGAGCACGTCGTTCTCGTTGGTCGCAAGGACCAGCCGGGATATTGGAAGCCCCATCATGCGCGCAACATGCCCTGCGCAGATGTTTCCGAAATTCCCCGAAGGCACTGCAAAGCTAACACTTTTCGCCCCCCATTCGGACGCCTGCAGATAGCCGGAGAAGTAATAGACGACCTGCGCGAGGAGCCTCGCCCAGTTGATCGAGTTCACCGCACCAATCTTGTATTGCTGCTTGAACTCCAGATCGCTCGCCACCAGCTTGACGATGTCCTGGCAATCGTCGAAGACGCCTTCTATCGCGATGTTGTGGATGTTGTGGTCCTGGAGGCTGAACATCTGAGCTTGTTGAAAGGCGCTCATTCGTCCGCGGGGCGAGAGCATGAACACCCGCACCCCTTTCTTGCCGCGCATGGCGTATTCTGCCGCGCTTCCGGTATCGCCACTGGTCGCACCCAGAATGTTCAAGTTCTCCTGCCGGCGCGCCAGCTCGTACTCGAGCAGATTGCCGAGCAACTGCATGGCCATGTCCTTGAACGCCAACGTGGGACCATTCGACAGTTCCTGGAGGTAAAGTCCCCTCTCCAGCTGTCGCAGCGGCGCGATGCCAGGCTTTCCGAATATCTCCGGCAAGTAGGTCTTTGCACAGATGGCTTTCAGGTCGGCGGAGGGAATATCGCCGACATAGAGCGACAGGATCTCGAAAGCCAGGTTGGCGTAGGACAGCGTACGCCACGCATCCAGCGTGGCGTGGTCCACACGAGGATAGCTTTCCGGGACGTACAGCCCGCCATCCGGGGCGAGGCCTTCAAGCAATGCCTCGCAGAATTGCTTGCGGCCTGAATGGCCGCGCGTGGACACGTACTGCATCGCAATCTTCTTTCGAGAGGCGGAAGTGCCTCCGGAACTCACACCCTCGGCTGTAAGCTATGCTGCCGTCCATCAACGGCTGGCGCGCCACATCGCGATCCGGTCACGCATCCGGTAGCCCTGAATGAAGGCAGGCATGAACCACGGATTGCCTCGATAGAACGGGATGAAGGCCGGAGGCCTGAAGTCGAACGCGGTGCGCGCCCGTTCCTCGTGACCCATGAGCTTGTGGGCCGCACGCATACCGACCCATGGCGCCCAGACCACGCCCGACCCGCAGAAGCCGCTGGCATAGACGATACCTTCCTTCTCGAAAATGCGCGGAATCATGTCGCGGTTCATGGCCACATGGCCGAACCAGGTGTGTGAGAGGCGAACGGCCTCCAGTTCAGGGAACAGATTCACCAGGCCCTTGCGCAGAAGCAGCTTCGGAGCGACAGGGTCGCCGACCCGAGAGCTGTCGCGACCGCCGAGCAAGATGCGTTTGCCATCAGGCGAGGGCCGATAATAGAAGCCGACCTCCCGGCTCTCCGTGATCATCATGCGTTTCGGCATCAGCCGCGCCATGACTTCGGGCGCAAGCTCCTCCGTCGCAATGATCCGGCTACGGACCGGGACCAGCCGACGGCGCAGGAAGGGCACGGCGCCATCGGTGTAACCGTTGGTACACACCAGCACCTGACGTGCCTGCACCGGACCGGCCGCGGTGACGACGCGGAAACCGGAGCCATCTCTGTCGATCGAGATCACAGGCGTCCGCGCGTGGACTGTCAATCCGGAAGCGAGCGCGACCCGCAGCAGTTCGGCGTGAAATTTTGCCGGGTGCAACCCGCCGATGTCCATCCGAACCGTACCGCCGCGATAGACATCGGTGCCGACATACTGGCGCTGTTCGGCATAGGGAACTGCGTAGGCTTCGATTCCAAGCTTCTTTGCGAGCCGCTCGGCGGTGCGCGCCATGGCTTCGTATTGCTCATAGCCGAAGGCGCCCTTGAACTGCCCCACCGGCTGGAAGTCGCAGGCGAGGCCTCCCGTCCTGATGAAATCGTACAGGAACTCGCGTGCGGCCTTACCTTCCGCCTCGATCGCCAGCGCCCTCTCCTCTCCGAACCGGCGCGTGAGCGTCGCGTAATCGGGCCGAATGGATCCGCTGGTGATACCGCCGTTGCGCGTCGAAGCTCCTTCGCCAGGGTCCATGGCATCATAGGCCGCAACCGAGCGGCCCTCGCGCGCCAGCACCAGACCGGCCGAGAGCCCTGCATAGCCCGCGCCCACGATCAACACGTCGAGCTTCTTGGCTATTGGCTGCTGAGGCGGCGGCTTAAGCGGCGCGGCTTCCCACCAATAGGGCGTGGCCTTCTCGGCAACTCTAGGCGCATGCATGGCTTTGTTTCTCGTATGGTTGCTGGGTTCAGCCGCGGCTCGGTTCAAATCGTTCAGATGTGGTCGTTTCGAACGTCGAGGGCATCTCGCAGACCATCACCGATGAAATTGAAGCTCGTCACCGCCATCGTAATGGCGGCACCGGGAATGATGGCGAGCCAGGGAGCGCTCGCCAGATATTGCTGCGCGCCATTGAGCATGTTGCCCCAGCTGGGCAGCGGCGGCTGGATGCCGTAGCCGAGAAAACTGATATAGGCCTCCAGAAGGATCGCGCGCGCCACGGCCAGACTTGCGGCGACGATGATAGGACCCATGGCATTGGGCAGGATCTCGCGGAACATGATGTGCGCCCTGCGAAGCCCGACCATGCGCGCAGCCTGGACGAACTCGCGCTCGCGTAGCGAACGGACCTCGGCCTCGACGATTCGCGCAGTCTCCATCCAGCTCGTGACGGCAATGATCACGGTGATCATCGCCGGGCTCGGCCGCAGCGTTGCGGCCAGCGCCAGCACGAGAAAGATCGAGGGATAGGACAGGAAGCCATCGACCGTCCGCATCAATGCCGCCCCGACCCAACCCCCGCGATAGCCGGCCGTCGCGCCAATGAGCGTGCCGATCAACGTCGACAGCAACATGGCGGAGAACCCCACCGCCAGCGAGACGCGCCCGGCCATCAACAGCCGCACCGCGAGGTCTCGCCCTAAGGGATCCGTGCCCAAGTAATGGTTGCCTGTCAGCGGCGGAGCAAAGCGGGCGCGCAGATCGATGTGGAGCGAATCGTAGGGCAAGGCATAGGGACCGATGGCGCACGCCAGCACGAGCAGGGTGATCATCGCGATTCCCAAGAGCGCCAGGTGGTGATGCATGAAGCGGATAACGGCACGGCTGTGCCACCAGCGGGCCGGAGCTGCGTGCGCGACGATGGCGGTCATATCTACTCGCTCCTCTTATCTGTCGTGAGTCTGCAGGCTCAGGCCAGGCGAATGCGCGGATCGACGGTGGCGATCACGATGTCTGCGATCAGATTGCCCAACAGGACCAGGATGGCCGAGAAGATCAACAGCCCCATCACGACCGGATAGTCGCTGTAACCAAGGCTGTCGAGAAACAGCCGCCCCATGCCCGGCCAGGTGAACACGGTCTCCGTGACCAGCGCGCCGGTGAGAACGCTGGGCAGTTGCATCCCTGCCAGCGTGATCATCGGCAACAGCGCATTGCCGATGACATGTTTCAGCAAGATGCGGCGTTCGCTCACGCCTTTGGCCCGGGCCGTCTTGACGAAATCCTGACTGAGCGCATCGAGCGTTGCCGTCCGCATGTAACGGCTCCAGATAGCGACATGAACGAGGGACAGCACCAGGCTCGGCAAGATCAGGTGATGCAGATAGTCCAGTACCGAGCCGTCGCCAATTGTGTACATGTTGCCTGCGGGCACCCAACCCAGCTTCAGGGTGAAGATGTAGATGCCGATCAGGCCGAACCAGAACGTCGGAACGGACAGCGCCACCATGGCGCCGACAGTCGCGCAGTAGTCGAACAGCGAATAGCGGTGGGTGGCGCCGCGGATTCCGATCCAGGCACCGACCCCGATCGCAAATGCGGTGGACGTACCCATAAGCAGTAGCGTCGCCAGCAAGTGTCGACCAATCACCGTCAGCACCGAAGAGCCATCGCGGAACGAGTGTCCCCAATCCCCCTGGAGCAGCCGCCAGGCCCAATCGAGATACTGCATCCATAGCGGCCGGTTCAACCCGAGCTGCGCTGCGAGCCGCTCCACATCCTTCTGGGTCATCCCCGGATCGAGCCCGAACTGCGCCAGAGGACCACCCGGCATGAGGTTGAGAACCGTGAAGCCGATGATCGAGACGATCACCAGCAGCACGATGCTCTGCAAGAGACGATTCAGCAGGAAGGCGGACATTCGAGTCCTCCATTAGCGTGACAACACCGTCCGACGCGGTCCGTCCGGCGAGACATCAGCTCGCCCAATACCAGGCGAGCGCGTTCCAGGACTCCGTGCGCGTGTTGCCATTCGGCACGAATCCATTGATCCCCTTCTTGAGACCTTCGACCGAGTTGCTCTGATACAGCGGTAGGAAAGGCAGATCGCGGCGCACGAGTTCCTGTACGCGAGAGTAGATCGCGCGCCGCGTTTCGGGATCGAAGGTGCGTGCGCCTTTGTCGAGGAGGGCATCGACCTCCGGATTTGCGTATTGGGCATTGTTCGAGCCGCGGCCGCCCTTCGCTGCGATCGAGCGCGAGTGGAGGCGATTGGTGACGTCCGGATCGGCGCCAATCAGATACGAGCTGCCTACGATCACGGAATCGAACTGCGATTGCACCCAGAAATCGCCCCACATCACGGCGGCGGGCAGGTTCGATATCTTCATCTCGACCCCCAGTTGCGCGAACGTCTGCTGCAGGAACTGCTGCACCTGTTCACGAAGGGGATCGCCCGACGTGGTCGAATTGGTAAAGGACAGGCGAACGCCGTTCTTGGCGCGAATGCCGTCCGCGCCCTTTGCCCAGCCGGCCTGATCGAGGATCTTGCCCGCGCGCTTCACATCAAATTGGTGCAGGGGCAGATTGGCGTGGAAGAAGAAGGACTGCCGCGGCATGAACGTCTCTGTCGGGGTAGGTACCCCGTAATAGAGCCCCTGAATGATCGCCTCCTTGTCGATCGCCGCGTAGAGCGCCTCGCGAACGGCAAGCTCCTTGAACTGCGGGCGCTCAAGGTTCAGGTAGAAGGATTCGAACGAGGTCCTTGGGACGAGCGTCACCACACGGTTTGGCAGCGTCTTGGCTTCCACGTAATGATCGGGCGTGATGTAAGGCTGACCTACGAGATCAATGTCGCCGCTCTTGAACTGGGTGTAGAGGACCGTGAGATCGGGAATGTATTTGAAGACCAGCCTCTCGATGTGAGGGCCATCACCGAAGTACTCGGTATTCGCAACGAGTTCGAGATGATCACCGGCAACCCTCTTGCCCCACTTGAAGGCGCCGGTACCAACCGGCGCCTGGTTGAAGGCGGCGTTGTTGGGATTGGCCTCTTTCTCGAGGATGTGCTTGGGGACGATGAAGGTTTCGGTCAGAAACGACAGATAGGGCGCAAAGGCTTCCTCCATTCGCCACGAAATCTCCGTCGGCGAGACCACCGTGATGTCGCGCACGAGGGCATGGCCGGCCGTGCGCCAACTCCGGAAGTTCGGATTCGTAATCAGCTCGAGCGTAAACTTCACGTCCTCGGCGCTGAACGGTTTGCCGTCGTGCCAGCGGACATCGTCACGCAAACGAATACGCCATTTGAGACCGTCTTCCGAAATACCGCCATTCTTCTGGTTCGGCACTTCCACGGCCAGGTTGGGCTGAATAACGCCTTGAGGATCGATGCGGAACAGCGCGTCGAAGACCGAGAAGTGCACGCCATCATCGACTTCAATGTGTACCATCAGCGGATTGAAGACGGTGGGCTCTTGTCCAAGCCCGACGATCACGCGGCCGGTTGGCTTTGTCGGAGAAGTGCGCGCGTGGGCCGGCTTGCCCAATAGGTTGGGCGCGATCAGGCCGGCAGCTCCGCCGATCGCCACCATTCGCAGAGCATCACGCCGCGAGTAGCTCGATGTCGTTGCAGAACCCTTTCTCATAACGTCTCTCCTCCCTTGTGCTGTCCGCCGTACTCTGCATGTTCGGGCATGCTCAGGGGTTGCTCGCCCGGAATTGCTGCCACCAGTTCTCGCGTGTAGGTGGATTTCGGATCGAGGAATATCTGGGACGGCGGTCCGCGTTCCACGATTTGTCCGCGATGCATGACGGCGATTTCATCGCAGATTTGGCTTGCGACGCGCAGATCATGCGTGATGAAGATCATCGAGACGCCGGTCTCCCGCTGGATCTGGTCGAGCAGCTTCAAGATCTGGGCCTGGATCGATACGTCGAGCGCTGAGACCGCTTCGTCGGCGATCAGCAATTTTGGTTTGAACATCAGCGCCCGCGCGATCCCGACGCGCTGGCGCTGCCCGCCGGAGAACTCGTGCGGATAGCGCTCAAAGGCGCCCGCATCCAGGCCGACGTGGGACAGAAGCTCCCGCGCGCGCTCGCAAGCTTTGTCATAAGGCATGCCATGCGCGACCGGGCCGACAGTGAGAATTTGCCCGACCGTCGATCGCGGATTGAGCGATGCGAAAGGATCCTGAAAGATCATCTGGATGTTCGGCCGTAGCGGCCGAAACTCGGCTTCGGAAAGCCCAGCGATGTCGCGGCCTTCGAACAGAATCGAGCCGCCGTCGCACTCCATGAGCTTGATCAGCAGCCGACCGAGCGACGACTTGCCGGACCCGCTTTCCCCGACGACGCCGAGCGTGCGACCCGACGTGAGGTCGAAGCTGACCCCATTGACCGCAGGCACGATGCGCTGCGTACGGAAAAGCGCGCTGCCGCTGCGATAAGTCTTTGCCAGGCATTCGACCTTCAGGATCGACGCTCGCTCCCCGGCTTCCGAGGGAACGCGGTCCTTGCCGGTCAGGTGGGGCACGGCTGCGATCAGGCGGCGCGTATAGAGATGACCGGGCGACTTCAGCACCTGCGCGGCACTGCCCTGCTCCACGCAATGGCCCTTCTCCATCACCACAACGTGGTCGGCAATCTCCGCGACGACGCCGAAATCATGGGTGATGAACATGACGCTCATTCCCTTGCGGCGCTGAATGTCGCGGATCAATTGCAGGATCTGCGCCTGGGTCGTCACGTCGAGTGCGGTGGTCGGCTCGTCCGCGATCAGGATCGCAGGTTCGAGGGCCAGAGCCATGGCGATCATCACCCGCTGCCGCTGCCCGCCCGAAAGCCGGAAGGGATACTGGTGATACATGAGCTGCGGATCAGGCAGACCCACTTCAATCAACAAGTCTTTGGCCCGGCTGCGACGCGAGGCCGGCGTACCAACGTCGTGCGCGGCCATCACCTCCTCGATCTGCGCGCCCACGGTCATAAGCGGGTTGAGCGCCGAGAGAGGATCTTGAAAGATCATCGAGACCACTCGGCCGCGCAGACTGCGGAGCTTCTCAGGCGCGAGGCCTACGATGTTCGTCCCATTCAGGTGGATCGCCCCCGAGGTGACCCTGATCACCTTCGGCAGAAGCCCCATGATCGCATTGGCGGTGACCGACTTGCCCGATCCAGATTCCCCGATGATGCAGAGAATTTGTCCGCGCTTCAGATCAAAGGAGACGTTTTCGATGGCGTAGGCCCGCTCCATTCCTTGCGGCAGACTTACGCTCAGCTCCCGCACGGAGAGCGCGACATCGGCGGGGGCTGCAGCCGGCTCACCAGAGGCCATCGGAACATCCTCCCTTTTTAGCTTCGTTCGGCCATCCTGCTGCGAGCTGCGCCTTCGGTTCTTTGCCTTGCCACGCTTCTTCGACAGGTCGACGATTTGACGCTCAACGTGCCATTCCTCCATTGGAGGCTGCGACATGATTCAGGCCTCCTCGCGCAAGAGGCAAGAACTCTTCTTCGGAGCGCGGCGCCGACCGAACGGGTCAGTTCGATCGAAGCGAAGCATGGATGGCGCCGACCTCATAGCTTGATCGCTTCCGCCAAGATCTGCTCCTCGACAAGGCTCATGCGGGTTGCCTCTATGGACTTCGATCCTTCGATCCGTTGTGCCGATCTTGATGATTTCAATCCCCGCGGAGTCGCCGAAAGCCGGCATCCGGGCAGCACGAACTTCTGAAAACGAAGTCCGATTTGGCATTTCAATCTGCGCCGCCCGCCGTGCCCCCTGCCAGGAAGGCGCGCGACGGATCGCAGGAGCACGTGCATCAGTCTCGTCGCCTGCAAGCTGCGACGCAAGCAAGGTATTTTCGCAATATTTGCCTGCGCCAAAGGCAGTAAACCGCAGGATATTCGGTTTCACGACGAAAGTCCGCGGGGGCTGCCGCAATTCCTCGGTTACGCTACGGCGGCCACCGGAGATCCCTGTCGGATGAGCGCGCCGCTCCTGCATATCGAATCCAGTCCATCCCTTCCTCGTGAGGCGGACGTCGTCGTCATCGGCGGCGGCGTCGTAGGCGTGTTCACAAGCTACTATCTCGCGCGTCGCGGCCTCAAGGTTGCCTTGCTCGAGAAGGGCCGCGTCGCCGCCGAGCAGTCCAGCCGCAACTGGGGATGGTGCCGCCAACAGAACCGCGACGCACGCGAGCTGCCGCTTGCGACCAAGAGCCTCGATCTCTGGGAACGAGTTGCCCAGGAAACGGGTGAAGACACGGGCTTTCGCCGCTGCGGCCTATTGTATTTGTCGAATGACGAGAATGAGCTGGCAGGCTGGGCCAAGTGGCGAGACTTCGCCAGGACCGTTGGCGTCACGACGCATCTGTTGAGCTCGGAAGAAGCGAGCGGTCGGGGCAAGGCGACGGGTCGCAAGTGGAAGGGCGGTGCGTCTTCTCGCCGACAGACGGGACGGCGGACACTTCAAAGGCCGTCCCCATCGCCGCGCGTGCGATCATGGCGGCGGGCGGCACGGTGCACCAGCTCTGCGCCGCGCGCGGCATCGAGCTCAGTGCCGGCCGGGTCAACGGCGTGGTGACCGAGGCGGGCACAATCCGGACGAAGACGGTGGTCATGGCAGGAGGCGCATGGGCATGTTCGTTCTGCAACCAGCTCGGAATTCGCTTCCCGCAGGCATCCGTGCGCTCTTCGATTCTCGCCCTGGCCCCGGGCGCGGCCGGCCTGCCTAATGCCCTTTACGCAGGGCTCGTGTCGGCCACGCGCCGCGGCAATGGCGGATACACGCTGGCCATCAGCGGGCGCGCGCGACTAGATCCGACGCCGCAGCAGGTCAGGTTCGGCCGCGAATTCCTCCCCATGTTCGCCCGCCGCTGGCGAAGCCTCAGCCCCGGCGCCTTCGAGGGCATGCGGCAAGGCCACGAATCCCTGGCGAAATGGAGGCTCGACGAGGTGACCCCGATGGAGCTGAACCGAACGCTCAATCCCCGCCCCGACATGAGGCAGATTCGGCTGACGCATCGACGCGCGTGCAAGCTGGTCCCCGAGCTGCGGCACCTCGCCATCTCAAACGTTTGGGCCGGCTACATCGACAGCACACCGGACGGCATTCCGGCAATCGGCGAAGTTGAATCCATTCCTGGCTTCATCCTTGCGGCGGGGTTCAGTGGGCACGGCTTCGGGATTGGGCCCGGCACCGGGCACATGATCGCCGACATCATCACCGGTCGAGCACCGATCGTCGACCCGCGTCCCTACAGGCCGGAACGGCTGAAAATGAGCGCCTGGGGGAAGGTCAGCGAGTTCTGAATTGCAGTTTCCGCCTCGTTGGGAAAAGCTGCTGGTTGATGCTATGAAGTTGCATATGACGCTGAAGACTCAAAGCCCCGACGCCGTTGTCGGCCCCATCCGATGGCATTGCTATGAAGCTCGATAAGATCGACGTCAGGATTTTATGCGAACTGCAGAAGAACGGGCGCATTTCCAACGTCGAGCTCGCAGAGCTGATAAATCTTTCGCCGAGCCCGTGCCTGATGCGCGTCAAGAGGCTCCAGACGGAGGGCTTCATCACCGGCTATTCCGCCCAGATCGATGTTGCCAAGCTCGGACAAACTCTGACGGTCTTCGCTGAAATCACCCTGAAGAATCATCGGCAGATCGATTTCGCTCGCTTTCTCACGACGATCGAAAAGATCGATTCGGTCGTCGAATGCCATCTGGTTTCGGGCGGGTACGACTATCTCGTCAAGTTCATCACCGCGGGAATCAGCGAATATCAGGCTGTCATGGAACGCCTGGTCGAGATGGATATCGGCATCGACAAGTACTTCAGTTTCGTCGTGCTGAAGTCCCCGATCGTGAAATCCCATCTGCCGCTCGAAAGCATCTTCGATAGCTAAGAACAATCTCCGACCGGCAGCGCGGTGATCATCCCTTCATCGCCGCGCGGACGTCCTTGTCTTCGAGCGTCTGGTCGAGCGTAGTCTTTGTCCGCTCAATAATGCCGTCGATGTCGTCATCGGTGCAGCACAGCGGCGGCGCGTAGCCCAGCACGCCTTGCGCGAAGGCGCGGATCACGAGACCATTGTCCCACGCGCGGTCGAAGATGCGGCGCGCCGCGTCGGCTTCCGCCGGCAGAGGCGTCTTGAGCTCCTTGTCAGTCACGAGCTCGATTGCAGCCAGCATGCCGCGCCCCCTGATATCGCCGACAAGCGGATGATCGGCAAGCGCCCGAAGACCTTCCATCAGCCGGTGCCCGGCCTTCCGGCCGTTTTCCAGCAAGCCGTTTTCATAGAGATCAAGGCACGCGAGCCCAACGGCTGCGCTGACGGGATGAGCGGAATAGGTGTAGCCGTGGCCGACGGCCGCCTTGCCGGCGCCATCGGCAATCGTGTTGTAGACGCCGTCGGACATGAGAACGGCCCCCATCGGCACGTAGCCAGAGGTTAGCCCCTTTGCCGTGGTCATGAGATCCGGCACGACGTCATCCTCTTCACAGGCGAAGAGCGGACCGACACGGCCAAAGCCGGTGATGACCTCATCGGCAACGAACAGAATATCGTGCTCCTTGCAGACCGCATGCATCGCCTTCAGCCAGGACGGCGGCGGAACGAGGACGCCTCCTGACCCCTGTATCGGCTCGACATAGAAGGCGGCGACGCGTTCGGCGCCCAGTTCGGCGATCTTGGCTCGCAAGGCCGCGACCGACGCCGCAATGATTGCCTGGGGATGGGAGCCGACAGGATTGCGATACGCGTAGTGCGACGGGATCTTGTGCTGCCAATTGTATGGCACGCCGAAGCCCGCATGAAAGGCCGGCAGTGCGGTCAAGCCCGCCCCAGCCGTCGACGATCCATGGTAGCCAGACTCGACGGAAATGAACTGATCCTTCTGTGGCGTACCCTTGGCATGATAATAGTACCGGATAAACCGGATCGTGCTGTCTACGGCATCTGAGCCGCCCAAGGTGAAATAGACATGGTTCAGATCGCCAGGCGCCAATTCAGCCAGCCTTGCAGCTAATCGGATGGCCGGGTCGGAGCCCAACCCGAAATAACCCGTCGCATAAGGCAGCTCGCGGAGCTGCCTCAAAGCCGCTTCAACGATGCTGTCCTGTCCGTAGCCGGCATTGACACACCATAGGCCGGCGAAGCCGTCCAGCAATTGACGTCCCGAGACATCGGTCAGCGTCGCGCCCTTCCCTGACTTCAGCAAGCGGACACCCGTCGTCTCGTGGCTTCGATAGGATGAGACCGGGTGAATCAGATGCGCGCGATCGAGTTCAATCAGCGAGTTGCTCAACATGTCGTCCTCCAGATCAACCGCAATGTTTGTGCGGCCACCCCGATGTTTTCGCACTCAACGTAGGATGACCAAGACAGCAGTTGCTCCCAGGCTGGACATGGACGAAGGGCATTTTGACTGTCATTGACGATCGGCGCCGCATCTTATGCCGGCATCGGCTTGCGCCAGGCATTGGCGCTCACGTCGGATGCGCCTATTTCGCACAACTCTCTGCCACAGCTCCGATCCGATACGACACAATCTGCTCCCGGTCACCGCGACATCGGTGCTTTATCTTGTCGGGTGCTCGCTATGATGCTTGTCGTACCGGCAAGCGGTGCGTGAGATCGCAAGGATTGGAGCTATGGCGACGTTCAGACCCAAATACATCACCTTCGACTGTTACGGCACGCTGACCAATTTCGACATGGCCGGCGCGGCGAGGAGAGTCTATGGCTCTCAACTTTCTGCCACGACGATGGCTAATTTCATCAAGGATTTCGCCGCCTATCGCCTGGACGAAGTTCTTGGCGCGTGGAAGCCGTACTTCGAGGTCGTGCATAATTCAGTAGAGCGCGCTTGCAAGCGCAACGGTATCGTATTTCGGCCGGAGGATGCCCAGCGCATCAATGAAGAGATCCACACGTGGGGTCCACATGCCGACGTCCCGGCTGGTCTGGCCAAGGTTGCCAAAGAGATCCCGCTGGTCATCTTGTCGAACTCCATGAAGAACCTCATCATGTCCAACGTGGAGAAGCTCGGCGCTCCCTTCCACATGGTCATCACGGCCGAGGAGACTGGCGCCTACAAGCCGCACATGAAAGGCTTCGAATACATGTTCGACAAGCTGGGCTGCGGCCCGGAAGATATCACCCACGTCTCCTCCTCGTTCCGCTACGATCTGATGACCGCCTACGATCTGGGTATCAAGAGCAAGGTATGGGTGAACCGCGGTCACGAGCCGGCGAACCCCTTCTATGAATACACCGAGGTCTCTGGCATCGGCGGCTTGGCTGCCGCAGTCGGCCTGGAGCCTCTTCGTAAAAGCGCCTGAGCGCAGTTCTTTCGGGATCGCTCGCGGCACTTCAGCAATAGAGATCTGCGCTGGTCAAAGAAAAGGGGGCGGTTCAACCGCCCCCTTTTCCTGTTTCAGATCCGATGGACGCTCAATCCAGGCCGCCGACATGAAGGGCCTTGCTCTCGAGATATTCTTCTATCCCGAGCTGAGATCCCTCGCGTCCCAGGCCCGACTGTTTGACACCGCCGAAAGGCGCGACCTCCGTCGAGATCAGGCCGGTGTTCAGGCCGACCATGCCGAACTCCAGCGCTTCGGCAATACGCCAGGAACGCTTCAGGTTTTCAGTGTAGAAATACGCCGCAAGACCGAAGGGCGTACCGTTTGCGATCGCTATCGCCTCGTCCTCCGTCTCGAACCGGAAAAGCGGCGCGACCGGTCCGAAGGTCTCCTCCGAAGCCAGGAGCATCTCGGTCGTCGCGCCACCGAGCACGAGAGGCCGAGCAAATTGCCGGCCCTCCGGCACCGCCTCACTCTCAGCGATGATCTTTGCGCCTTTATCCAGCGCGTCCATGACGTGCCGCTTGATCTTCTCGATCGCTGCGCCATTGATCATCGGCCCGATTGCGACCCCATCTTCCGTACCGGCACCGACCTTCATTTTCGCGACCTTGCCGGCGAGCTTCTGTGCAAAGGCATCGTAGACACCCGATTGGACAAGAATGCGATTGCAGCAGACGCAGGTCTGTCCGCCGTTGCGGAACTTCGACGCAATTGCGCCCTCGACGGCGCGGTCGATATCGGCATCGTCGAAGACGATGAACGGCGCGTTGCCGCCGAGCTCGAGACTGAGCCGCTTGATGTTGTCGGCGGCGCCTTTCATCAGCAGCGCGCCGACGCGGGTCGATCCCGTGAACGAGATCTTGCGGACGGACTCATTGGCCATCAGCTCCTTGCCAATGTCCGTCGGCATGCCCGTCACGATGTTGATCACGCCAGGTGGAATCCCCGCCCGCTCCGCCAGCACACCGATCGCGAGGGCCGAAAACGGCGTGAATTCAGAGGGCTTGATGACGACGGTGCAGCCCGCGGCCAGCGCGGGCGCCACTTTCCGTGTAATCATCGCGTTGGGGAAATTCCAGGGCGTAATGATCCCGCAGACGCCGACAGGCTCTTTCAAAACCAGAATGCGGCGATCGACCGTGGGAGACGGGATCGTCGATCCGTTGATCCGGCGCGCCTCTTCCGCAAACCATTTGACGAAGGAGGCTCCATAGCGGATTTCGCCGAGCGATTCCGCCAGTGGCTTGCCCTGCTCCAGCGTGAGCAGAAGAGCCAAATCCTGCTCATGGAGTCGCATGAGCTCATACCAGCGCTCCAGCAGCGCGGCGCGCTCTGCATGGGCCTTGGTCTTCCAATGCTTGAACGCGTCGGCCGCAGCGCGGATGGTAGCCTTGGTCTCCTCGCACCCCATATCGGGGATGGTGCCAAGAACTTGCTGGCTGGCAGGATCGATGACATCAACCGTCGCCTTCGCACTCGCGTCGCGCCAGTGGCCGCCGATCAGTGCCTGCTGGCGAAACAGATCCTTGTCTTTCAATGCAACCATGTATTTGTTCCCTTACTCTTCGGGGTCAAACCGCCAACACTGCCGGATATGCGATTGGCGAGACAAGCCGTCTCATCTGAGCCATACAGCACCGCGCGCCGCATTTTTCATCGAGAAGGAAGCGTCTGACCGCGTTGAATCCGGTCAGATGGGATTTCGAAAGTCGATTATTCTGGCCGTCGTTCAGTGAGGCCGCCGTCAGGCATCGTGCTCAGTCATAGTGACAGACGTAGATCTTCCGCACGGTCTCGATCGTGCGCCAGACGCCGACAAAGCCCGGCTTCATCACAAAGCTGTCGCCGGCGCGGAAAGTCTTCGTCTCGCCACCCTTTTCCTCGATTTCGATAAGACCCGAGATGACATGGCAGAACTCGAAGGTGGTGCCCTTGATGGAATGGGTCTCGCCGGGGGTTGCCTCCCAGACGCCCGTCAGCACTTTCTCGCCTTTCGAGGCGTCCTGCGCCCAGGTCTTGAAGGACGGATTGCCCGAAATGAGCCGTTCCGGATCTGGCACGGCCTTCTTCGGTACAAAATCCGGATTGGTGTCGATGGCAATCAGAAGTGACATGGCATCTTTCCTGTTAGTAACCGAGCAGTCGATCGACGAGGCCGATCGGATTTCGTCCGGCGCGGTGGCGCCGGATGTTCTCTATGACGGATTGCGCGGCCGTATGCGGTTGCGTCACGGACGCGATATGCGGCGTGATGATCACCTTCGGATGCGACCAGAGCGCATGGGCTCCCGGCAGCGGCTCGGGATCGGTCACGTCGAGCATCGCTTCGGCGAGGCGCCCGCTATCGAGCGCTTCGAT
Source organism: Bradyrhizobium sp. 23AC (assembly GCF_054863025.1). NCBI lineage: Bacteria > Pseudomonadati > Pseudomonadota > Alphaproteobacteria > Hyphomicrobiales > Nitrobacteraceae > Bradyrhizobium > Bradyrhizobium sp. 23AC. The sequence continues at coordinate 352,297 of NZ_JAVAYN010000006.1, forward strand.
GAGTGCGCCCTTGTCAAGCTGCGGACCGCGGCCGACATGCAGCAGCCTTGCTCCCGCCGGCAGGAGAGAGAACAGCTGTGCGTTCAGGATGCCGCTCGTTTGCTCCGTCAGGGGCAGAAGACAGACGAGAATGTCCGTTCCTTTCAGGAAGCTGCCAAGCTGACCATCGCCGTGGAAGCAGGTGACGCCCTCGATCGTCTTGTTGCTGCGGCTCCACGCGGCAAGGGGAAATCCAAACGGCTTGAGGCGATCAATCGCAGCTTGCGCCAACATGCCGAAGCCCAGAAAGCCGACGCGCCGATCGGCCGCCTGGGGCGTTGCAAGAGCCTGCCATAGGCCTCTTCCCTGCTGCTCCCGATAGGCAAGCATCTCGCGATGGAGTGTCAGCACACCAAGCACGACGTACTCCTGCATCATGCGTATGATGCCATCCTCGATCATGCGCACGAGCTTGACGTGGCCAGGTAGGGTCTCCGGCTTGAATTGATCGACCCCCGCACCGGTGGAAAAGAGCATTTCCAGATTTCGAAAACGCGAGAGATCGTCGGGCGCGTTCCAGGTTATCAGGTACCGTACCTTTTCCGGCTCGAAGCATTCGCTGGAATGATAGAATTCGAGATCAGGGAGCTCGCGCGCAAAGGCCTGCCGGAATATAGCCGCCCGAGCAGCATCGGAATTGAAAAGGAACGCCATCGACGTGGTCCTCTCAGGTCCTCGCCCGGGATGCGGCGCGTTGAGACCGGACTGGCCGGCCACCGAGGGCTGGAAAGGCGGCGAGCCCTACGAAGCCTTCAACGTTCACTGGGGTCACCCTGCCTGCTGTTGCCGGATATCGATAGGCCGCAACCAGTAGCTTTCCCTGCTGAATCGAGCTCCACTGGCGGCGAAACATTCCGAGTACCGCCCGCCAAACAGGCGAAACCTGCTGGCCTTCCGCGCTATGCTGCTGCAAAAGAGGGCTTGTGCGGCACCCAACAGAAGGCCGGCGGGGGATAGGCCGCGCCCTTTGAGCCCGCAAAGGAATGGATGAGCGGAATGGGACGAACGGTACGCGTGAAGTCCTTTGAACTGGTGGCCAAGGACATCAACGACGTTGATGTGAAGCTGCTCCACGCGCTTTCGATCGGTGTCGGCTGGCCGCATCGCCCCAAGGACTGGGATTTCCTGCGCCGCGCCGGCCACGGCATCGTCGCCGTTGACGGCATAGGCCGCGTTTTCGGCAGCGCGATGTGGTTCCCTTATAGCCAGGAATTCGCGACGATTGGCCTGGTGATCACATCACCCCGAACCCAGGCACAAGGTACTGGCCGCTGGCTCATGGAGCAGGTTTTCGAGCGGTGTGGCGACCGGAATTTGACCCTCAATTCAACCCATGCCGCCTATCATCTGTATCTGTCGCTGGGGTTCACGAAGGAAGCCACCGTGCATCTGTGGCAAGGAGAGATCGTCTTACCACCCCCGCCGGTGCCGGGTCTGGCCGGTGAGTTGAGCTCGCTGTCCACGGCGGACATCGGAGAGATCGCGGCACTGGATGAACGCGCGTTCGGAACTAACCGGCAGAAGCTGCTCGCGTTGCTTTCTGAAGGTGCGTCAATCTCCGTCCTGCGCCGCGGCGGAGAGACCGTCGGTTATTCCATGAAGCGCGAATTCGGCCGCGGTCATGTGATCGGCCCGATCGTTGCCAGCAATGATTGTGACGCGATCCATCTCACCGCTGTGCATCTTAGGAATCTCGCGGGACAATTCGTCCGCGTCGATACGCGGGAGCAGACGGGTCTGTTTGCCGACTTCCTTCAACAGAGCCGCCTCGGAATGACCGACACCGTCACGACGATGTCTAAGGGCCGGCGATTCCTGAACCGAAAGGAAAATGAGCCGTGGGTGTACGGGCTAGCCGGTCACGCGTTGAGCTGAAGCTATGAAGCGAAGCTCCGTGGGGACTGGTACCAACGGCCGATCGCGACCCTACAGAGACGGCCGTGGCTAGCGCGGCTAGCGGAGGGGCGAGTCGCTCGCGAAGCGGACCCAAGCGCACGAAATCGTAGTTTGGCGTGCGCAATCGCGCAATTGGCGGAGAGATGTGAGTCAAACTCACGACGTTCGACCATTCCGCGTCGAAAGCACTCGCCCGCACCCTACCCTCGGAAGTTCAGATCCTGCACATGTGCCAAAAGCCTGCGCACGTTGGCTGTGGTGAGATTTTTCTTGGTCTCCCGGTGCACACGTCGTGCACACGGCGCCTTCTAAGCGATTGAAAACCTTAAACTCTCGCTCCAATCCATCATGGGGGCGACGGAAAACATATAATGCTGCGATTCCAATGGCTTACCTTATGTATTCATCGGATGAATCCGAAACAGGTGCGCTCCAAATTAGTCGAAACTGCACACGTTTGAACCTGTTTTTTGACCTCTCACCGCACACGTAACGCAAACAGCGCGCCGGGCGAAGCTGCCCGCAGCGCAATGGCTCTACCCTCTCCAAAGACTTTGCATGCATCAGGCCCTCATAGCGCGCGGCAGGAGATCGGTGTCGATCAAGCTCATCGATAGGAGATCGTCGCTGTGACAATCTCGACGTAGTTGAGGAAGCGGCTCAATAGAGTGTGAACGGCATGATCACGTTGGATCAATCATTCAGGTTGCTTCGATTTGTTCCTGCACTGGCGCGCGCGAGGGATGAGAGGGCGACTCGATCGCGTTGATCGAGCGCAGACATTAGACCGCACGCATCGACCAAGTGTCCATTGGGAGCGCGTTATACTCAGTGGAGGCGAAGGCCGCCTATGCCGCCGTGATTGGATCGGCCGGCGCGATCGCGCTGATCAACTCGATCGGCAATCTCGCCGGCTTTGGCGGCCCTTATCTGATCGGCTGGGTCAAGGAAGCGACAGGGCAAACCTCGACAGGGCTGCTCGTGCTCGCGATCCTGCCCTTGATCGCCGGCATCCTGGTCTTCGCCGGGGGCCACGAGAGCAAGCACGAGTTCGCCGAGCTGGGGCGGTAAGCCTTTCCAGCATCGCCCCGGCAAATGCGAGGCCCATATCCCAACTTGGGTTATGGGGGACTCAGCGTCAGAAGCGATAAGGCGCGACGGAGTACCCTGATCCTTTACTAGACCTGGACCGAAGTCAGCTTCTTCAGGCAGCGCAGCGCAAACGATGACCGGCTGTGGCGGATGCCCGGAATGCGATAGAGCTTTTCGCGCAGAAAGCGCTCATAGCCGGCGGTGCTTTCGACCGCGACCTTCACGATGTAATCGTAGTCGCCGGTGGTGAGATAGGCCTCGATCACCTCCGGCAAATTCGTAAGCAATTGGCCAAAGCGCTCGAGCATCTCCTCGTCGTGGCGGTCGAGCGTCAGCTCTATGATGACCGTTTCGGGGAGGCCAAGCTTGTCCTGATTGAGCAGCGCGACGTAGCCATCGATATAGCCCTGGGTCTCCAAACGCTTCAGCCTGTTCCAGCATGGCGTGGTGGAGAGCCCGATTCTGTCGGCAAGTTGCGCCGTCGTCAGGCGCGCATCCTGCTGCAAGGCACGCAGGATCTTGCGATCGATCTCGTCGAGCCGAAGTGCATCCTTGCGCGGAGCTTTGACAGGCCCTCTGGCACGTCCGACCGATGCCATACCAAGAATCCTATTCTCGCTTTGCTATTCGTACCTGGAAAATTTTTATCGCATTTTGAGACTACACCCAGATCAAAGGAACAACAATCCTGGCTTTTGCCAGTACAATATACTTAACATAATGAGACGCATGCGGTGTTTGTTCTCGAACTGCAGACCAGCAATATGCACGCCGCACTCGGCCGCCTGCTCGACCAGACCCGTGTCGCAGGGCTGCCGCTTGCTGCTCTCAGTGCGCGGGCGGATGCGGATGCCTGCCGCATCTCGGCTTCCCTAGACATCAATGACCGCGACGTCATCGACCGGCTCGTTCGCCGCGTTGGTGCGTTATTCTGCGTCGATGCAATCGAGGTGAGAGGTGAAAGCCAATGTCCGACCCCAAACTCATCCGTGACATGATCCCGCAAGACGGGGCGGCTCCATCCGCCGAGCATCCGCCACTGAGGCTGCACGTGCCGGAGCCGGCGGTGCGCCCGGGTGGTACGCCGGATTTCTCCAACATCCGCATTCCGCGCGCAGGCCAGGTCAATCGTCCCGACGTCGACGTGGATGCCGAGACGATTCGTGATCTCGCCTTCTCGGTTATCCGCGTGCTCAATCGCGACGGCGAGGCCGTCGGTTCCTGGGCAGGTGCGCTCTCCGACAACGAACTGCTCGAGGGCCTGCGTCACATGATGACGCTGCGTGCGTTCGATGCGCGCATGCAGATGGCGCAGCGTCAGGGCAAGACCTCGTTCTATATGCAGCACATGGGTGAAGAGGCCGTGAGCTGCGCCTTCCGCAAAGCGCTCAATCCGGGGGACATGAATTTTCCGACCTATCGCCAGGCCGGGCTTTTGATCGCCGGCGGCTACTCCGTGGTCGAGATGGCCTGCCAGATCTATTCCAACACACACGACCCCCTGAAGGGGCGCCAGCTGCCCGTGATGTATTCCTCAAGGGAGCACGGCTTCTTCACGATCTCGGGAAATCTTGCCACCCAATACATTCAGGCGGTCGGCTGGGCGATGGCCTCGGCAATCAAGAACGACACGAAGATCGCGGTCGCCTGGATCGGCGATGGCGCAACGGCCGAATCCGACTTCCACGCGGCCCTCGTGTTCGCTTCGACCTATCGCGCGCCGGTCGTACTCAACATCGTCAACAATCAATGGGCCATCTCGACCTTCCAGGGCATCGCGCGAGGTGGCTCCGGCACGTTCGCGGCGCGCGGCCTCGGCTTCGGCATTCCGGCTCTACGCGTCGACGGCAACGACTACCTCGCCGTCCACGCGGTTGCGAAATGGGCGTGCGAGCGTGCACGCCGCAATCTTGGCCCGACCCTGATCGAGCACGTGACCTACCGCGTCGGCGCGCACTCCACCTCGGACGATCCCGCGGGCTATCGGCCGAAGACGGAGTCCGAAGCGTGGCCGCTCGGAGATCCCGTGATCAGGCTGAAGAATCATTTGATCGTGCGCGGCGCCTGGTCGGAGGAACGACACAAGCAGGCCGAGGCGGAGATCATGGACACCGTGATCGCGGCGCAGAAGGAGGCCGAGGGCTACGGCACGCTGCATTCACCTCAGCATGCCTCGGCGCGTGACATGTTTGAGGGCGTATTCGCGGATATGCCGCCACATCTGCGCCGCCAGCGCCAGGAAGCGGGAGTCTGAGCGATGCCGCGCAAAACCATGATCGAGGCGATTCGCGAGGCCATGGATGTGATGATGTCGCGCGATGGCGACGTCGTCGTGTTCGGCGAGGACGTCGGCTATTTCGGCGGCGTGTTTCGCGCCAGCCAGGGCCTGCAAGCGAAATACGGAACGAGCCGTTGCTTCGATACCCCGATCAGCGAGCTCGGTATCGTCGGCATCGCAGTGGGCATGGCGGCTTACGGCCTGAAACCCTGTGTCGAAATACAGTTCGCCGACTACATGTATCCGGCTTACGACCAGATCGTCTCCGAGGCCGCGCGGTTGCGCTATCGCTCCAACGGTCAATTCACCTGCCCGCTCGTGGTGCGCATGCCGACCGGCGGCGGCATTTTTGGCGGCCAGACACACAGCCAGAGCCCGGAAGCTCTGTTCACGCATGTCTGCGGCATCAAGACCGTCGTGCCGTCGAACCCACGGGACGCCAAGGGCCTGTTGATCTCTGCGATCGAGGACCCCGATCCCGTGATCTTTCTCGAACCGAAGCGGCTCTATAACGGTCCATTCGACGGTCATCACGACCGGCCGGTAACGCCGTGGTCGAAGCATGATCTCGGCGAAGTCGACGACGGACATTTTGCAATTCCGCTCGGCAGCGCCGCGATCCGCAGGCCGGGTGAGGCCGTCACCATCCTCGCCTACGGCACGATGGTGCACGTCGCCGAGACCGCCGCGACCGAATCCGGCATTGATGCCGAGATCATCGATCTTCGCTCGCTGCTGCCTCTCGATCTCGACACCATCGAAGCCTCGGTCAAGAAGACCGGACGCTGCGTCATCGTGCACGAGGCGACGCTGACCTCTGGCTTCGGTGCTGAGCTCTGCGCATTGGTCCAGACACGATGCTTCTATCATCTGGAAGCCCCGATCGTGCGTGTCGCCGGATGGGACACGCCCTACCCGCATGCGCAGGAATGGGACTATTTTCCGGGCCCTGCGCGTGTCGGCCGCGCATTGATCGAAACGCTGGAGGCTTGAGATGGCCGAGCGCGTGGTCAGGCTGCCCGACGTCGGCGAAGGCATTGCGGAGGCCGAGCTCGTGGAATGGCACGTGAAGGTCGGCGATGTCGTGCGCGAAGACGCCGTGCTCGGTGCCGTCATGACCGACAAGGCGACGGTGGAGATTCCCTCGCCGACGGACGGACAGGTCATCTGGCTCGCCGGCAGTGTGGGCGACGTTCTCGCCATCGGCTCGGACTTTGTTCGGCTGGAGGTGGACGGCAAAAGCGCGCCAGCGGCGGAGACAGTGAAGTCAGCATCGTCCACGGCAAGCACTTTGGCCAAAAAGCCTGACGTTGCCGCAAGCGCCCCGCGCATGGCGCGCGAGCCGCCCAACATGCTGAAGTCGCAGCCCTCTGCGGCGCCACCCCACCACGCAGGCGATCGGCCTCTCGCCGCCCCCGCGGTTCGGCTCCGCGCGCGGGAGGCAGGCGTCGACTTGCGTCAGATCCGGGGAACGGGTCCCGCCGGGCGGATCACCCATGATGATCTCGACGCCCATCTCGCGCGCGGCCGCACCGGAACGACGGCGACGCCGTATCCAACGCAAACCGCGGTCACTGACATCAAGATCGTCGGCTTGCGACGCAAGATCGCCGAGAAGATGTCCGTTGCGAGCTCGCGCATTCCGCACATCACTTATGTCGAAGAGGTCGATGTCACCGCGCTCGAGGATTTGCGCGCGAAGCTCAACAGCCAGAAGCAGCCGGGTAGACCCAAACTGACAATGTTGCCGTTCCTGATGCGCGCCATGGTGCGCGCGATCGCCGAGCAGCAGCATCTCAATGCCCATTTCGACGACGAGGCCGGGATCGTTCACCAGCACGCAGGCGTTCATATCGGGATCGCCACGCAAACGCCGGCCGGCCTCGTGGTCCCCGTCGTCCGGCATGCGGAAGCGCGCGACCTCTGGAGTTGCGCCGCCGAGGTGGCACGGCTCGCGGAAGCGGCTCGGAACGGCACCGCCACCCGTGACGAGCTCACCGGCTCGACCATCACCATCACATCGCTCGGCGCGCTGGGCGGGCTCGCGACGACGCCCATCATCAATCATCCCGAGGTCGCGATCGTCGGCGTCAACCGTATCGCGATCCGTCCGCATTGGGATGGCGCCGCCTTCGTGCCGCGTCAGATGATGAACCTGTCGTCCAGCTTCGACCACCGGGTCATCGATGGTTTCGATGCAGCCCAGTTCGTGCAGCGGATCAAGACCCAGTTGGAGACACCCGCCATGATCTTCATTGACGGGTAGGATGATGACCGAGATCACCTGCAAGCTCCTTGTCATCGGCGCGGGCCCCGGCGGCTACACCTGCGCGATCCGTGCCGGCCAGCTCGGCATCGATACGATCATCGTCGAGGCCGAGAAGCCGGGTGGAACCTGCCTCAATGTCGGCTGCATTCCTTCCAAGGCCTTGATCCATGCGGCCGGTGAGTATGAAACCATTGCGCGCGCCTCGGCGGGCGAGAGCGCACTGGGCATCACCACGGCGAAGCCGTCTCTCGACTTCGCCAAGACCATCGCCTGGAAGGACAATATCGTCCGACGTCTGAACGGCGGTGTGGCTGGTCTCTTGAGAAGGGCCGGTGTCAGGCTCGTGGCCGGCTATGCTCGCTTCCGCGACGGTAAGACCGTCGAGGTCGAAACGCAATCCGGCCGGCAGGTGATCCATGCCGAAACGGTGGTGATTGCGACAGGCTCCGAGCCGGTCGCCCTGCCGTTTCTTCCCTTCGGTGGCCGCGTGATCTCCTCGACCGAGGCTTTGGCGCTCACCGAAATCCCTAAGAGGCTCGTCGTGGTCGGCGGCGGGTACATTGGGCTCGAGCTCGGTACTGCATTCGCGAAAATCGGCGCGACCGTCACGGTCGTGGAGGCCGCGCCACGCGTTCTCCCGCAATATGATCGCGACTTGAGCGAGCCCGTCGCAAGGCGCCTGACCGCGCTCGGGGTCACGGTTTTGACGGACGCAAAGGTGAAAGCACTCGCCACCGACGGAACGGCGCTGGCGGTCGAGACCGCCGATGGTGAGCAGATTGCTCTCGCAGCCGACAAGATCCTTGTCACGGTCGGCCGCAGCCCCCTGACAAGCGGCTTCGGCCTCGAGCAGCTCGATCTCGATATGGACGGACCTTTCATTCGAATTGACGACCGATGTCGCACCTCGATGCACGGCATCTCTGCGATCGGAGACGTCACGGGAGAGCCGATGCTGGCGCATCGCGCCATGGCGCAAGGCGAGATGGTGGCCGAAATCGTTGCCGGCCGCCGTCGCGCCTGGGACCGGGTTTCGATCCCGGCGATCTGCTTCACCGACCCCGAGCTCGTGACGGTCGGCCTGTCACCCAACGAGGCGAGCAGCAGGGGATTCGACGTCAAGACGGAGCTCTTCCCGTTCAAGGCCAACGGCCGCGCATTGACGCTGGATCGGGAAGACGGCTTCATCCGGACGGTCGTGCGAGCCGACAATCACCTCCTGTTGGGTATCCAGGGCGTCGGCGCCGGCATCGCCGAGCTTTCGGCAGCCTTCACTCTTGCGCTGGAGATGGGCGCGCGGCTGGAGGATATCGCCATGACCATCCATGCGCATCCAACCCAAAGCGAAGCCTTTCACGAAGCTGCGCTGAAGTCGCTGGGGCATGCGATTCATATCTAAGCACCGGCACCACCTGCGCCGTAGAGCTGCCACCTGGCGCCACAACGAGCGCCCATCAAATTCGAGTCGCCGCCAGAACTCGGTTCTTGGCGCCACAACGCAGTCGCAGCGGTCGTCATTCTTGCAGCACCAATGGGTTGCCCCTGTTACCGGGCAGTGCTGGCTCGGTCCTGTCCCATTTCGAAGGGCCTGCTCAACTTTCTTGACCTCCCGGTGCACACGTAGTGCACACGCTGCCATCTAAGTGATTGAAAGACCTAAACTCCCAATCCATCATGGGGGCTTTGGAAAACTTCCGACCTAACCCGTTCATTTACTGAGATATTCGCCTCTGCCCGGCCCTTGATGTGATTGGACCGATTGAGAAATCTGGTGTGACAAGGCTTCCGCAACCTTGAATCGGAAGCGGAAATCGCGTCTTCGGAATCCCGGCGCACGCGTCACGCAAACCCTCAGCGAGAGGGCGCACGCCACTTACAGGACATGCATCAAAGGCTCGAGCACTCAGCTGGGAGATATCGGCTTCGATCATGTTCAATCGGCAATGTGAATCCAGGTTGCGCAGACGCTGAGCTCATTCAATCGCGACCGCGCAGACCGAAATTTCCCGCCCTGGTCAGACGACACACACCCGGTTGCTCACATCCGCGCATGATCTTGCTTGTCTTGTCGTGAATTACATTTGTCACAATGACAGTTCATATGTATAGTTGATTGAAATGACACAAGCCGCTTAAGCGGCATCGTCAGCCAGGGAGAGCGCCGGAAGCTTCAGATCTCACGACTACAATGACCGCCCCACTCCGCGCGGCGCGGGGCAGCGCATTCGAATCGAGCGAGAGACCGCTGCGCGGTCGACGCGCGGCGTGACACGCGACCCATAGCAGAGGCGTCATGGTCCGAGTTGTTCAGATTTCCGATACGCATCTCAGCCCCAGCAAGCAGCACTTCGAGGCAAACTGGGCGCCCCTTGCGCGTTGGATCGCGCAGCATAAGCCAGATCTCGTCATACATACCGGCGATGTGACGGTCGATGCAGCCGATCAGGAAACCGACGCAGCATATTGCGCGACCCAACTGGCCTCGCTCGGCGTCCCTGTCGTGGCGGTTCCGGGAAATCATGACGTCGGCGAGGTCGGCAATCCGCATCAGCCGGTAAATGGCGAGCGGCTCGATCGCTTTCGCCGCCACTTCGGTGACGACCGCTGGCTACGCGATGTGGACGGTTGGCGCCTGATCGGCCTCAATTCGATGATCTTCGGCGGCGGCCCCGAAGAGGCGCGGCAGACCGAATGGCTCGAGGCCGCGATGGCCAACGCTGCGGGGCGTCGCCTTGCCTGGTTCACGCACCGGCCGCTGTTCATCGAGTCACCGACCGAGGCCGACACCGGTTACTGGTCGGTCAAGCCGGAGCCGCGCCGCGCCCTTCTCGAGCTGCTGCAACGCTACCGGGTGGAGATCGTGGCCAGTGGACATCTGCATCGGTGGCACGAAATCCGGCTGAACGGCACGCACTACATTTGGGGGCCGGCGGCCGGCTTTCTGGTCGGTGAGAAACTGGCGCCGCCGATGGGCGGCGCTGCACGGCTTGGGGCGGTGGTCTACGACATCGACGGCGAGAACATCGACGTGAGCATTCGTCCGGTGCCCGGCCTTACCGATTACTGGATCGACGACGTCGTGCACGAAGTTTATCCGCCGCGCGAAGCTGAGGCGTGAGCTGCGATGGCAGGCCTCACATTGCGCGGCATCCATAAGGCTTTCGGCGACACATCCGTCCTCAACGACATCGACCTCGATATTGCGGACGGCGAGTTTCTGACGCTGGTCGGCCCCTCCGGCTGCGGCAAGTCGACGCTCCTGCGCATCATCGCCGGCCTCGAATCTCAGGACCGCGGCTCGGTGTCGATCGGCGGGACTTCGGTCGACCATATGCGGCCTCACGAGCGCAGAATCGCCATGGTGTTCCAGAATTACGCGCTCTATCCCCACATGTCGGTGTTCGACAACATCGCGCTGCCCCTCACCATGACGCGCCTCAACCTGTTCGAGCGCCTGCCCTTGATGCGTCATCTGTCGCCTCGCCGCAGGCGCATCACGGACGAGATCGCGCGTGAGGTGCGGGCCATCGCGGAGCAGCTTCGCATCGAATCCTTCTTTCACCGCCGCCCCGGACAGCTTTCGGGCGGGCAACGGCAGCGCGTCGCGCTCGGCCGCGCAATGGTGCGTCATCCGCAGGCTTTCCTGATGGACGAGCCATTGTCGAACCTCGACGCCAAGCTGCGTGTGCACATGCGTGGCGAGCTGACCGAGCTGCACGCGCGTCTCGGCGCCACGATGATCTACGTGACACACGACCAGATCGAGGCGATGACGATGTCCGATCGCCTTGCCGTGATGGATCACGGCAACATACTCCAGCTCGGCACCCCCGCCGAGGTCTATGAACGGCCCGCCACGACCGCGGTCGCGCAGTTCATTGGCAGTCCGGCGATCAATCTATTTCCGGCCCATGTGGGGCCCAGCGGTCACGTCGAGCTGCTCGGCCGGACGCTGCCGATCGATGTTCGCAACGCGCCGACGCCGGAACTGACGGTCGGCGTGCGTCCGGAAGCGATGCGGATCGGAGGCGGACCGTGCGCCGTCACGTGCAGGTTCCGGCGCCGCGAAAATCTCGGCTCGGAAAGCATCCTTCACTTCGATCTCGTGGCCTCCCCGGAAGTGGCGGTGCTCTGCCGGGTCGACAACAGCATCCCCATCCCCGAGGGCGAAGTCCCGCTCGCCTTCGAGCCACGGGATTGCCACGTCTTCGACAACAACGGCCGCCGCATCGAGGTGGAAAGCCGCAATGCAGCCGGCCGCGATGTGCGCCGCGCGAGCGAGGCCCGATGACCACGGTCGCTGCTCAAGTCACTCCGCTCGACGCGGCGCCGCCAGCCGGCCGCCAGCGATGGGTCGAGCGGTTCGCGGGCTTGGGCTTTGCCGCGCCGGCCTTCATCCTGCTGGTCCTGACGAATCTGGCGCCGCTGGCTGCTCTCACCTTCCTGAGTTTCACCAACTACGAGCTGGGTGCGCTCGACTTCTCGTTCGTCGGCTTCAAGAATTTCGGCGCGGCGCTGCAGGATCCCGTGATTCGACGCTCGGTTGCCAATACCCTGCTCTACGTGGCGATTGTCGTGCCCGGCGGCGTCCTGATCTCGCTGCTGGTCGCAATCCTGATCCACCAGCGCAAGCGCACGCGCAGCCTCTATGAAGTGATCTATTTCCTTCCCGTCACCTCGACGCTCATCGCAATGGCCACGATGTGGCAGTTCCTGCTGCACCCGACCCTGGGGCTCATCAATCAGGCTCTCAAGGGGCTGGGTTTTGCCGAGACGGCTTTCCTGAGCGAGCCGCGCCTCGTGATCCCGACGCTCGCCGCGATCGGCATCTGGCAGCTCGTCGGCTTCAACATGGTGCTGTTCCTTGCCGGCCTTTCGGCGATCCCCCGCGATCTCTACGAGGCCGTTGATATTGATGGCGCGAGCCATCCCATTGACCGCTTCCTGAAAGTGACGTGGCCGATGCTTGGTCCGACGACGATGTTCGTGACCGTGACGACCTTCATCACCGCGTTCAAGATCTTCGACACGGTTGCGGTGATGACGCGGGGTGGCCCCGGAGGCGCATCCGAGGTGCTGCTGTATGCCATCTATCTGGAGGGATTTCAGTACTTTCACATGAGCTACGCGGCGACGCTCACACTCGTCTTCCTGGCGTTCACGCTGGTGTTCTCGGTGCTGCAAACCTTCATCCTCGATCGACGGGTGCACTATTGATGCGCAACTCGGCCACAATCACTCGCCCGCCGACACCCGTGGCGATCCGCATGCGGCGCCTCGTGTCGCTTGCGCTCGTCCACGGGGTGCTGATCGGCGGCGCCGTCTTCATGCTGCTGCCGTTCGTCTTCATGCTGACGAGCGCGATCAAGCCGCCGGGTGAGATCTTCGAGGCGACGTTCCGGCTCTGGCCGCGCCAGTTCTATGGATGGCAGAACTTCGAATCTGCCCTGAGCACCGCGCCTCTCCTGCGTTTTCTGCTCAACGGTCTCGTCGTCTGCGGCGGAATCCTCGTCGTCCAGCTGCTGGTCGCAATTCCCTGCGCCTATGCGCTCGCCAAGCTGAAGTTTCCGGGACGGCCGATCCTGTTTTCGCTGGTCCTGCTCGGACTCTGCATTCCGGTCCAGGCGCCCTCGCTCCCGCTCTACATCGCGTTCGCCGAGCTCGGCATCCTCAACACCTACCTCTCGATGATGATGCCCTTCTTCCTGTCGGTGTTCGCGATTTTCCTGTTCCGCCAGTTCTTCAAGTCCTATCCGGATGAGATCATCCAGGCCGCGCGGCTCGACGGTGTCGGTGAGTTCGAAATCGTGTGGCGCATCGTCGTGCCGAGCGCATGGCCGGCGATCGCGGCGTTTTCGATCTTCTCTGTCGTGGCGCACTGGAACGACCTGTATTGGCCGCTCATCGTCGTCTCCGACACTAAGCTCGCAACGCCGCCGCTCGGCATGATGTATTTCGCCGATTCCGAGTTGGGCTCGAATTACGGGGCGCTCGCCGCCGGCGCTACCATCATCACGGCGCCGCTGGTGATCGCATTCCTGATCGCGCGGCGGCATTTCATTGCCGGCATCACGATGACCGGAATCAAATGACTTCAACAACCGCCAGGGAGACACCGTCATGCTGCATCGCCGAGACCTCCTGAAGAGCGCCGCGGCCGTCGGGACGACCGCGCTTTCAAGCCCGTTCTTGACGCGATTGGCTCACGCGCAGGACGTGACGCTGGATGCACTTTATGCCTTTCCTGCCTTCGCGAAATTCCATGAGCCGATCGCGCAGGAGTTCATGAAGCGGCAGTCGGGCATCAAGATCCAGTTCCGGGCGCCGGCGGCGAGCTATGACGAAGGTCATCAGACCATGCTGCGGCAGGCCGTCACCAACCAGCTGCCCGACGTCTACTATTCGGGTTATCACCTGCTCGCCGAGCTCGTGCGCACCCTGGTGAAACGCAACCAGATCACCGAGGTCGCCTCGCTGCTGCAGAAGGAGGACGCCGCCTGGCGCAAGGCCAACTATTCCGACGGAATCCTGGCCCTCGGAGCGGTCGACGGCAAGATCTACGGCCTCGCATTCAATGCGTCGCTGCCGGTCATCTATTTCAACACGCAGCTCGTGAAGGAAGCGGGCGGCGATCCGGACAAGATGCCCGACAACTGGACGGACATGGTCGCCCTCGCCGTCAACATCAAGAGCAAGGGATCCGATGTCGCCGGCTTAGCCTATAACATCCATGACTGGCCCGACGACTGGCTGTTCCGTTCCCTGATCCTGCAAGGTGGTGGTCAGATGCTCGACGCATCCGAAACCACTGCCGGTTTCGGCAACGAGGCCGGGCTGAAGGCCCTGGCCCATTGCCGGCGGTTCGTGGCCGATGCCAAGATGCCGCTGATCGATTGGGACTCCTCACGCCAGCAGTTCATCGCCGGGAAAATCGGCATTTTCGCCGACACGCCGGCCCGGTTGCGCCAGGTCACGGACCTGATCGGCGACAAGTTCACCTTGCGCACCTGCACCTTCCCGATCGACGACAAGCAGAAAGGTGGGCTGCCCACCGGCGGCAACGCGGCCATCATCACGGCGAAAGATCCGGCGAAGCAGCGGGCCGCCTGGGAGTTCCTGAAATTCGTGAGCGGACCGGAAGCGCAGAAGATCGTGGTTGAGACCACGGGCTACATGCCGACCAATTTGCGCGCCTCGGGGCCCGACTTCCTGGCTCCGTTTTACGACAAGAACCCGAACTTCCGCACCGTGTCGCAGCAGATCGAGCGCGCGAAGCCATGGCAGGGCTATCCGGGCGGACAGTCCGTGAAGATCTGGCGCACGCAGCGCGAGATCATCCATGCCGTCATGCGCGGCGAGACGACCGCCGAGGCCGGGCTCGATCGCATGGTCAAGGAAAGCAACGCCTTGATGAAGAGTTCGTAAGCAACGGACAGCCGGCCACAGCAGGTGGCCAAGCGCTCGAAAAGGCCCTTCTCCCCGGAACAGGACTCCCGTGTTCATCATTGCCCAGCTGAGCGATTTCCACGCACGTCCGCATGGCAAGAAAGCTTCCGGCGACATCGATTCCAACGCGATGTTTCACGACGCGATCGACGCCGTGCTGAACCTCGATCCGCAACCCGACTGCGTCGTGGTCAGCGGAGATCTGACGGATTGCGGGCTCGAGGAGGAATACGAGACTGTCGCCGCTGGCCTGGCCAGACTACCGATGCCGGTATTCGTTATTCCCGGCAACCATGACCGGCGCGAGCAGTTCAGACGGTCGCTGCGACCACGCTACCGCTATCTTCCGTCCGACGGCTTCATCAACTTTGTCGTGGACGATTTCCCGGTCCGGCTGATTTTCCTCGACAGCGTCGAGGTCGGACAGACCCACGGGACTTTCTGCGCGGCACGGCAGCAGTGGCTACGCGAAGTGCTCGCGGCTGGAGGCGGCAAGCCCACAGCCGTTATCATTCATCATCCGCCGTTCCTCGTCGGAGCCGACGGAATGGACGAGCTGGGTATCAGCGACGCTACAGCGCTCGACGCAATCATCAAGGACCATCCGGATATCGAACGCGTGCTGTGCGGTCACTATCACCGCTCGATCACGGTGCGCTACGCGGGGACCGTGGGCTATGTGGCGCCAAGCACGGCGCACCAGGTCGCGCTCGACCTGCGGCCCGGTCATGGTAACCGCTTCATCAAGGAGCCGCCGGGATTTGCCTTGCACTGTTGGCGGCCGGACATGGGCATCAGCAGCCATCTCGTCCCGATCGGAGACTATGGTCGTCCGTTCGACATCGCGCCCGATCAGGACGATCCGGGAATCGAGGAGTGCAAGAGCCTTGCGACGCTGCTAGGGCGCGCAGAGGCCATCGTTGCTGAGGCGGCGGCCAGGCTGGTCGCGATGCAATCCACGCCGCTACGCACAGAGCGCAAGGACGGGCTCGATATCGTCACCGAGGCGGATCTTGCCTCCGAGGCGATCGTCGTCGCGGGCTTGAAGGCGCTGACGCCGGATGCCGGCATCCTGGCCGAGGAGAGCGGCGCGAGCCAAGGGCGCGACGCTGCGCGCTGGATCATCGATCCGCTCGACGGCACGATCAACTACGCGCGGGGGCTGCCCTGGTTTTCCGTGACGGTCGCCTACGAAGTCGGCGGTGAGACGAAACTTGGCCTGATCAACGCTCCCAAGATCGGACTGACTGCGCGCTATCTCGCGGGGGAAGGCGCAACGATCGATGACGTGCCCGCCCGCGTCTCCACGACGCGTTCGCTGTCGGATGCGGTCGTCTCGGTGATTCTGACCTCGCATTTCTCGCCCGACGAAGTCCAGCGGACGACGCGTGTGATCGAACTGCTCGGCAAAGTGGCGCGCGGCGTGCGTATCGTCGTCTCGGGCGCCTTCGAAACGACGATGGTGGCCTCGGGTCGCCTAGACGGCTTTGTCTCGTTGAAAGCCGATATCGTTTCGCACGCTGCCGCCTTGCCGATGGTGTGGGCCGGCGGCGGGAAGGTCACGACATTGACGGGGCGTCCGTGCCGCAACGACGATCTCGACAAGATCGCCTCCAACGGATTGATCCACGAGGAACTGCTGGCTCTCCTGCGCCAGGCGCTGCGATGACGGAGTTTTATCTCGGAAACAGCTTATCGCGGATGTAGCGCGAGGTCGGGGTCAGTCTGGCGCCGCGCGGCTTGCGCCAAACCGCTCGATCGATCTCCTTCTTGTCGCCGACCTTCAGGCGTCCCGACACCTTCTTGGCCAGAAAGATCGCATCACTCATCCGCCGGCCGGTTCGGCTCTTTCTCGCTTTCACTTCCTTCCATAGTTTCAACGGCCCGAGCTTCAGCTTGGGAAGCTCCTCCTTGATCTCGCGACGAAGGCATCTCCTGTCGCTCTCGCCTGCTCGCCTTCGGCCGCCGGGAAACATCCAGAGCCCGTCGCGCCTGCGTCTGACCATCAGGACGCGTCCCTTTCTTGCGACGACCAGCTTCGACGATTTCGCCATTGGCACCAGTCCTGCCGAGCACTTGCGAGATAGCGCTCAATCTACGGGCAGATGATCGCCTTGATGATGCCGTCGCGCCGCGCGACCTGCTGCTCGAACGCGGCAGGCGTCTGGTCGAGCGAGAAACGATGCGTGGCCAGCGGCGCCAGCTTGACCTGCCCGCCTTGCGCAAGCGCGATGGCGCGCGGATAAACTTCCGGCATGCGCCGTGAAAACTTGATCGACAGGCCCTTTCGACGCGACTCCGCGCCGCTAAGGATGTACTGATTATTCTCCGGGATGCCGACGAGGACGACCCGGCCACCGATGCGGGCGCAGCGCGCCGCATGCTCGAAGCCGTGCGATGAGTCGGTTGCCTCGATCACCAGATCGACGCCGCGACCTTCGGTGGCGTCCCCGACCTCGGCGTAGCTGCGGCATGCCACGTCCGCCCCGAGGTCGCAGGCCAGTGCAGTACGCTGCTCGACAGGGTCGATCGCGATGATCTTTCCGCTACCTGCAAGCCGCGCCAGTTGCACGAGCAGCAATCCCACCGGCCCGCAGCCCAGCACCGCCACGCTTTCCAGAAGCCGCGGGCGCGCCAGATCCATCGCATGGATCGCGACGCCAAGCGTCTCCAGGATCGCCGCGCCGGCCGGGTCGATGCTGTCAGGCACCAGATGAACGGCGGATCGGGGCACGCAGACGAATTCGGCCATGGCGCCGTTGTGAGGCGCGTAGCCCAGGAATTTCACGTTGGGGCAGAGATTGGTGTGACCGCGGTGACACCATTCGCAACGGCCGCAGGGAATGGAAGGATCGACCGCCACCAACGCGTCGGCCGAGAACCCCGCTTTTCGCGCCGAGTCCGGCGTGAGGACACCCGAGAACTCGTGGCCCAGGACGAACGGCCTGACTTGGGTCGGGCCAGTTGTTCCGCCCTCGAGATAGGAATGCAAATCGCTGCCGCAAACGCCGACGGCCTTGACGCGGATGATGAGTTCGTCCTCCGCGAGCGGTTTCGGCTCGGGGATATCGAGGACGCGGATGTCACGAATGTCCTGGAGCACCGCAGCGCGCATGTCGACGCCATCCTTCTGAGCAGTTGTCTCTCCTATATTACATATGTAACCTTGAGGTGACAAATGCTTTTGCACGCCTTTCGGCACGCGCGTGGGCTATCGCGCCCTCGGTGCCGAAGGCGCGAGAGCCCCTCTCCGTTGCGAGAACGCGGCTATTTTTGCTTGTCGATCAGTTTCAGCGCGGCGACGGCGGTGTTCTCGTCCGTCACCAGCACCTTGCCGATCCGGCCGCGCAGCACCGCGGCGATGATCGGCGCCTTGTTGAGCCCCCCGGCGATCAGCATCGACGTCGGCACGCGCGTCAGCTTCTCCAGCGGCAGCGCAATGGCGCGGCTGTTGATGCCGTGATCTATGGGCCGGCCGGTCTTGTCGAGAAATTGCGCCAGGACGTCGCCGACGGCGCCTGCCGCCCGCAGGTGCTCGGCACGAACGTCCGGCGGCAGCCCATGCCGCATCAGCAGCGAGCGCGGCGTCAGATCTCCCATGCTCAACAGCGCTAGATCGATCTTCTCAACGCTGTTCAGCACCTCCTGATAGACCTCCTGGGCCAGGAAGGTGTCGCGCGAGCGCCGGCTGCTGACAAAGATCGGGGCGGCCAGATAGCTGCACTGGGCGTGCAGCCGGTGCGCGAGCTCACCCGCAATCTCGAAGGTGTTGAGCTCGAGTCCGCGCGACAGCCCCCCCATCATGGAGACGATGGACAGTTCGGGATAGTCCGCCGGCGTGACGTAACGGATGGTCTCACGCAAGGTCGCGCCCCATCCGATACCGATGATGCGCGGCCGCTTCTGTTCGAGGAATTTCGATAAATACGCGCCCGCCGCCATCCCGATCAGGCTGCCGACCTGCTCGGGATTCTCCGGGCTCGGGATGACGACCGCGTCCTCGAGACTGCATTCCCGGCGCAAGCGGTGCTCCAGCTCCGTGCAGCTCGCAAAGGCCGAGTTGAGGCGGATGTTGACGATACCGGTCTGCCGGGCATCCGACAGCATGCGATTGACGCGGGCGCGCGTCAGCCCCAGCCGCTCGCCGATCTCGGCCTGGGTCAGGTTCTCCATGTAGTAGAGCCACGCGACCCGCAGGATGGTTTGATCAGTCACGGCGCAGCCCCCCGCAGCGGCCCCAAGGCACAGTCAGACGTCGGAGCATTTGAGGCGATCTTTCGTTGGTCGTCAAATTTCTGCGATGCGGATTTCGTCATGCGGCCTTCGCGCCCGGCACGCCATCCTCGACCACAAAGCTCGTCAGCCGGCGCACCGCGCTCGCGGCATCCTTGACATCGTCGAGCGCCTCGAATCCCACAGTGCAATGCCGGACGTCGAGCTCCACGGTCGCATAGCCGCGCTTGTCACCACGCGCATAGACCAGATGCGGATTCTCCGCCAGCGCCTTGCGCACGCTGGCTTCGCTCGGACCGTCTGAGGTGATCGACGTGCCGACGAACTCGGTCGCAATGGTCGGTCCTTCCGGCCGGGCGAAATCATGCTTCAGATCGGCGGTAAAGAAGGCGTGGCGGTCGCCGCCGATCACGATCGGATTGCGCCGGCGTTGCGCGACAAGCGAATCAATCAGCCGGCGGCGGGCATTGGGATAACCGTCCCAGCCGTCCATCCAGAAGCGCGCGCCGTCATCCCCTTCCCGCCTGTCCTGCGCCATCAATGTCTGCTGCGCGACGATTGTCCAACGGCCGCGACAGTCGCTCAGGCGGGCATCGAGCCACTGTTCCTGTTGTTCGCCGAGCATCGTCCGCGCTTCATCCGTCCGGCTCACACAGTCAGCCACCCAGGTTGGACGCCCGCTTCCAACGCAGGCCGATGCCGAGCGATATTGCCGGTCGTCGAGCAGCAGCACGTCTAGCGTCTCGCCGAAGCGATAGTGTTCATAGATCGTGGCGTCGGCGCCGCGCGGGCGCGCCGTGGGTGGCAGCGGCATGTGCTCGTAATAGGCCTGATAAGCTGCCGCACGGATCTTCAGGAACTGAGCGGCATCGCGCACGGTGTAGGAGCGATCATTGGCATAATCGTCCATCACCTCGTGGTCGTCCCAGACCGAGAGCCAGGGAAAGGCAGCGTGCGCCGCTCGCAGGTCGGGATCGCTCTTGTAGAGCGCGTAGCGGTTGCGGAATTCCTCGAGCGTCGTCGGAATTCCAACGCCATGCTGGCGGACGTGGCGCGATCCCCAGGATTTCTCGTAGATATAGTCGCCGAGATGCACGACCAGGTCGAGATCACGCGCGGCCATGTCGCGGTAGGCGGTAAAATAGCCTTGCTCGTATTGCTGGCAGGATGCGAAAGCAAAACGTAAAGGCCGCGCCGCCCCGGCGGGCGCGGTTCGGGTGCGTCCCACCGGACTGAGCGCCGGGCCGGCACGGAAGCGGTACCAGTAGACGCGGTCCGGCCGCAGCCCCGTCGCCTCGGCGTGCACGGAATGCGCGAGCTCCGCGGTCGTCCGCACGACGCCGTGGGAGGCAATGCGCGAGAAGGCCTCGTCGTCAGCAACCTGCCATTCGACGTCCACTGGCGCGTCCCGCATGCCGCCGCCGTCGAGCGGCTGCGGCGCAAGGCGCGTCCACAGGATGACGCGATCCTCCCGCGGGCATCCGGACGCAACACCGAGCGTGAAAGGATCTGCGCTAAACGAAACCGGCGCTCCCCGCACGAACCCGGCGGGCCCAGCCAAGGCGGCGCTCGCCAGCGATCCCACGAGAAAGCGGCGGCGGGGAATCATGGGCGCGCCGGCATCGTTTCGAGCCTGCGGCGAATGCTCACGGCGAGATCCGGCCGATCGGTCGTGATCTGCCGGACCGATTGGGCAAGCCAGTAAGCGATATCCTCCGGCTCGTTGGTCACCCATGCACCGAGACGCTCGGATCCGAGCATCTTGAGGGCGAGCGGCAACGCGAGCCCCAGGAGCGATTTTTCGACCGCGACGATGCAGCCGGGAATGGCAGCCAATTGAGTCAACGCGGGCTCAATTCCGCCCATCATCTCTGCCGAACGACGGTCAAGCGAAACGAGTATCCGCGCCTCCGGCCACAGCCGGAGCACGGTCTCGATCACGCCGGGCACGAAGCAGGTGATGATTGCACGCCGTTCCAGGCCCCGACGCTTGATCTCGCTGATCAGCCGCCCCTCGAGGCCCGAATAGGAATTGCCAAGCGCATCCGTCTTGATCTCGATGTGGAGCTCGAGCGCGGTTTCGCCGAACACGTCGAGCACCTCGTCCAAGGTCGGAATGCGCTCATCGCCGGCATCACGAAGACGCGTTGCCGTCAGTTGCCGCAAGCTGCGCTCGCCCACCGGCCCGCTCTCGAATGTGGTGCGGTCGAGCAGCGGATCATGGATCACGACAAGCCCGCCGTCCGTGCTCTGATGGACGTCAAACTCGACCGCGTCGACCCCTTCCCTGCACACGTTGCGGAAGCCTGTCAGGCTGTTCTCCGGCCAAAGATTGCGTCCGCCGCGATGCCCGGCGATGAAAACCATGATCACTCCCTATTTGCTGCTGTCGACAAGACCCTTGATGAACCAGCGTTGCAACAGCAGGACGACCAACACCGGCGGCAACATCGTGAGGAGCGCACCACTCATGGCGATGTTCCAGGCCGGCTCGCTGTCGGAGCGGGGAATCAGGCCCTTCAACGCAATGACCGCCGTTGCCATGTCCTTGTCAGTCGTGAACAGCAAGGGCCAGAGATATTGATTCCAGCCGAACAGGAACAGGATGATGGCGAGCGCCACCATGTTCGGAACGGACAGCGGCAGCAGGATGCTCCAGAAGAAGTGCAGCGGCGAGGCGCCATCCAGCCTCGCTGCCTCGCACAGCTCCTCCGGGATCGTCAGGAAGAATTGGCGAAAAAGGAACGTGGCAGTGGCTGAGGCAATCAGCGGAAGGATCAGCCCCGGATAGGTGTTGACCATGTTCCATTCGAGCGCGATCGCGACCTCGTGCCCGCTGATCCAGCGCCAGAGATCGGCGACATGCAGCGTATCCAAGAGCCATTGCAGCGGCAGCGCCGCATTTGCCACGGCTTCGAAGGTCGGCACGATCCGGACCTCGATCGGCAGCATCAGCGACGTGAAGATCAGCCAGAATGCGAGCATTCGATAGCGGAATCGGAAGTAGGTGATGGCGAAGGCCGAGAGCAGCGATACCGCGATCTTGCCGGCCGTGATGCCGAGCGCCACGATAATCGAATTCGCGAAGGTGCGGCTGAAATTGCCCTTGCTCCAGGCCAGCTGCAGATTGTCGAAAAACTGGCTTCCCGGCAGCCATGGCAGCGGCACCTTCTGCACCTCGGCCACCGTGAGCGAGCCGGCCACGAATGCGAAATACAGCGGTACGCAGACCATCAGCGCGCCGGCGATCAGGATCGCGTGGCAGAGCATGTTAAGGATCGGTGAGCGTTCCACCATGCGGCTAGACCCCGTAATTGACCTTGCGGTCGAAGTAGCGGAATTGCAGCAGCGTGCAGATCAGCGCAAAGCTCATCAGGAGAACCGACTGTGCAGCCGAAGAGCCGAGATCGAGATTGACGAAGCCGTCGACGAAGACCTTGTAGACCAGAATGTTGGTTGCACCGGCCGGGCCGCCCTTGGTCACGGCATCGATGATGGCGAAGGTTTCGAAGAAGCCATAGATGAAGTTCATCACCGTGAGGAAGAAGATGGTGGGCCCGAGCATCGGCAGCGCGATCGAGACGAAGCGGCGGATCGGTCCCGCGCCATCCACGGCGGCAGCCTCCATCAGCGACACGGGCACCGCGAGCAACCCCACGACCAGAAAGATATAGTCGTAGCAGATGTGCTTCCATGACGCGGCCAGCGTCACCAGGATCAGCGCATCGGTCGGATTGAGGTTGGGGTCCCATGCAATACCGAGCCCGTGCAGCACCTGCGCGAGCGGGCCGACGGCGGGATTGAATAAGAAGGCCCACAGGATGCCGGCGATCGCGGGCGCTATGGCATAGGGCAACAGGATGATCGTGCGATAGGCCGAACGGCCGCGTACGATCCTGTCGGTGGCAAAGGCCAGCACGAGCGCGCTGCCTAATGTGAGCACGTTCTGCGCCACCGTAAACCAGAACGTCACCGCGATCGACTGGCGGTAGTCGCTGCTCGCAAGCAGCGTCTTGAAATTGTCGAGCCACACGAACTGAACGTTGGTCCCGAACGGATCGCTGAGCAGAACGGACTGCATCAGGGCCCGCAGCGACGGAATGAAGAAGAAGAACAGCAGGATCAGAAATTGCGGCAGCAACAGCAAAGTCGGCAGGCCGGGACCGTCGCCGAAATTGGCCCGCTTCAGTCCGGCCTCCTCACGCGGCCGCGTTCTCCCCGACGGACGCGATCTGCCGGCGGCAGCCGCCGGCACGGCCTTGGACCCACCGCCCCCGTGCCTTCCCTGAAGCACGGGTGCGCGTGCCTCGCGCCACGGGATGGACAGGCGCAACGTCATGGACGCTCGGTTTCCGGAGTCTTCCCGGCATTCAGCTTTTCGAACTGCCGCAGGATCTCGTTACCCCGCTTGACTGCGTCATCCATGGCCTGCTGCGGCTGCTTCTGACCGGCGAACACCGCCTCGACCTCCTGGCGCTGGGCCAGCATCGTCTGCACGAAGTTGCCGAAGCGAAAGCCGCGCGAGTTCTCGTTCGGCGTGCCGCGCGAAAGCTGCAGCACCGCGATCTCCCTGGTCGGATGATCCTTGTAGTAGCCCCGCTCCCGCGCGACCGCATAGGCGCGATTGGTGGCGGGAACATAGCCGGTTGCGCCATGCCACCAGACCTGGGTTTCCGGCTGCGCGACGAAATCCAGAAAGGCCGCGACGGCCTCGTATCGCTCCGGCGTGTGGCCCTTCATGACCCAGATGGCCCCGCCCCCGATGGTGCTGTTGAGAGGCGGATTGATGTCGCTCTCGTGCGGCAGGAAGGTGGCACTCCAGTTGATGGTCGCATTGCGCTCGATGTTGCCGTGCGATGCGGTCGAATTGACGAAGGTCGAGCACCGGCCCGACGTGAACAATTGTTCGGGACTGAAGCCCTGGCCCGCGATCTGCATCACGCCGTCATCGAGCCATTTCTTGAGCCGCGCGACTTGCGAGACCACCTTCGTCTTGTTGTAGACGAATTCGGTGCCGAGCCCGTCGAAGCCGTTCGCGAGCGTACCGTAGGGCTGGTTGTTGATGGCGCTGTAGTTCTCGAGCAGGCTCCAGTAGAAATCGCCGGGCAGCACCGTGCCGCACTCGCTGATCCCCTTGGACTTGATGGTGTAGAGCTGCTTCTCCAGCTCCTGCCAGGTGTCGGCCGGCTTGTCGAAGCCGGCCTTCTGGAAGTGATCCTTGTTGTACCAGAAGATCGGCGTCGACGAGTTGAACGGCATCGCCGACATCCGGCCCTTGTAGCTCCAGAAGCTTGCGACGGGTTTGATGAAGTCCGAGAAGTCGATCTTGTAACCCTTCTGCTCCACCAAATCCTGCACGGGGACAATGGCCCCTGAAAGCAGCATCGTCATGTAACCGCGCTCGGCGATCTGCACCATCTCCGGCGGCCGCTTGGCGCGATAGGCGGCGATCACCCCGTTGGTCACCTCGTCATAGTTTCCCTTGGCGACCGCGACGACCGTGTACTTGTCCTGCGACGTGTTGAACTTCTCGACCAGCTCATTGAGCCGGTCGCCGAGGACGCCACTCATGGCGTGCCACCACTGGACTTCGACCCGCGCCTGCGCCGGACCAACCAATGCCAACGCGCCGAACAAGGCCGCAATGAATGCGACTTTCCTACCCATGGGCAGCCCTCCCTCGCCGGGCAAAAAGACCCGGAATATACATTTGTATTTTTATCATGACATATGTGTCGGGATGATGAAAGAGGGTCGAACGCCCTCTCCTTCGGGCAGTGCCGGCGTCGGGAGCAAGCCGTGCCTGGGGACGCCGGATCCGGTCGGCAAAGGGGCTACGAAGCGCTTCGAATTGCCCGGCCGACCTTCTGCAGCGCTTCGAAGGCTCCAAAGCGCCGATCGGCCCAATCCGCCAGAGCGGCCTGGGGTTGATGGATGTCCCCCAGAACCGACATCGCCTGCATCGCCTCGCCGAGATTGGCATAGTCGCCCGATGCAACTGATCCAAGCATCGCGGAGCCGAGCAGGACGGCCTCCGGGGATGCCGACGCAGCCACCGTCAAACCCGTCATATCGGCGAGGACTTGCCGCACAAGGCGGCTCTTTGCGGCGCCACCGCTGACCACGATCGTATCGACCGCGATGCCCCTGTCCTGCTGGGCGCGAACGATCTGCCTGGCCCCGCAACCGAGACCACACAGCCCGGCAAGATAAAGCGCCAGCAGGCTCTCCAGATCCGAGCACATATCGAGCCCGGCAATCAGCGCACGCGCGTCAGGGTCTGCGAACGGCGCGCGATTGCCGAGGAATTCGGGAACGACATGAACCTCGCCGACCAATTGCGGAATCATTCCGTCACCGCCGCGGGATTCGGTTTCCGAAGCGAGCCAATCGGCAAGCGTTTGCTGCTTCTGGCGTGCAGCCTGCGTCGCTTGCGCGGAATGCGGATGCATCTGCAACAGATGCTCGATGGCAGCGCCGGCGGCCGACTGCCCGCCTTCATTGAGCCAAAGCCCGGGCACCATGGCGGAGAAATAGGGTCCCCACACGCCGGGGACGAAGGACGGATCCGGCGTGGTCGTCATGGTACAGGCGGACGTTCCGAACACATAGGCCATGCGCGTCAGCACTGTGCCCGCCGTGCCACGCGCGCCCACCGTACCAACACCGCCGGCATGTGCATCGATGAGGCCGGCAGCGACCGGCGTACCCGTCGCGAGTCCGAGATTGGCCGCAGCCTCCGCCGTCAGGCCCGCCGCCAGCCTCGTTCCGCCGGGCACGATCTCGGTGCCGATCCTGCGGAATTGCTCGTCCGCCAGCACGCCGAGGCCGACCCTGCGGAAGAATTGATCATCCCAGCGGTTTTCATGACCCAGATAGGTCCACTTGCAGGTCACGGTACAGATGGAGCGAGACAGGCTCCCCGTCGCACGCCAGGTAAGAAAATCGGTCAAGTCCATGAACTGCCACGCACGGGAAAACGTGTCGGGCATGTTTTCGGCGAGCCACAACAGTTTCGGCGTCTCCATCTCGGGTGAGATCGTTCCGCCGACATAGTCGAGAACAGTCTCGCCCGTCTGGTTGATCCGGCGCGCCTGATCGGCGGCGCGGTGATCCATCCAGACGATGACGTTGCGGGCGGGATCGCCGGACGGCCCGACGGGCAGCGGCGCGCCCCCCTCGCCCAGCACCACCAGCGAGCAGGTCGCATCAAAGCCGATGCCGGCGACGCTGTTCGGCGCGACACCGGCCTGCGCCACCGCGCCGCGCACGCTGCGGCATACGGCACGCCAGATGTCCTCGCTCGAGTGCTCGACGACGTCGCCGGCCTCCCGCCAAAGTGCGATGGGAGCGCTGTCACTCGCAACGAGCTTGCCGGAGCGACCGAACACGCCGGCCCGCGCGCTGCCGGTGCCGACATCGATGCCAAGAAAATGGCGGTCATCGGATTGTTTGGTCATCTGGATCGCCAATCGGAGAATGCTACAGATCGTTGCTCTGCGGCAGAATGACGAGATCGCGGATGGTGACGTTCCTCGGACGCGTCAACATGAAAAGCACCGCCTCTGCGACCTCCACCGGCTGCATCAAGCCACCTGCCGCCATTTCTTCCTCGATCTTCTCCTTGGGCCAGTCCTTGATGAGAGCGGTCACGACTGGACCAGGTGCAACGGCACCGACGCGCAATCCATGCTTGGCGACCTGGCGCCGCAGCGTATGCACGAACGCCTGCACCGCGTGCTTGGAGGCGGTATAGATCGGCTCCCAGACGACGGGGACGAGACCTGCGATCGAACTGGTGACGATGATGTCGCCGCTTTTGCGCTCGGCCATGTGCGGCAGCACCGCATGAATCGACCGGAACAGCGCATTGATGTTCAAATTGAGCATGCGATCCCAGGCGTCGGGATCGCCGCCCAGCACCTCGCCGCCGACATAGGCGCCTGCATTCGCATGGAAGATGTCCAGCTGGCCCGCCTTCTCCAGCAGCAGCGGCATCATGGTTTGCATGCTCTCGGGATCGGTGAGATCGATGCGTAACGGAATCGCCTGATCGCCCAGCTCGACGCAGGCTTTGCTCAGCGCCTCCTCCGCCCGATCGATCAGCACCACCCGCGCGCCCGCGCCGATCAAAGCTCTGGCGCATTCGAGACCGATGCCCGATGCGGCGCCGGTGATCGCGGCAACTTTTCCTGCAAGTTCCTGGGCCAAGGCTTGTCCTTTTCTTGTGCGGGTTATTCAAGCTCGGCCATGGGAGAGGCGTGAGCGTCGTGCCAGCGAATCGACGATGACCGCAATGGCAAGGACCGCGCCCGTAATCATGTACCGTAGCGACGAGGAGAGATCGAGCAGCGTCAGGCCGCTCGCGATGGACTGGATGACGATGACGCCGAGCAGTGCGGAATAGGCGCTCCCGCGACCGCCGAACAGGCTCGTGCCGCCGATGACCGCGGCGGCGATCGCGTTGAGATTTACATCCCCGGTCCCGGCCTGCTGGCTGGAAGATGCCAGCCGCGCCGCGGCAAGAATGCCGCCGGCCGCCGCCAGCGTGGAGCACAGCACGAACGCGGTCAGATAGACCCGGCGAACATTGATGCCGGCCCGGCGGGCCGCCTCGCGATTGCCGCCGACGGCAGACATCGAACGGCCCCATTTGGTCCGTGTCAACGCGTAGTTCATGACCACGCACAGGCCGACGAACAGACCGAACATCCACGGAATGCCGCGGCCGAGATTGAGATAATAGACGACGAATTCGAGCATGACGGTGACCAGCAGCGCCTTCAGCACCATGCGGCCGAGCGAACTGGCCGATAGCCCCGCCTGCCGCCGGCGCAACGCTGTGCGATAGCTGGTCACGAACATCACAAGGCTCGCAACCGCCGCCAGCACGTAGGACACGATTGGCGGCATGACGAGCATCTGCCCGAAATTGACCAGCGGCGATCCGTACGGAAGGTTGATCGAGCCCGAGGAGCCGAGCAGATACAGCTGCAGGCCCAGCCACCCCAGCAGGCCGGCGAGGGTCGAGACGAAGCTCGGCATCCCCAGCCGATTGAACAGAAATGCGTAGAGCGCGCCGATGGCAGCGCCCAGCACCAACGCCGTGACGATCGCCACAGCGACCGGCCAATCCTGACCGACCCAAAGCACGCCGACGAGCGCCGAAGCGAACCCGCTCACCGAACCGACCGAGAGGTCGATCTCGCCGACCATCAGGATACAGACGATGCCCAGCGAGATCACCCCCACCGTCGAGCAATCGAACAGCAAATTGACCAGGTTGTTCGGCGCCAGGAAAACAGGGTTGAGACTCTCGAACGCCGTGCAGATGACAATGAGCCCGACGACCACCGGCAGCGAACCGAGGTCGCCCGACCGCACGCGATCCACAAACGCGCTGAACATGTTCCCAAATGTGTCCGCGTGCCTGACCCGCTCATCACTGCGGTCGAGCAGGCGCGCGGTCGAAACCTGTTGCGTGTCGTCGGTCATCGCCCAAGCTCCGGCGACTGATGGGCGCGGCGCCGGCTGGCGCGGCGCGAGACCGAGTTCTCGTCCGCACCGGTAATCGCGGTGACGAGATCCTGGTTCGAAGCGTCGGGCTCGAATTCGCCATTGTTGCGGCCGAGGCGCAACACCACAATCCGGTCGGCGACCGCGCGGACGTCCTCCATGTTGTGGCTGATCATGATGACGCCGAGGCCGCGGGCGCGAACGCGCTCGACGAGGTCGAGCACCTCGGCGGTTTGGGCGACGCCGAGCGCGGCAGTGGGCTCGTCGAGCAGGATGAGCTTCGGTTCAGTGAGCAGCGAACGCGCGATCGCCACGGTCTGGCGCTGTCCGCCGGAGAGCGACGCAACCGGCTCACGCACGCTCGGGATCCGCGCCGACAATTCGTTGAGGAGCGTCCAGGCGCGGAGCTCCATGGAGACCTCGTCGAGCCGCATCGGATTGAGCTCGCGGCCGAGGAAGATATTTGCGACCACGTCGAGGTTTTCGCAGAGCGCCAGATCCTGGAAAACGGTGGCGATGCCGAGGCCGAGCGCAGTGGACGGATCGGACAGGACGACCGGCTCGCCGCCGAAGGCAATCGTTCCAGAGCTGGGCTGGTGCACGCCGGCAAGGATCTTCACCAGCGTGGATTTTCCGGCACCGTTGTCGCCTACGAGCGCTACGACCTCGCCGGCATGCACGTCGAGATCGACGTTGGTCAGGGCGGACACGGCGCCGAAATGCTTGGAAATTCCGCGAAGACTCAAGACCGGTTTGCGCGGTCCGCCTTCCGGGTGATCGACATCCGAGATCATGGTCATGTCCCAGTCCGCCCTCTCGTCGTTCGTCCCGGCCGCCGCGAGCGGCCGGGACGGACGCAGTTACTGCGTGATGCCAAGCTTCTTGCAGCCGGCGGCATATCGGCCCGTGCAGAGCTGATCGGCCGTCTGGATCTTCTTGTCGATGATCTCCGCCTTCAGGTTCTCCTGAGTGACGACCGCCGGCACGAACAGGTTCGATGGCGCGTTGAAGAGCGTAGTTTCCGCCTTGGGCGTCTCGCCGGAGAGGAACTTCACCGCCGCCTGGGCGGCCGCAGCGGCCACGATCTCGCTGGGCTTGGAGATCGTGTTGTACTGATCACCGGCGATGACGAGCTGGAGCGCGGCAATCGTCGCATCGTTGCCTGTCACCGGCGGCACCGGATCGACGCCTGCGGCCTTGAAAGCGGCAATTGCACCACCGCCCGTGCCATCATTGGCGGCCACGACGCCGAGGATCTTCTTGCCGAAGCGGGTGACCTGGCCGCTCGCCCACTGCTGCGCCTTCGGCGGCGCCCAGTCCGGCGTGTCGTATTCGGCGAGAATCGGATAGCCGCTCTTATCAAGGCCCGCGTGGATGCCCTTCTTGATGAGCCCCGCAGCGGCATCGGTCGGCGATCCATTGATCTCAAGCACGCCCTCACCTTCCTTCGCCGTGACGTTGGCGGCCTTCAGATGCTTGATGAGCGAGTCGGAGATGGCCTTGCCGATGGCTTCGTTGTCGAAGGAGACGTAGAAATCGACCTTGGCGTCGGGGACCGGCCGGTCATAGGCAATGACCTTGATGCCCTGCGACTGTGCCATCTTGACCAGGGAGGCCGCAGCGGTCGAGTCGACAGGGTCGAGCACAATGACCTTGGCGCCCTGCGAGATCACCGAGTTGAATTGCTGTTGCTGCCGTGCCGCATCTGCGCTGGCGTTCTGGTAGATCACCTTGCAACTTGCGCAGAGCTTCTTCATCTCCGCAGCGAAGCCCGGATAGTCATGTTGTTCGTAGCGGGTGGACGCCTGATCCGGCATCAGGAAGGCAACGGTCGCGTCCTTCACCTCTGCGGCCTGCGAGAACATGGCCGTTGTGCCGAGCAGGGACAGGGCCAGGGCCAGTGTGCCCGTATGTTTCGGAGAGAACCTTTTCATTCGGACTTTCCTTTCCAGAACTAGAGTGCTGTGGTTGATCCTTGAAGATGGGCCTTCGCGGCTCCCGTCCCCGGCGGCGATGAGTGCCGGTGCTCCGAAGCCCGCGCGGAATTCCTGGACAAGCGATTCCTGTCGCGGGCTGCCATCGGCATGCCCGCGTCATTCTTCCCGTGGTGGTCTCCTCCTTTGCTTTTCGCCGGCTAGGCCGCGCGTGCCGTATTGATGTTCTGCGCGAGCAATCGCCTGAAGCGCGAAGGCGGCATGCCTTTCTCGGCCAAGAACTGCCGGTTGAAATTGGAGAGATTGTTGAAGCCGACCTCGAAGCAGATGTCGGTGATGGACGCCTGCTCGTCGCTCATCAGGATCTGGCAGGCGAGATTGATGCGCAGGCGCTTGACGTATTGCACCAGCGACATGCCCGTGTGCCGGCGGAAGGAGCGCGAGAACGCGCTCTGCGATTGGCCGGCGATGGCCGCAAGCTCGGCTTCACCGAAAGGCTGCGTCAGGTTTTTTCGGATGAAGGCGAGTGCCTTATTCATGCCCGCAGACATATAGCCAGACGGGTCGGGCAGATATTTCGGACTGGAGAGCGGACGCGCATTTCGCGAGCGACTGAGTGTCCCCAAGACCATCAAGAACAGCTCGATTCGACGCACGCCGTTCGCCGTCACGATCTCCTCCATGAGTGGGGCGACCGCTTCGCTCGTGCTGCGGGTGAAAAGCGCGCCGCGGCGGGAGAATTCCAGCAGCGATGCAAGGCCCGAAAGCTCGGGCATGACCTTTATCAGGTCGCCTAGAAATTCTTCGCTGAACTGGAGGACGCGTCCCCGCAGCGGAATGGTGGTCCCCGCCGGCAGATCGCTCACCCAATTGTGCGGCAAATTGGGGCCGGTGAGCACGAGATTGCCCGGCTCGAACTCGCCAATGAAGTCGCCGACGAAATAGCGACCGCAGGTGGCTACAACCTGATGGAGCTCGTATTCGGGATGGAAATGCCAGCGGACCGTGTGGAATGGGTAGCCGTGCGACCACGCCTTGAACGACTCGCCACGCCGTATCTGGACAACTTCCAGGTCCGGTTCCATGTCCGCTCCCTTCGGGCCGGTGCGGCTTGCAATGATCCGCCCCTGTTCCCTTATCGGCTGAATTTGCTCAGCGTTTCCTCTCGTCGGGAGAGTAGCGACCGGTACCTAGGCACGCCACCACCATTTCAATGTGCAACTGATACTTTTTTGATGTGCAGCACACAGCGACCCCGTAACGGCGTCCGCAGTCTCCGCGAAACGGCGTCTCACAACAGGGGCTCTACCGAAAGTGCGGTCTCGCGCGCGGAGGTTGCATATTCTGCAGCAATTAATCTTGCCGAAGCGAGGAAAACCGCCATGTTCCCGCAAAAGATGCGCACCGAAAGTGACAGAATTCGGCGCCATGTTGATGGAGGAGCACAAGCGGAAGGAGCAGAGCCGACCCGATGACGCCAGATGCGATCGACCGATTGCCAGGCTACTTCGTCAACCTGAAGCGCCCCGCTTCCACCTTGATCAGAAACGCCGAGCGCTCGTCGTAGCCGTTGTGCTCGGTTGCGCTCGTCGTGGACAGGCCGCTGTTCAGATACACCTCCTTACGAAGTTGGCCGTCCGAGATGGACATTAAGTCCCTTACGCAGATGGACACCGTGAAATCCATCTGGCGATCTCAACTGACTAGAGCCTATTTTTGATCTGGCAGCATTGCGCAGTCAAACCGACGCGAAGTTCGGCACGACGTTGCGTTGAAGATGCAACAAGCGATGTGATGTCAGCGGCTGACGTGCCACAGCGCGATCCAGCCCTCTTTCCGATAGCGCTGAACGGGCATAAACCAGTGATTGCGAGAAAACGTCTGCGGACGATCCGCGCCGCTTCTTCGCGGTGCTTTGGCAGCTGCAGCTTAGGCTGGGCACACCTGCCCGTTTGTGGCAGATTCAGAGCTTAGGAAAGCACCTCCTCACCCAGCATTGGGTCACTTGGAGGCTTCCGGTTGAACCCCATCGTTTTCGGTTCGACGCGCATGGACAACAGGTTCCAAGTGCTATGGGAGGACGATGCCCGCATCTTTTGCCGGGCTTTGTGTCCGGATTCCGATACCACCTGCAGAGCTGTATTGGCGGTACTTCCCAAGGCGAAGCACGCTTCGTCCGGCATCCTCGATCGGCTCGCTCACGAGTTCGAACTGAAGGACCAACTGGATGGCGCGTGGGCAATGCGGCCGCTCGGGCTGGAGTACGACGGTGGTCGCCCTGTTCTGCTGCTTGAGTATCCTGGCGGCCAGCCACTCGAGCAGTTGCTTGGTGCGCCCATGGACATCGAGCCCTTTTTGCGACTAGCAATCGAGATCGCGAGAGCCTTGAACCAAGTGCATCAGCGCGGCCTCGTTCACAAGGACGTTAAACCGGCGCATATACTGGTAAACTGCGACGACGAACGGATCCGGTTCACCGGCTTCGGTATCGCTTCGCGCCTGGTCCGGGAGCGACGCACGCCCGGGCCGCCCGAGTTCATCGTGGGCACGCTCCCTTACATGGCACCCGAACAGACCGGCTGGATGAACCGCTCGATCGATTTCCGTAGCGACCTCTACTCGCTTGGTGTGACGCTCTATCAAATGCTGACTGGCTCGCTGCCGTTCACCGCGGCACATTCGATGGAGTGGGTCCATTGTCATATCGCGCGAAAGCCCGTACCGCCCAACGAGCGCCTGAGCACTGTACCGACTGCAATCTCGGCCGTAGTACTCAAGCTGCTCGCCAAGTCCGCAGAGGAACGTTATCAGAGCGCGTCGAGCCTTGAGCATGATCTACGCCGCTGCCTGCATGAATGGGAAACCGGACGTCGGATCGAAAACTTTGCCCTCGGGCAATATGACACGCCCGACCGACTGCTGATCCCCGAAAAGCTCTATGGAAGAGACCGCGAGATTGAAATCTTGCTGGGCGCGTTCGACCGCATGCTCAAGAGCGGCGCTCCGGAATTGGTGCTGGTTTCCGGCTATTCCGGCGTGGGCAAGTCCTCGGTGGTCAATGAGCTCCATCATCGGCTTGTTCCGTCGCACGGACTGTTCGCATCGGGCAAGTTCGATCAGTACAAACGCGATATTCCGTATTCGATGCTGGTCGAGGCATTTCGGAGCCTCGCGAGGTCTCTTCTAAGCAAGAATGACGTCGAACTCGCGAACTGGCGCCAAGCCTTTCAAAATGCGCTGGGCGCAAATGGCCAGCTTGTTGCCAACCTGATTCCTGAATTGCGGCTGATCATAGGAGAGCAGCCTCCCGTTCCTGATCTCCCGCCACCGCAGGCACAAAACCGCTTTCATCACGTACTGCGGCGCTTCATAGGGGTATTCGCACGTTCCGAGCATCCGTTGGTACTTTTCCTCGACGATCTTCAATGGGTCGACGCCGCCACGTTGGATCTCATTGAGGATCTGTTGACCCGGACCGATCTGCAATACCTGATGCTGATCGGGTCCTTTCGGGACAACGAGGTCACCGCCGCCCATCCGTTACGGCGTCGGCTTGAAGCCATAGAGAACGCTGGCGCAAACCTACAACAGATCATTCTTGCGCCGCTTGCCGGCGAACACATTTCGCACCTGATTTCTGATGCTCTAGGCTGCAATTTGCTGCATGCGGCGCCGCTCGCGCATTTGATCCACGATAAAACGGCCGGCAATCCATTCTTCGTGAATCAGTTCCTCCACGTGCTTGCGGCAGAAGGTCTCGTCCGCTTTGATTATGATGCGAGGTGCTGGTGCTGGGATCTGGATCGCATTCACGCTAAGGGGCACACCGACAACGTCGTGGATTTGATGATCGCAAAGCTGGCACAGCTGCCGGCTGACACACAGAACACGCTGCGGGAGTTGGCCTGTCTCGGAAATTTCGCCGAAACCACGACACTCTCGGTCGTCCTTGGGCTCTCCGAGCAGCAGGTTCATGCGGCGCTCTGGGAGGCGGTCCGCCAGGAATTGATCGAGCAACAGGCTGACGCCTACAGGTTTGTCCACGACCGCGTACAAGAAGCCTGCTATTCGCTGATCCCGGAGCATCAACGCGCGGCGCTCCATCTGCGAATCGGGCGGCAATTGCTGGCGCAGACATTCGGGGGGAAGCGCGATAAGGCGATCTTCGCAATCGTCAATCAGCTCAACCGCGGCGCGGCCTTGATCACCTCGCGAGATGAACGTGTGCAGCTTGCGGAGCTCAATCTGACAGCCAGCCTGCGCGCGCGGGCGTCGGCGGCCTACGCGGCATCGCTCAATTACGCCGTAACTGGTGCGGCATTGTTACCGCACGACCGTTGGGAGCGCTTCCAGCGGCTTGCTTTTTCGCTCGAGTTGCATCGCGCCGAATGCGAGTTCGTGACCGGCGCTGTCGTTGAGGCGGAACAGCGCTTACAGGAACTTACGACGCGAATCTCGAGTGCAACTGACCTTGCAGTCGTCGCACGCCGGCTGGTGGATTTGTACACGGCGCTAAGCAAGCCGGACCGCGCTGTGGGCGCCGGTCTCAGCTGTCTGGAGCAACTCGGGATTCGATGGCTGGCCCACCCGAGCGATGATCACGTCCGACAGGAATACGAGCGCGTCCGATCTCGCCTCGGAGACCAAGCCATCGAGGAGGTGTTGGATCTGCCGCTGATGACCGACCCGCTCGCACTGGCCATGTTGGATCTTTTGACGGCTCTCATGCCGCCTGCATTCTTCACCGATACGAACCTTCGCTCGCTGGTGGTCATCAAGGCGGTGGATTTCAGCCTGGAGTGGGGGAACAACGATGCTTCCTGCGTTCCCTACGTCATGTTCGGCGCCATTGCCGGCGCGCGCTTCGACGACTATGAGGCGGGGCTTCGATTGAGCCGTATCGGCACTGAGCTGGTCGAGCGGCGGGGATTTTCGCTCGTTCAAGCGAGGACCTACCTGAACTATGGCAACCTTGTCCTTTCATGGACAAAGCCCCTCCGGCACGCGCGAGACGCGTTTCGACGCGCATTTGAGGCGGCGAGCAACAGTGGCGATATCACGTTCGCTGCCTTCAGCTGCGCCAGCCTGAATACAAACTTCCTTGCGGCGGGCGATCCGCTTGCAGACGCACAACGCGAAGCCGAGCACGGATTGCGGTTGACCGAGAAGGCGAAATTTGCGCTGATCGGCGACATCATAAAGCCGCAACTTTGGCTCATCCGGATGCTGCGTGGCCTGACGCGGCGGTTCGGCGCTCTTCACGACAACCAGTCCGACGAGCTTCGGTTCGAGCGGCATCTGGCTGCTGATCGGGCGCTCGCATTACCTGAGAGCTGGTACTGGATACGCAAGCTGCAAGCGTGCTTTTTTGCCGGCGACTATGTGTCGGCCGCTGCCGCCGCAGCCAGGGCTCGGAGCCTACCGTGGTCACCACCTCAGCTATTCGAAACGGCGGAATACGAGTTCTATGCAGCATTGGCCCACGCTGCATGCTGGGATTTGGCCCCTCCTGAAGAACAGCAAAGGCACTTTGAAGCGCTGACGGTCCACCAGCAGCAGCTCGAATTGTGGGCGCAAAATTGCCCTGAGAGCTTCGCGAATCGCGCTGTACTCGCCGGCGCAGAAATCGCCCGCCTCCAAGGCAGAGAACTCGACGCGGAGCGTCTCTATGAACAAGCCATCCGCTCCGCCCGCGGCAACGGCTTCGTCCACCACGAGGGACTTGCTTACGAAATGGCCGCCCGCTTTTACGGCACGCGTGGCTTCGAAGAGTTTGCTCGCATCTATCTGCAAAATGCGCGCGATTGCTATGTTCGTTGGGGGGCGGACGGCAAGGTGCGGCAACTTGAGGATATCCATCTGCACCTCAAGGAGGTGAGATCAGAGCCCGGCCCGATGAGTACCATCGGGGCGCCGGTCGAGCATCTCGACCTCACGACGGTGATCAAGGTGTCTGAAGCGGTATCAGGTGAGATGGTCTTGGAAAAGCTCATCAAGACGCTGATGCACACGGCCATTGAACAAGCAGGCGCTGAACGGGGTCTGTTGATCCTGTCGCACGAGAACAACGAGCCGCGCATCGAGGCGGAAGCCACGACAACCGGCGAGAGAGTAACCGTCGAACTGTGCGATGCAGCGGTGACCGAGGCTCTGGTTCCGGAATCTGTTCTCTATTACGTAATGCGGACCAGAGAGTGCGCTGTTCTCGAGGATGCCGCCTGCCAACCTCCTTTTGCTACGGACCCCTACCTTGGTCGGCGCAAGCCTCGTTCCATTCTTTGCTTGCCTCTCATCCACCATGGGAAGCTTATCGGGGTGCTCTACCTTGAGAACACACTGACGCCCCACGTTTTCGCACCCGCGAGACTTGCTGTTCTAAAACTTCTCGCCTCACAAGCGGCAATCGCGCTGGAAAATGCGGCTCTGTACCGCGATGTCAGAGAACGCGAAGCGAAGATCCGCCGCCTTGTCGACGCCAACATTATTGGGATCATCATCTGGGAGCTTGAAGGTCCCATTCTGGAGGCCAATGACGCGTTTCTGCGCATCGTGGGCTACGACCGTGAGGATCTCGCCTCTGGTCGCCTGCTCTGGACTGCCCTGACACCGCCGGAATGGCTCGACCGGCACGAACGATGGTGGATCCCGGAACTCAAGAAGATGGGGAGCGTACAGCCGTTCGAGAAGGAGTATTTCCGTAAGGACGGAAGCCGCGTGCCGGTCTTGATCGGAATGGCCGCGTTCGACGAGCAACGGGACCAAGGTGTCTCCTTTGTCGTCGACCTGACGGAGCGTAAACGGTCCGAAGAGGCTCTGCGGGCGAGCGAAGAGCGTTTTCGTACTCTCGTACAGTTCTCTTTCGACGTGTACTGGGAATCAGATGCGGACCATCGCTTCATCCGCCAGGAGTTCGCCGAAACCGTTGCTGACGCTCCCACATCGGGCTCTGAACTTGGTAAAACGCGCTGGGAAGTGCCCTACTTGGAGCCCGACGAGGAGGCTTGGCGCATGCATCGGGAGACGCTCGATGCCCACCTGCCGTTCCGTGACTTCGAGCTCGCGCGCCCTACGGCCGACGGCCGCAAGCGCTACGTCTCCGTCTCCGGGATGCCGGTTTTCAACAAGTCCGGCCAGTTCATCGGCTATCGCGGCGTAGGACGCCACATCACCGAACAGAAGCGCGCCACGGAGGCCCTGCGCGAGATGCAGATGGAGTTGGCGCATGCCAACCGCCTCGCCACCATGGGCGAACTCACGGCCTCGATCGCCCACGAAGTAAGCCAGCCGGTCGCCGCGGCATCCATGAATGCTGGTGCGGCCGCGCGGTTCCTTGCTAGAGACCCACCCGATCTCGAAAGGGTCAGGCAATCACTGGACTGGGTCATTAACGATACTGCGCTCGCCAGCGACATCATCCAGCGAATTCGCGATCTCATCAAGAAAGCACCGCCCCGGAAGGATAATTTGGATATTAACGAAGCGATCCGGGACGTGATTGAGCTTACCCGCGGCGAA
This sequence comes from Bradyrhizobium sp. 23AC, assembly GCF_054863025.1. Taxonomy (NCBI): domain Bacteria; kingdom Pseudomonadati; phylum Pseudomonadota; class Alphaproteobacteria; order Hyphomicrobiales; family Nitrobacteraceae; genus Bradyrhizobium; species Bradyrhizobium sp. 23AC. The sequence goes on from NZ_JAVAYN010000006.1 coordinate 390,515, forward strand.
GCGATGAAGAACGGCGTCTCGGTACAAGCGGAACTTGCAGACAGCTTACCGCTTGTGGAGGGCGATCGTGTCCAATTGCAGCAAGTGGTCCTTAATTTGATTGTCAATGCAGTCCAGGCAATGGGCACCGTGGCGGACGACGCCAGAAGGGTGCTTATCACCACCGGTGAGGTCGGCCCGGATCGTGTTCTTGTCGAGGTGCAGGACTCGGGACCGGGGTTGGCAGTGGAAAATCTCGAGCACGTCTTCACCCCCTTTTACACGACGAAGCCGAACGGGCTCGGGGTAGGACTGTCCATCTGCCGTTCGATTATCGAAGCTCATGCCGGGCGCTTGTGGGTGACGCCTAACCGGCCCCGCGGAGCGACTTTTCACTTCACCGTGCCGGTCCGTCGCGCAGACGCTTCCTGATCATCGCCTGCCCGTGCTTCTCCACGATAGGACGAGTCCGACTTCGACCGCGCAGAACCGCCTAATCCAGACGGAGAAACTCGCCTTTTCCTGGCCAGCTCACCGCGGGTATTGCGCATGAAATCAAGAACCCACTGAACTTCGTCAACAACTTCTCGGCGCTCTCGACCGAGCTTATCGACGAAGTGAGCGCGCACTTTCGGGTCAGAACAGCTTTCCTTCAGCAACCTTTTGGAATCGGCAAACCGGCCTGTGACGTACCGCACCTGGACCAGGGAAACGCCCCTCGGTACCGATGCCCCGCAGCCGCAAATTTGGGGCTGGCGTAGTTCCTACTCCAGCAAAAGGCTGCTGAAGTCGTTGGCTTCGGGCGTTTCGCCATGCGTTAGCTCTGATGCGTCCAACGACCGGATATTTCCATATTCGCGATACATTAGGCATCCCTGCGGCGTCGCCCAGTTGCGAGCAGCACCAGCAAGAAGGAAGCCGCCGTCATCAGCGTCGAGATCGCGGCAATCGTCGGATCGATCTCGTCGCGGAGCGCGGTGAACATGCGCTTGGTCAGCGGCTGATATTGCCCGCCGGAGATGAACAGAGCGACGATGGTCTCGTCCATCGCCGAGATGAAGGCGAAGACGCCGCCCGCAACCACGCTGGACTTGATCTGCGGCAGCGTCACGGCAAAGAAGCTGCGCAGGCGGTTCATGCCGAGGCTGCGTGCCACCATCTCCTGCGCCGGGTCGAAGCTCTGCAGGCCCGCGAGCACCGAGATCACGACGTAAGGCAATCCCAGCATCACGTTCGCCAGCACGAGGCCGGGCATGGTCGCGACCAGGCCGACCTTGGCATAGACGAAGAAGATGCCGACCGCAGTGATGATGATCGGTACCACCAGCGGCAGCAGCAGCGCCATGTGGATCAGCCGCGTGATCCGCAGCTTCGACTGGCTGATGGCATAGGCGGCCGCAACGCCGAACGGGGTGGCGATCACCACGGTCAGCAGCGCGACCGTCAGCGTCACCCGCGTCGCCTGCATCCAGGCGGAGTTCGAGAAAAATTGCTCGTACCAGCGCAGCGAGAAGGACGGCGGCGGGAAGGTCAGGAAGCGCGCGCTGGAGAACGAGATCGGCGCGATTATCAGGACGGGAAGGATCAGATAGACCAGCACCAGCGCGCTGATGACGTAGAGAGCAATTCGTGCGGGCGAGGTGCGCATCATTTCTGCCCCAGCACGCGGTCGAGCGAGATGAAGCGGCTGACGATGAAGAAGATCGCGAGCACGCTGAGGAGCAGCACCACGGCAACCGCGCTCGCAGCTCCAAATTGGTTGTAGAGCTCGACATTGCGGCTCACCAGCATCGACACCATCACGGTGCGGCCGCCGCCGAGCAGCTCCGGCGTGATGTAGAAGCCGAGGCAGAGTACGAACACCATGGTGCAGCCGGCGAGCACACCGGGCAGCGACAACGGCAGGAACACGCGCATGAAGGTCAGCGAAGGGCTCGCACCCAGGCTGGCGCCGGCCTGCATCAGATCGTTCGGTATCTTCTGCATGGTGGCATAGAGCGGCAGCACCATGAACGGCAGCAGGATGTGCACGGTCGCGACTACCGTGCCAAACGTATTGTGGACCAGCGCGAGCGGCTCGGAGATGACGTCGAGATAGCGCAAAAACTGGTTGATCACGCCGGTGCGCTGGAGCAGCGCCAGCCAAGCATAGGCGCGCACCAGCACGCTGGTCCAGAACGGCAGCACCACCAGCGACAGGATGAGAATGCTCAATCCCTTCGGGACCGAATTGGCGAGGTAGGCCACGGGATAGCCGAGCAGCAGCGCGATCACTGTGACCGCGAGGCTGATCTCGAACGTGAGCGCAAAGCTGCGCCAGTAGATGTCCTCGGTGAAGATTCGGCGGTAATTCTCGAGCGTGAAACCGTCATGGTAGATCGACTGCCAGGCCAGCCAGCCGACCGGCAGCACGATAAGAGCCAGGATCACCAGCAGCGCCGGCGACACCAATGCCACCATCAGGCCGTTCTCACGGCGCTGATGCTTTTGCGATGGATCTGGCACGGATGTCGCCAAGGCTGATCTCGCTTACTTCTGCATGAACGATGCCCAGCGCTTCTCGGCGGCTTCGCCGGCGGGCGAGGACCACCAGGCGTAGGACATGAGCGCCTGCTTGGCCGCGTTCGCCGGCTCGCTCGGCAATTGCGCGGCGCGCTCGGGCTTGATCACGCCCGTCTCGAACGCCTTGGGATTGCCCGGGCCGTAATCGATGTGGAGCGGCAGGTTGGCCTGGTGCACGGGATCGATGGCCTCGTTGAGGAACTTGACGGCGGCGGCAAGGTTTGGTGCCCCCTTGAGAATGCAGAGGGAGGTGCTCTGCAAGATGCCCTGGTTGTAGGTGAAGGACACTTTGGCGCCCTCCTTGGCAACCGCACTGACACGGCCGTTCCAGGCCATCTCCATGTCGACCTCGCCGTCATTGAGGAGCTGCGCCGACTGCGCACCGGATGTCCACCATACCGTGATGTGCGGCTTGATCTCCTCCAGCTTCTTGAAGGCGCGGTCGACGTCGAGTGGATAGAGCTTGTCCGGCGCGACGCCGTCGGCCATCAGCGCGGCCTCGAGCGTCGCGAACGGGTGGTTGCGCAGCGCGCGCCGGCCGGGAAATTTCTTCACGTCCCAGAAATCGGCCCAGCTGTTCGGCGCGTCCTTCGGGAATGTCTTCTGGCTGTAGGACAGCACGCTGGAATAGAACTCATAAGAGACCGAATAGGGACTGCGATAGGCCTCCGGCATCGCCGCGCCGTTTGGAATCTTCGAAAAGTCGAGCTTCTCGATCAGCCCTTGCTCGCCGCCTCGCAGGCAGTTGCCGGTCGGGGTATCCACGACGTCCCAGATCGGCTTGCCGCTGCCGACCTGGGTCTTGATCGCGGGCCAGGCGTCGGGAATGGAATCCTGGTTGATGGTGATGCCGAGCTTCTTGGCGGAGGGATCGAGGATCGCGACCGTCTGCGCCTGCTGGTAGGCGCCTCCTTGCGAGACGAAGGTGATTTGCTCGGCGGCATCAGCCGCGCTAGTCGATCCGAATACGCCCAACAGCGCGCAGCCCAGTCCGAAATTGCGCTTCATGTTCATCTTCGCCTCCTCCATCGCCAAAGTGATCTCACTGACCGATCGTATCCAGAAACTGGTACCAGCCAGCGACCACGCGCACGGCGGGCTCACGCAGCGGATAGAACGGGATCGCCTTCATCCGCTTGACGTCGAGCAGGCCGACATCCGGGCTCTCGCCGCGCACGAAGGCCGCGAGATAGCGGCCCATCAGGCTCGACATCGCGACGCCGGCGCCGTTGTAGCCCATCGACACCATCGTGCGGTCGTCGAGCCGGCCGATATGCGGCACCGAGTCCAACGTCATGGCGACGAGGCCCGACCATTTGTATGCGAGCGGGACATCGGCGAGATCGGGGAAGATGCCGACCATCGCCTTGCGCAAGGCATCGAATGCGGCTTGCGAATCCTGTCTGCCGAAGGCGCCGCGGCCGCCAAAGATCACGCGGTTGTCGACCATGCGGAACCATCGCATCATGCGCTTGGTCTCGGTATAGGTGCGCCCCGTCGGCATCAGCTTCCCTGCGAGATTGCCCGGCAGCTTCTCGGTTGCCACCATGGCGCTGCGGAACGGGATCAGCGTGCGCTGCAGATGCGCGGTGGCGCCGGTCAGATCGGAATAACTGTTGGTGGCAATTATCGCCTGCTTTGCGCGCACCGCCCCTCGCGGCGTCTCGGCGACGATGCCGTCCTTGTCGCGGTGAAGTTTGACAACCGGCGACTCCTGGAAGATCGGAACGCCGCGGCGCGTTACGCCGTCGGCGAGACCGCGCAGATAGTTTAGCGGATGGATACCGCCCGAGCCGGGATTGAGCACACCGCCGACGAAGGTGTCGGAGCCGGTTTCGTCACGCACGCCGTTCTTGTCGAGGATGCGGACCTCGGCCGAGCCCATCTCGCGCGTCATCCAGTTGGCTTCCTCGATCGCGGCCTTGAGCGTCGTCTCGTTATGCGCGGCCTTGACCTGGCCGGTGCGCACAAGATTCGCGTTCGCGATGCCGAACTCCGAGACCAGTTCCTCGACCATGTCGGTCGATTCATGCGCGATCTCGTACATGCGCTTCGCCATGGCGCGGCCATGCGCGGCGTCGATCTCGCGGAACGACAGGCGGAACTTTGCGGTGATCACCCCGCCATTGCGGCCACTCGCGCCCCAGCCGGGACGGTTGGCCTCGAGCACGACGGGGCTGAGCCCGCTCTTGGCAATGTGATGCGCGGCGGAGAGGCCGGTGTAGCCGGAACCGATAATCACCACATCGGCCTGTTGCTCGCCCGACAGCACGGGATAGTCGCGCGCCGGCTGCGCCGTGGCTTCCCACAGCGAATTGGCCGATGGCAGCGCGCTCCAGTCCCGTGTCATGCCGCCGCTCATCCGTTACGCCGCCGGACCGATCGCAGCGTCGGCGAGCGCCTTCAGGGTCGGGAAATGGAAGTCCGGCTTGGTCAGCGTCTCCACCGCCGGCGTGCCGCCGAAGCCCGCGATGCCCTGGCGACGCTCGATCCAGCACACCTTGTAGCCGAGCTTCCGCGCGATCCCGATGTCGTGATACTGGCTCTGCGCCACGTGCAAAATGTCGGACTGTTTGTAGCCGAAGGCGGACTGGCGGCCCTTGTTGTAGGCGAAGAATTCCGGGTTCGGCTTTGCCACGCCGGTGTCGTCGGCGCAGACGGTGTCGTCGAAGGGATTGCCGAGCGCGTGCGCGTAGCAGGACAGCGCGACACGGTCCGCGTTGGTCATCGCCACCAGACGGAATTTCGTCCGTAGACGTTTCAACGCCTCGACCGAGTCAGGGAACGGCCCCCAGCGCAGCACCGAAAGCTGGAACACGTCGCAGGACGCATCATCGGCCGGCAGTCCGAGTTCGGTCGCGAGATGGCGATAGACGTGGAACATCACTTCGCTCGAGCGCTCGTAATGCTTGTCGCGGCCGCGCTTGTAAGGCTCGAAGATCCGCTCGTCGCTGAGTTCGGCCGCCCTCTTGCCTCCGATCTTGCGCACGGCTTCGAGCACACCGGTTTCGAAATCGATCAAGGTGCCGACGACGTCGAAGGTGAGAACCTTGAAATTGCTGAACGCGGCTTGGGTCGACATGTCGTTTTTCTCTCAGGTTAGACAGGGCTAGGGGTCAGTCTACTCGGGGCACGATGATGGTGTCCTCGGGGTGAAGGGTGACGGTGAGGCTGCCGCCGAGCGGCGGAATGCGGCTGTACGCCTGGTGGTAGGAAGGCTGACGCAGGCTGAGCGCGATGCCGTCCGCGAGCGAGAGGAAGATGCGCAGGCTCTCGCCCTGATAGACGATGTCGGTCACCGTCCCGGTCAGGCGGTTGCAGGCGGCATCCTGCACGCCGTTGTCGATCAGCAGCTTTTCGCTGTGCACGGCAAGCATAAGGGAGTCGCCGTCGGGAATGGCGCGGGCACTGCGCAGCAGCGCATTGCCGAGCGCGACAGTGGAGGCATCGATGCGGCGGACGGGAAGCATGGTCGCCTCGCCGATAAAACTCGCGACGAAGGAATCGGCGGGATGATCGTGTAGGCGCGCCGGTTCGTCGATCTGGATCAGGCGACCGTCCTTCAAGACAGCGACGCGGTCGCTCATGGTCAGCGCCTCGCGCTGATCATGAGTGACATAGATGATGGTGGCGCCGATGCGCCTGTGCAGCTCGCGTAATTCGATCTGCATGGACTCGCGGAGCTGCTTGTCGAGCGCGGAGAGCGGCTCGTCCATCAGGATCAGGCGCGGCTCGAAGATCATGGCGCGCGCCAGTGCCACGCGCTGGCGCTGGCCGCCGGAGAGCTGCGCGATGCCGCGCTCCTCGTAGCCGGTAAGGCCGACCATGCCGAGTGCCGCGCGCACTTTGTCCGGCCAGCTCGCTTTCGGCAGCCGACGTGCACGCAGGGGAAAAGCGACGTTCTCACCGACGCTCATATGAGGAAACAGCGCGTAGTTCTGGAACACCACGCCGATGTCGCGCTTGTGCGGCGGCATGTAGGTGACGTCTCGGCCGCCGAACAGGATGGCACCAGAGGTCGGCAGGATGAAGCCGCCCAAAATTCCAAGCAGCGTGGTCTTGCCGGAGCCGGACGGGCCGAGCAGCGAGACGAATTCGCCGGCGCCGACATTGAGGGATACGTTGTCGAGGGCGCGAACGGCACCGTAGGCCTTGCTGGCCGACCTGATCTCGACGCTTTCCGCTCGTTTGTCCAACGATCGACTCCGTCCATCCCTAGCAATGGCGTGCCTCACTGCACGCCATAAGCCTGCTTTATAGATAGGATTTCGGAGCACTGGTGGTTGCAGCGTGCGCCGCAACCAAACTTCCCCCGGAAGCTCCTATCTTTAGGCTGTCATGTCGATGACACCAGACTTGGCAAAATCAAGCAATTGCCAAATTCTCACCGCGCTCATAACATCACGTTATGCCCGAGCTCCGCCGCATGCTGCCGTCCAGCAACGCCCTGTTCGTCTTCGACGCAGCGGCGCGCAATGGCAGCTTCACCGCGGCGGCCGCTGAATTGAACGTGACGCAGCCAGCCGTGAGCCGGATGCTCGGCCAGCTCGAGGAGCATCTCGGCGTCCGTCTGTTCGATCGCAAGGCGGGCCGCGCGGTGCTCACCGAGGAAGGCGAGCTGCTCTATCGCCGCGTGCTCGAAGGCTTCCGCAGCATCGAGAGCGGGCTCGTCGAGATCGAGCGGCGCCGCAAGGGCACCGAGACGGTGACGCTGTCGGTCTCCTCCGCCTTTACTACGCATTGGCTGATGCCGCGCATCGACAAGCTGCAGAAGCAGTTTCCCCAGGTCGACCTGCGCTTCCAACTTATCTCCGGCGCGTTACGCGGACCGGTGGAGAATGTCGATCTCGGCATGCGCTTCCGCGATCGTGACGAGCCATCCTCCGGCGGCACGCTGGTGATGAAGGAAGTCATGCTGCCGATGTGCAGCCCCGGCTATCTGGGGGAGACCGATTCTGCCGAAGGCAACACCATCATTCGTCTCGCCGAGACGCCGGGCGACTGGGCCGCGGATTACCCAACGCTTTTGACCGGGCGCCGCGGCGTAGCCAAGGGGCTGAGCTTCACCGATTACGCCGTGGTGGTGCAGGCCGCGCTGCTAGGTCAGGGAATTGCTCTCGGCTGGCTGACGGTGACCTCGCATTGGCTTCTGACGGGCGCACTGGTGCCGGCCTCCGATACACTAGCCACGACACGCCGCCTCTGCGAGTTCCTGCCGCCCCGCCATCGGCCCATGCGGCCCATCGCCGCCGAAATCCGAGATTGGATCGTCGCACAGATGCGACAAGAGGTGGCCGCGATCGACCGGCAATATCCGCAACTTGGATTGATGTCCGCTTGCTACGGCTTGAGTGTTACATCCTAGAATTGATAGCCGATAGGCGAAAGAGCAACCAAAAATCGCCTGCGAGCTGGTTCAAATCGGGAAGCCGCAACACCCCCATTATTTCGATTGATTGAACAGGAACTAGCGAACCTTGGGGCCTCTAGGCGGCCCCACGCCGGCAATACTCCGCCTCGCCGAGGCCGACCACGAGCAAGCTCTAGCAACCGATGTCCTATTCGAGCCGACCAGGCACAGAGACACCTCCTGACTTCACCGAGACCGATTGTACTGCCCCAGGTTCTAATCACGGGAGCCGCAAGGTCGACGTGATCTAGCCGACCGCTGCTCATCTCTTCGCATCGATGCGGCGAGCTAGGCTCTTGCTTTGGAAAATGCCCGGCTGGCGCCGCAGCTCGCCAAAGATCCCTCCTCTCAGCGCCGATACGTTCCGCGAAGAGGGCGCTGAACACGAGGCCGGGCGGTATGATGCTTTACCGGCGCCGCGGCTTTGTGCCGATCGGGTCATCCATTCATTGTCTCGTGGGTCTGCCCTACATCACTCCCGAGAGGTCTTGCGCGAGCGCCCGGCCCTTGCGGCTGCTTCTCTAGCTCGAGCAGGGTCGGCGGAAGCCAGATCACTCCACTCCAAACTTGCCTTCAATAAACTTGCCTTCAATCGATTTTTCTTGATCTCCCAGTGCACACCTCGTGCACACGCCACCCTCTAACCAATTGAAAAAACTAAACTCTCGCTCCAATCTCCATGGGCCAATTTGAGCTATCGACAGCCGACAATATCCAAGCCGATCCATAGTGGACCGCCTTAACCCCATAGACTTCTCCAGCTGAGCGATCGATCGGCTAGCGTTTGGTTGAGACGTATTCAGAATGCGGGCAGCAGCGGTTGTGGAGCCGGAGACCATCACGGCTCGAAATGCTTCTACATGTGAAATGGGCATCAATACCTGCAACCTTTCCCGGCCTCCGACTCGAGTTCGAGAGTCTAGGAGCCCAGATGATATCAAAGAGCAAGTCTCGTGACCCGTGGCGCCGCGGACCGCGCCGGTTTTGCACCAGAAACAACCCGAACGAACCAAGACAAACGAGCTCAACCGACGCAAAAACCGAAGGAAATCAACGGGTCCGGTCGTGACCCCGCCGCTCATAACAGTGTGGTTGCAGGTTCGAGTGCCGCCGGTGCGGCAGAGGCGCTTAGTTGCTTTCACTGCTGGGCAGCGGCTTCATATTTATGGGGGTCATGCCCCTCAGGAGTTTTATTCCGTGCCGCAAGCTATCTTATCCGCGCAGAATCGGCCTCTACGTTCGCCTGCCGAGCTACCCTCCATCATCACAACCGCCTATGAGCGCATCGAACGGGACCGGCATCGCAACTGCTGGATCTATGTGCGGCCCATAGAAGAAGCGCTGGCCGAGGCTGATGCCCTTGTACAGCGAGCGGAGAAGGGTGAAGTCCTGCCGCTCTTTGGCGTGCCATTCGGCGTCAAGGACAATATTGACGTTGAGGACATGCCAACAACAGCAGCCTGTCCGTCATTCGAGTATGTGGCTGCGCGATCGGCCAGATGCGTCGAGAGTTTGACGGCCGCAGGTGCGATCTGTCTTGGTAAGACCAACCTGGATCAGTTCGCAACCGGACTGTCCGGCACCCGCTCCCCCTATGGCGCCTGTTCCAGCGCGGCCAACGATCTGTATATCTCCGGCGGCTCGAGTTCCGGTTCGGCTGCTGCCGTAGCATCCGGCCATGTTGCCTTCGCTCTCGGCACAGATACCGGCGGCTCGGGCCGGATTCCCGCAGGCTTTAATGGGATCATCGGGATCAAGCCAACCGTCGGCCTCGTCTCATCCCGGGGGCTTGTGCCGAACTGTCCGACGCTCGACTGTCCCTCGATCTTCTGCAATTCCATTGCCGAAGGTCGACTTCTGCTCGAGTTGATTGAAGGATTCGACGATACCGATCCTTTTAGCCGCCAACGGATTGCCTCGTCCTCCCTATCACCTCGCAAATTCCGATTCGGCCAGGTCTCTGTCGGTCATCTGAATTCATTCGGCATGCCGGAATGCAATGAACTGTACGGGCAGGCCTGCACGAGACTTTCGGGACTGGGAGGCCAAACCAGGCAAATTGACTTCGCGCCCTTCGCCGAAGCCGGTGAAATGCTGTTTTCAGGGGCTTGGATTGCCGAACGTCACGCGGCGATCAGCAAGCTCCTGGACATCGATCATGGAGACCTGCTTGATGTCATCCGCAACGTGCTGAGCGCAGCTGCCCGGTTTTCCGCAACAGATGCGTTCGCCGCGCAACATCGACTTTTGACGCTGCGACGCCAGATCCAATCGCTTTTCGAGGAGATCGATGTCTTGGTGGTGCCGACCGCGCCACGCCCCTTCACGATCTCGGAGATGATGGAAGATCCCATCACGCTCAACAGCCGCCTCGGTTACTACTCCTATTTTGCCAATCTCGTGGACTTGTGCGCGGTGGCAGTTCCCAACGCAACGCTCGGCAACGGCATGCCGATGGGCATCACTTTGCTAGCGCCTGCGTGGCGTGACCATGCTCTTCTCGACCTTGCCGAGCGATGGCTGCCCGATGGGAAGGCTGCGCTGTTCGATCTAAAAGTATATCCGAAGGCCGCGTCCTAACGCGCGATGCGATTAGGATGAATCGTCATCGCGCTTTAGGTTGTTGTTTAAGCATGATCTTTTCGGAAAACCGCTGCACACTTTTCCGGATCATGCTTTAGACGACTTCGAGATCGAGAGCGCGCATATTGAGGATCACAATCAGGCCCCGGTGATAACGGATGACGCCCCTTGCCTGCATGCGGGAAAGCTGCACCGTCACCCATTGGCGAGTTGAGCCGATCAGATTGGCGAGATCACCATGGGTGAACGGGATCCCGATCACGATCTCACGACCTTGCTGCGAGCCGTAGATATTCGAGAGAAAAACCAGCAGACGATGCAACCGCTCGGTCACCGAGCGGGTCCCCAGCATTTGCGCCATGGCCGAGTAGCACCGTGCCTTGAAGGCGAGCGCATCCAACAGCGCGACCGCGATACTTGCTGATTGATGCGCCAGCGCGCGCAAGGCTGGGCCGGGTAAGAACGTCACCCGGCTCCGTTCCACTGCAACCGAAGACCATACGTGGGCACCAGTACCGAACAGATCCGGGCCGCCGACGAAATTGCCGGCGAACCAGTAGGCCAACGTCACCTCGCGTCCGGAAGGAGCCGCGTAGTAGCTGCGAATACGCCCTTCTTCGATCAGATAAATGCCGTTCTGCAGATCGCCCTGACGCCAGACATGCTTGCCTGCCGGCAGGACCTCCTCGCGGCCGATGGCGAGGACACGACGCCGGTCAGTCTCACACAACGGATCCAACAAGCCGGGCAGCGGCCCGACCAGAGCATCCGATCCCGCCAGCATGATGCCTGTCGTATTCCTGAGACTTGCTACTGACATCTGCTCGCTCCCTTGCCGCTGGAAGGGAAAACCATTCAAGAGCCATGCCAGATCTGGCGTTCAGGCGCTTACGTCCTGATTTCCATTTGCTCGAAAGCTCGGCGGCCTTCCGAGCGGATCAGGTCAAGGCAATCCCGCTTGAGGGCGAGATAGGCAGCCTCCGCAACGATGGCGCTGGAGCGCGGTCGCGGCAGGCTCACCTGAAGATCCTTGAGGATGCGGCCAGGGCCCGCACTCATGATCAGCACACGGTCAGAAAGAAGGATCGCTTCATCGATGTCGTGTGTGACGAAGACGATTGTCGCGTTGATCCGCTCGCGGAGCTCGAGCAGATTGTCCTGCATGACCGCCCGGGTCTGGGCATCCAGCGCTCCGAACGGCTCGTCCATCAACAGTACGCGCGGCTGATTGGCGAGGGCACGGGCAATCGCAACCCGCTGCTGCATGCCTCCCGATAGCGTGTGCGGATATGCCGACGCAAATCTGGTCAGTCCGATCATCTCGATGAGGTCGTCGGCGATCCGCAGCGCCTCCGCTTTCGGCTTGCCGAGGGCGCGGGGCCCGTGCGCGATGTTCCGGCGCACCGACTTCCACGGAAACAGATGTGGCTGCTGGAAGACCATCCCGATCTCGGGCCGTGGCTTGCGCATTGCTTCGCCGGCGATCAGCACTTGGCCTTCGAACGGCCGCTCGAGGCCGGCCATTGCATTCAGGAGCGTGGACTTGCCGCAGCCGGATGGACCGACGATCGAGACGAATTCTCCCTGGGCTACCGCCAGCGATACGCGGTCGACCGCGATGACCTGTCCGCTCGGCGCATCGAAGACGATGCTCAAATCCTCGACCCGGATGATCGCCTGACGCGCCGGGGCGGATGGCGGGTACGTATCCACGAGCCTGAGCGGCTGGTCTGGACGAAGCAAGCTCGGGGTCATCGCCACCACACGGCACGTTCGGCAAGAGTCGCAAAGGAACGGTCGGCGATGAAGGAAAGGAGGCCGAGAGCCGCCAACCCGCCCATGACCTGACCCGTTTGCATGTTCTGTTGCGCAATTTCGATACGATAAACGATACCGGCGAACGCTCCCGCCAACTCGGCGGCGACCAGTGTGTAGAAGGAGATGCTCACCGCGGTCCGAAGACCGACCGTGATGTAGGGCAGCGCGCCAAGAAGGACGATCTCCCACAGCATCTGCGGCTGCGGCGTGCCGAGCATCTGGGCGGCACGGATGAGTCCGCGGTCGACTTTCTGCACCCCGATGTGGGTCGCGAGCCATACCGTGAAGAACACGCCCCAGACGACCAGGAATAGCTTGCCTGTCTCCGAGAGGCCAAACCAGAGGATGACGATCGGCACGAAGGCGATGGGAGGAATTGGACGAAGGATGTGAAACAAGGGTGAAAGCAGGCTGGACACCAGCCGGAACCGGCCAGTCAGGACGCCGAGCACGATCCCGCCCGCGGCCCCGATCGCAAATCCCGCGGCCACGCGCGAGAGGCTCGCCATCAGGTCGCCGAAGAACTGTCCGCTGCGGATCCATTCGAGAACGGCGACAGCGACGGTCGATGGCGGCGGAAACAGCACGGCGTTCACGATGCCGGAGCGCGCAACCAGTTCCCACACGCCTGTGAAGGCGGGCACGGAGAGAACGGCGACCAGTACGCTCAGCCGTGCGGTCGCGCTGGCACTCCTGCGTCCCCCACCGCTCACGGGCGCGCCTCCAGTGTGACGCGAGCCGGATCGAGCGCCTTCAGCGGCGCCGTCACCAGGACTTTCGAGAAATCGGGCATGCTCGCGCCAGGAGGATGATTGCCGGTCTCGAGCCGCCAGGCGGCATGGGTTTTCAGAGTCGTGAGAATCCTGTCGTCGAGGCGCACACGGTAAACATAGTCCGGCCAGATCGCAGCCAATTCATCGCGTTTCATCCCGGTCGCCGTGGCGATGACGTCGATCGCATCATCCTGATGCGCCTTGAGCCAGCCCTCGGCTTCGATGAGGGACGCCAGGAACTTACTGACGATCGCAGGGTTGGCCGCGAGGTAGGACTGCGTCACGACAATATTGAAGGTCTCCGAGTAGAGACCTTTGGTCTCAAGCGGGATCGCGCCTTCGCCAAGAGCCTTCTTCGCATTCGCGACGTGCGGCTCCCAAGTATCGAACGCATCGATGCTCCCGGCCGCCATGGCGGGAAGCATCTCCTGAGGTCGCAGGTTGACGAGCGTCACGTCCTTCGACGTCAGGCCCGCCGCTTTCAACAGAACCGACGTGTAAACTTCGCTGCCGGTTCCGGCCGTAAAGGCGATTCGCTTTCCACGCAGATCAGCCTTCGTCTTGATCCCGGCAGAAGCCGCGGTCATGGTCTTGAGATCCGAATATTCCATCCCCGCCACGAAGGCGATCGGCTGTTGCGCCATCGCGGCCGCCGTGACCGGCGCCTCGGCGGTTGTCGCGATATCCGCCCCTCCCCCAAGCACCGTATCGAGGCACTGCTTCCCGCTGGTGAAATTGGAGACCGAGATATCAAGCCCATGCTTGGCGAAAATGCCTTTCGCATTCGCGACGATCGCCAGTCCCGAGATCGGCCCGAGATTCTGGGCGAGACGGGCCTTCAGCAATTCTTCGGCTGTCGCGCACTCGGGCGTCGCAAACAGGAGGGACGCAGATAGGACAAACGCGGCAAAGCGAAGAGCGGTTGTTGATCGCATGCCAAACCTCTGTGATGCCGGCGATCGGAGTGATCGACCGTGACGAAAGGGTCGTCTGAAGACGGGAGACCGTGAAGCAATTAATCGACAAGGCTCGACGCTGTCCAATTTTCCCGCAAGTAGACCAGCTCCCGACCGTGCCTGGGCAATAAATTCATCAAGCTGCCCACACCTTGGGCGCATCGTGGCTGAGGCTGATCTGTTCGGGCCCGGAGTCGCCTCCCGAGATGCCGAGAAGGCGCCTGGTGGGACCCGTGTTCGCAGTGCGGGTGGCATTTCGGCGCCGCCGGCTGCGGCAACGGCACCCTGCTGCCTCTCATGAAGCCGTGATCCCGATTCAATCAGAACCGATGGGACTTTCGATGCCGTTGCGTGCGCGGCGAAACCAGGCCCACGTCTGCCGCGTCACTGCGATGTAGCCTGGGCCCCGGTAGACGATCTGATCGGCGACGATCCGGTTCAGTTTCGGCAGCGCATGGAACGGAATCGAAGGATAAGCATGATGCTCGACATGATAGGGCATGTTCCATGCAAACCATCGCACGAACATGGCGGTATAGGTGGTGCGGGTATTCTGGAAGGCGCTGCGCGTGCGATCGCAGCCGGTGTGTTCGGCAAGAAGATACGGACGCAGAAACAATTGACCGACGATCACGGGAATGACCCAGACCCACAACAGGATCAAGGTGTGCTGCGCGACCGATGCCAGCAGCAGCGCGACGTAGCCTGCCAGATGGAAGCGCGCTTCCGTCACGACAATGTGGCGCTTGCTTTCCGGAATCCAGGGCGACGTGGCATTTCCGGTCAACGCGTGGCGAAGCATCAGCCGCACCCGGAAGGCAACCTGCCGCAAGCCGCTGTAGACGATCACCAGTTGCGCGTCCGAGGTCGGGGTCGGAACCGACAGCAGTTCCGGATCCCTCTTTGGATCCTGCGTATAGCGGTGATGATCCCAGTGGAACAGGCAGTAGTATTCGTAAGGCAAGCCGACTGCGAACGAGGAGAGATGACCGAAGGCGAGATTAAGTGCGCGGCTACGAAACGCCGTCTTGTGGGCGGTCTCGTGTACCACCATGAATAGGAATGCGACAAAGTAGCCTTGGATGACGACCAGCGGCAACGCCCAGACTATTCCGTATCGCGACGAGGCCAGCCAGATCAGCGCGCCGACAACGACAATGACGCCGTAGTGGCTGGCCGCGCGGACCAGGCCTTGCCAATCGGACCGCACGGACAAATCGCGCAGCATAGCTGGAGTCAGTGGCTTTTCTCCGGTGGCAGTGATCGCGTTGCTCATGATCGTAGCCGCCTCCTTCCGGGGTGATCGCGCTCGTGCGGACGCTGGAATTCGTCGAGCACATACCGACCCTAGGGAGCGACGCCGCAATGCAGAAGCAATTAATTTCGCGGGCGTTCGTCACCGGCATCCGAGATTGCGGCCCTCGCCTCACCGCATTGGCCGTCACAAGATGTTTGTTGATCTCCCGGTGCACATGTCGTGCACACGCAGCCTTCTAACCGATTGATAAATTTGAACTCTCACTCCAATCCATCATGGGCCACGGAAAAACGGTGAGATAACATGCGGACCATATAGACGTTCAAGTCCTCCCCGGGAAAAGCAGATTTCATGACTGCGCCGGGCCCGATGACAGGCTTCGCGAAGCATCGAAAGCAGCGTCGCCGCGGGATTCTGATTGCTTCGTCAGCAAACCGCCGCGAGAGCTGAGACGCTGTCGGAGCGCATTCCGCTAACAGGCCTTGGATCCCTTCATCGATGCCCGATCGGCGAGGAGAACACCGGCGGCGGCCGCCGGTAGGGAGCGACGGAAACGCCGAAGTTCCGGCCATATTGCTGCTGAACACCGGGGATGTTGACGACCCCGAGCTTGGGGTCAGGCGACCTGGCATCGATGGGCGGCAGATTGATGCTTGGATTGAGTCGATCGACCTCCCTCCTGAGCTTCTGGTTGAGGCAGTCCATCGATCGGCTGGATCCGATCTCCACCTCTACGCATCTGTCTGGCGAGGCCGGCGCGCGGCTGGCGTTGGGCGAAGCCGGCATGCGGCCATCAGGAGCGATCCTGGGGGCGCTGCTTCCGATCACGATCGGCGGAAGAACGTTGACCTGCTCTTCGGCCACGGCTTGTGACAGGAGACAGGCAGTCAGAACGAACGAAGGCGCCATCAGCCGCATCGCGATCTCCTCTTCCAAAGAGTGGGCGCGAACTGGCTCACCCCGGACAATCCGTTCGTGCGCACGGCCCCTATCGCCCCGCCCGCGCCTGCGCGACGAGCGCGCTGAGCTGGGTGTTGAGCGCAACAATATTCACCGTGCCCGTTCGCGATAGGCCCGGACATTTCCGCCCGCAGCCGCGGCCCGATGGAGCCGGCTCGCCAAACGTCGGCACGGGAACACTGCCGGTCACGCGAAAGCCGCGAGCGGTGAGCTTGGAACGCACCGCCATGCAGTAGTTCACCGAAAGGAACGAGAAGCGCGTTTCGCCGTGGCCGGCGCGATATTTCATCGCGGCGGTACAGAGGTCGCCGCCGGCGAGGCGCCAAGCCTTCGCGAGATAGACGACACCGTAATGGATGTTGATCTCGGGCGCGGCCAGATCGGCCAGCGAGCCGGAGAACCCCAGCATGCGTGCCGTCGAGGGCAGAATTTGCATCAAGCCAACCTCGCCGACCCCGCCGACGGCCCCAGGATCATATCCGCTCTCCACAGCCATCACCGCCTCGGCGATCTCGGGCGCGAGACCGGCCTGCGCGGCCTCCTTTTCAATCAGGGCGCGATAACGCGAACCCGCATCGGGGGCACGCGGTGGCAGCGCTTCGACCGCGGCGTGACGAGCGTCGACCGTTTTCGGTGCCGAGGTCGTCTCGGCGCGAGCGCCTGCCGTAAACAGTTGGGCGAGCAGAAGCAATCCCGGGACCAAAGCAGTCGACGGGAGCGACATCCATGACCGCGCCAAACCAGCGCTCCCGTTGCGAGCCGACATTTTCTATTTCTCCTGCTGCAATCGATCCGTCGCCCGCAGCGAGAACCGCAAGTGCAGCGGTTGCAGCATCTCGGGCGGTGGCACACCAACATTGCGTCCGGTCAGCAAGGCCCGAAGCTCGATGGAAACTTTGGGGTCCCCGAGTCCGTCAAACTCGACGCGATGCAGCCGACCGTCCGACGATACCCAAGCTCGCAGAACGAATGTCACAGGCACCGCATCGCTGCCTGTGATGCGGCTGTCCAGGTACTCCTGGAAATGTCGTGCCCTTTCGTCGTCGGACGCCAGTCGTTGCTCGATCTTCTCCTTCAATTGCCCTGCGAAAGCCCGCCAAGCCGGCGGAGCTGCATCGGCCGCACGGTAGTCGCTCCTGTCCGCGGCAACGGGCGATGCGTCGACGCCAGCTCCGGCGGCAAGCAAACCGGCCGCCGCAGCCAGCGAGCCGACGATTCTATTCCACCACGTTGCGCGGGATTCTCGATCGGCCATCGTCAACATGTCTCGTTGGACTTGCGCGCGAACTCTTTTCGAACGCCTCGGGGACATCGCGACGAGCTACTGAAGAGCGGCCGCCGGGCCGCTGACGTCGGCGTTCTCGTATTCCGCTGCCTGTTCGACCGGCACCGTCGTTCCCTTCCTGGCCGACAGCTCGCGAAGTTCATCGCGCAAATAAACGATCAGCTCCTGGACCAGGCGATCCCAAATGTCGATCTGCGCGCGCAGATGGTCCGCGGTCACGCCGCCCACGACCGAGACATCCAGGGCAAGCACGAGGAACTGCTGACTGAGTTGAAGACGCGCAAACCGGCGCGTTGCGTTCCAGCGATTGACCAGATCGAGCGGAAGCTCGCCCTGAACCTGGAGCACCGCAGTAAAGGCTGCATCGACGAAACTCTCCGCGTCCGCGAGCCAATTCCCCGGACGAATGTCGAAGGTCAGACCGCCAGTTGCCGAGCGGAGATAGATCAGATTGACCACGGGATCGGTGAGCTCCTCCACGCGGTAGCCGACCTGTTGCAGTGCTGAACGCAGATCATTGAGGGTGAGCTTGACGATAACGGTATTGGACATTGCTAACTCCACTGCGACTCATTTCCGGGAATTGTCGAGCAAGCCCGAAAGGGCAAGCTCGTTGAGAATGGGCGGGTTCTGCTTGAGCAATTCAGCGAGATAGGCCCGCCGCAGCGCGGTGGCCCGCTCGCTGCGCATCTGCTGCACCAGCTGATCGCGCACTTCGGGCAAGGTCCGGGTGTACGCCGCTTTGGTGTCGATTAGCTTGATGATGTGCCAGCCATCGTCGAGCCGGACAGGCTCTGAGATCGTATTCCTGGCCAGTCCCTGCACCTGCGCCTTGATCTCAGGCCGGATCTGGTTTTCAGCCACCCAGCCGAGATCGCCGCCGCCTTTTGAACCGCTCTCCGCCTGTGCAATCGCGCCGAAATCGGCGCCTGGCGCCTTCAGCTTCGCCTGGATAGCTTCGATCGCCTTCTTCGCCTTGTCGTCAGCCGCCTTGTCGCCCTCGGTCGCCGCGACGAAAATCTGCGCGAGGTGGAACTGACGAGGCACCAGCAAGGCGCCGCGGTTCGCGTCGTAGACCTTTTGGACCTCGTCCTCGCTCGGGAAACTCTCTGGAGGGGTCGAGACCGATTGCAGATAGATCTCGACCACGGCGTTCTCGCGCACACGATCGAGCTGCGCCGCGACTTTTGGCTGCTGATCCCACTTCTTGGCGATCACCTCCTGCAAGACCAGCCGGTTGGCGAGCAGCATGCGAACCGCCTGGCTCAGCAGCGCCGGGTCCTTCGCGAGCGCCGCCTGCTCGCGCGCTCCCAGCGCGCCGACATAAGCGCGGAGCTCCTCCGCCGAAATATTGGCCTCGCCGACCCGGGCGATGACATCATCGCCGCCGGTCGTCCTGGCGGAAGCGAGCCCCTGGGTCGACGGTGCGGGGGTCGCCGGCGTCGGCGCTGCCGCGGCGGGAGCCGTCGGCTTCGGCTTCACCGCGGGTTGAGCCGGACGTTGAGGCGCCGGCGCGGTCTGGGCAAATGCCGTCTCCACCGACAGGCTCAGGATCGCGACGGCAGCTCCGACAACAAGGGTCGATCTCGAAGATCGGATAACGCTGGGACGGTTCATGGTGTTGCCTTCTGGTCAAGCAGCTTGTCGATACTTTCCTGGACGAAATTTTGCGCGCCGACGCGGCCTAGACCCGTCAGCGGCTCGCTCGCGACTGCGGCATCGCCCAGTGTCAGGCTGCGATATCGGTTGAGAATGTCGCGGCCGACATTGACGAGTTGCACGTTCTTGGCTTGGCAGCTCTTGGTGCTGGCCTTGAACGCTGCTGCCTCGCTTTCGAACTTGGCACGCTCGGCGTCCTTGGTGCGGGCGACCGTGGCGGCCTCCTCATAGGCAACCTTCCACTTCTCCAGCGTCTGGTTGCGCTCCTCCAGGCGCTGATTGAATTCATCGACTGCTTCGCGATGCTGCTTCTGAAGCTGCTTCGCTTCCGCCTTGGCCGCATCGATCTGCGCCTTCAGGGCCGCCTTCTCGCGGTCAGCGTCCGCAATCTTCGCCTGCAGCGCCGTGCGCTGGTCCTCCATCTGCCGCGCCTGTGCGATGGCGCTGCGCAGCGCCTCGCGCAGGCGGTCAGTCTCGCTTTCGGCACGAACCTCGCCACAGAACATCGCAGTCGCGAATACCGCCGCCACGAGACCGGGAATCCGGGGATGCATGATCAGAACCTCGCGTTCAGATCGACTTGCAGGACATCGACGGCATAAGGCACGCCCGCAATGTTGTTCGCGCCCAGCCAGCGGACGCTGGCCCACACGTCATCGCTGAGCCCTACATTGCCGCCGACGAAGTAACCCTTCAGATTGGTACCGCCGAGCCCGAAGTCGGAATCGACGAACGCGTCGATGGTGGCGTCGGATTGCAGATATTTGTAACCCGCATGCACGTTCCAGTCCCAGAGGTGCTTGATCTCCCTATGGCCGACGGTGACGCGGCCGAGCCATCCCTGATTTCCGCCGTTGAAGGCACCCGGCACACCGGCCGCGACATCCGGCCCGCGGTTGTTGACGGCATATCGATTCATCAGATTGCGGTCGAACGCGCTGTTCCAGACGTACTCGCCGTCGAGCACGATGTGCACCGGGTGGAAATGTCCGAGGTCGAATTGCACGCTGCCGACGACGGGCCGATATTGCCCGACCAGACCGAAATATTGATAGAGCGGCGGGACCGGCACCGTAGGATCGGAGACGATGTTGCGCAGCGTCGTGTAGGTGTTGCCCTTCTGCGCGAAGGACGGCCGGGTCAGATCGGTATCGCACAGATCCGATGCCGACTGCACCGGACAGGGGCTGGAGAAGCGTCCCTGGACATTGGAGAAATCGTAGTAGGCGGCTGCGACTCGCATCGACGTCTCGGAGCTGAGGCGCGCCGCCACGCCCGCCTGACCGCCGAACAGCCATTTGTCGTGGTTGGCGAACTTCGTGACCCCACCGGTCCTCGCGTCGAAATTGGTACCGATGTTGAAGTCGGTATTGTAGATCGGGAACGCACCGGCAACCGCGAACGGTGTGACGTCCTTGGCGATCTCGTACCTTCCCTGCACCGCGAGACCGTCAAAGCCGAGGTCCCTGTGCCAGACAAGATCGGTCGGTGACCAGAATGGATTGTCGAAGCGGCCGACCGACAGCGCCAGATTGCCGTCCCAGGATTGATGCTTCAGATAGCCTCGATCGAGCCACAATGCGTATTTCGAGAAATTACCTCCGTTCGCACCAAGCGACTGATTGGTGGAAACGGGCGAACTGTTCTCTCCCGTTGCGATGCGTATGCCCGCGGTGAACCCATTGAAGATGTCTGCCTCCATGCCCAGGCGAGCGCGAAGCCGGGCCTGGTGGCGGTCCTGGGTGGCGTTGTAGGTCGGCGCGAAGCTGTTGCTGTTCAGATCGTACGGTGAACCCGTGTTGATCGCGTTGAAATTGTATGCGTGAAGCTGGTCGTTGCCTTCCGGAAAGAAACTGCCCTGATAGCGCGAGCGCACATCGCCCGAGAAGCGGATTCGCTGCGCCCATTCCGGATAGGCGCCGGGCGAGGCCCAATTCTCCTTTTGCGCCTTGGCCATCACTTCCTTCTTGATCTCCTCCCGCAACTGCCGTTTGACGACCTCTGGCACGTACGTGACGTGCCGGGTGCCGGGCGGCGAGACTGCTGCGGCCGCCGCGGTCGCGGCCTTGGCCGCTTCGTCGGCCTTGGCGGTGGCGTCCTTCGTGGCCTGGCGCGAGACATAGGCTTCGTCGTCGGCCTGCTTGATCAGCGCCTGAGCCTGCTCCTCCTTGATCACGCCCTGCTTCACCAGCAAGTTGACGAGATTGATCGTCGTGTTCGACGACAGGGGCTTGGCGTCGGACACGGTCGGACGCTTCGATTCGGACTTCTTCGCCGCCGGGCTCTGATCCGGTGCGGCCTGGCCAAAAGCCGGCGCCGCGACGGCAAGCGCACACAGCGATATGGCGGTCGACGACGTCAGGCGGCGTGCGTCGTATCTCTTCCTCAACATAAGTCCCCAGTCCTCTGCTAGTCACTCGACTCGAACGAATTGATTGCGGATCGTCAGCTTGGCCGGCGCGCAGTGACGCGCGCCACTATCGGCATCGGCATGTCCCGGGGGGGCGGCTCCCGCAACACGAGGCTGCCAAACACGTCGGTGCGGATGATGGCGTCGAGCTCGGCGTCGCCGGTCGACGAGACCAACTGAATGCGATTGACGCGGCCGGTCGCATCGGCCCACAGCCGGATTTGCATCTGCATCGTCGCATTGCGCGTCTTGCCGTTGGCGTGCAGCGCCGCCTCGATCTGCGACTGCACTATCGCCTGATACCAGCCCCATCGACTGCCGCCGCCGCCTCCGCCACCATAGGGACTGCCGCCCACCTTGCTGCCGAGATTGAACAGGTCGCCGGGTCCGACGGCCTTGGCGTCGAGCGCCAGCGGGCCTGGCGGCTCTTCGTTCTTGGCGTCCTTGACCGGCTCGTCCTTCGGCTTCTCGACCGGCTTGTCTTCCTTAAACTCCGGCTCCGCCATCTTCGGCTGCTCGATCATCTTCTGCTCGGGCGGCGGTGGAGGTGGCGGCGGAGGCGGCGGCGGCGTGATGTTGACGACCGTCAATTCGCGCACCTGGCGCGGCGGCGGCATATCGTCATGACCGACGAACATGAATATCGCGACGGCAAGGACGCATGCGATGGCCAGCGCAGCACCGTAGCGCAGCAATGGTTTCGCTCGTGGCAGGGATAGCCGCCGCGGCCCGCCCTGTTGTTCCGGCGCATTCATGACACCGCCTCGAGCGCGACCGGTTCGGAATTCCTGCCGGTGACGTACTGCATGACGAAATTCACGACCGTATCGAAGTCGGTCGTATCCAGCGTGATCGTGGCATCGGGAGCCGCCTCGATGACGACGTGATAGGTGGACCGATCAGCCAGGAAGTCGACATAGGCGACGCGATCGATCGACAGGCGCGAGCCCGGACGGCGCGACATCACGAGCAGCAACGGATCGCGTTCGGGGGCGCGGCTCGCGACCTGCTTGCGCAGCAGGTCCGCAAGCTTGACCAGCAGGGCTTCGCCACGAATCGGGAAATGAAGCACCGTGCCGGTATCGGGCGCGCTTCGTCCGACGCCGGCTTGCTGGACCTCCCGCATTCCAGCAGTCGATGCCCGCGGCTCGAGCGAATGCGCGCTTACGACGGTCGATGGCGCGTCGACGGCGGCCCAGTCCGCACCGGACGATATCCCGCGAAGCCATGCCCACAAGGCCCTGGCTCCCCTTCGCGGATCGGCGCGCATAACCATGGAGGTGCCCATTCGTTCCGTCACTTCACAAGCGGCTTGGTCGCGAGCCCGACCTGCGTCAGGCCAACACGGCCAAGCAGGTCGAGCACGTCCATCACGCTCTGATATTGGGCTTGCGCATCGCCGCGGAGCACCACGGGGAATTCCGGCGTCAACGCCTTCTGCTGCACTAGGCGCTGCTCGAGCTCCGACAGCGTCACCGGGATCGTATCGAGGAAGATCTTGCCGTCGTTGGCGACCGTGATCGCCTTGGTGGTCTGGGTAGCGAGGCTCGGCGCAGCTGACGCTTTCGGCAGATTGACCTTCTGGCCCTGCACAGTCGCCGTCGTCATGATGATGAAAATCACCAGCAGCACGTAGGCGAGATCCAGCATCGGCGTGATGTTGATGTCGTCATACGGCTTGGAGTCGTTCTGGACCTGCATCGTCGTTACTCCGCGGCGACGCTGCGTTCGATCTGGTCGGTGGAGTAGAACTCCGCCATTTTCGTCACGAACTCGTCGACGAAGACCTGGATGTCGGTCGTCAGGTCCTTGATACGGGAGATCAGATAGTTGTAGCCGAACAGCGCCGGGATCGCGACGCCGAGGCCGGCGACCGTCGCGACCAACGCGGCGGCGATGCCCGGGGCGATCGCATTGACGTTGACGTCTCCGCTGGCTGCGATAGCGGCGAAGGTGATCATGACGCCCACCACGGTGCCGAGCAGGCCGAGGAACGGTCCGCCCGAGATCGCGATGGTCAGCACCACCATGAGCCGATTGAGCCGTTGCGTCTCCTTCACCGAGCCGCCGTCCAGCGCGGCACGGATGGCGGCAATCGACGCGGGCGAGAGCACTGGGATACGCTCGCCCTTTCCGGCGAAGCGATGGCGGATCTCCGAGGCCCCGATATGGTAGATCCGATAGAGCGACGACGCCTGCATCATCTTGGCTTCGACTTCGTCGATCCGGCCACCCAGGGTCCATATCTCGTCGGCATCGCCGCGATCGAGCATGGTGAGATCGGCCGCGAGCTCGCGGAAGCTCTTCATGAAGCGCGCGTTGGCCTTGGCTTGCCTGTTCAGGTAGGAGGCCCTGTCGTACATCACGACCCAGCTGACGACCGCGAGGATCAACAGGATGCCGATCACGATCCAGCCGTCGAGCGTCACCGATTTCAGGATCACTGCGAAGTAACCCGACAGCCAGCTCGCGGTCTCCTCGTCGACGCTGAAAGTCACGAGCTTGGCCTGGTTCGGTCCCTGCCCGGTGGCGACGAACTTGACGAAACCCGGCGACCGCGCAACCTTTGCGAACTGCAGTTCGTCGATGTCGCCGACGAAGCCGGCCATGGCCGCGGCGGCGGCGGTTGCGGCCTCCGGTGCCGGGGCTGACGCATCCGGAGCTGCCGCACCGTCCGCTGCAGACGATGGCTGTGCCGCCGCGGGACCGGCCACGGGTGACGCAGGCGCTGCGTCGCCCCCGACCGTGGCATTCGTGCCAAGCGCCGGCAGCGGTGCCGCGAGCGACGCATAGGATGCACCATCAAGGTAGAGTACGACTTGGCCGCCGTTCGCGACGACGGCGACATGATGCCAGCCATTCGGTGCCAGCGGCGCAGCGCCGCCGCTGCGTTGCGCAGACCCCGCATTCGTCACCTCCACGAACGGCACGCCATTATCCAGCCCGATAACGAAACCGTTGGTGCCGTCGCGGCGGCTATACAGGGCTGCGTTGGGCTGCATCGCTCCCGGCTTGATCCAGGCGGACCATGTGAATGCAGCGTTGTCGCTCAAGGCGAGCGACGGCGCAGCCGGCAGGGTCAGCACGCCGCGACCGTCGAGGCGCAAGCCGGTGCCGATCAGCGAGCCGTCTGCCGGCTGGCCGACGCTTTGCGCATTGTTGGCCCAGACCGACGCGTCCAGCGCCGGCGTGCCCCGTTCGTTGAAGTGATAGACCAGCAGCGTATCCGGATCGTAAGTCCCCTTCGGATCGCTGGTCGCGACCGCCTTCTTGTTGCCCGAATAGAGCCAGATGTCGGTCTTGGCGCCGGGCTGAAGGTTGGGCACGGCCACCCAGAGCAGCGCCTCGCCGAGCAGCGAATCGTACTTCTCGATGTGGTGCTTCAGCGGCGTCTTGTCGTCGCCGGCCACGAACCGCAGATCGGCGCCATCATCCTTTGCGGGCGCAAAACGGAAATTTCCGACATGCAGCCGGACCAGGACGGGCGCAGTCCCGATCGGATCGGTAATGCCGGCGCCCGATGCGCTGGCGTCGATCGTGATCTTCTTGCGGAGCTGCCACTCATCGTTCCACCACGCCTTGGCCGGCGACGGACACAACATTGTGGCCGCAACCAAGGCCGGCAACAGTCCTGTCAGAGCTCGCCGAAGCGCCGATCGGCACGCGCCAGCCATATGATCCCATCCCGCAGTCATCAGAATTCACCCCAGATTCGGAAATTGACGCGCGGACTCCTCGCGCTCGAGTAGGTCTGACTGACCATCGGCACCGAATAGACCAGCGTGCCGTTCAGGTAGTCGAACATCTTGAAACGGCTGCCGACGCCGTAGCTCCACAGATTGAACTGCGATTGCTGTTCGGGAAGTGCGTTCAGCATGGTCGCCATGCCGGCGTCCGCGAATGCGAACGCCCGCCATTCGTTGAAGATCGTGAAGCGCGCCTTGCCCTGCCCGGTCTCGTCCTTCATCCGGCTTTGCAGCATCTCGCCTACATTGGGGCTGCGCAGCTCGAGATTGCCGACAATGCCGTTGTCCCCAAGCGTCTCCGACTCGAGATAACCGCGCACGGTGTCGAGGCCGCCGACACTGAACTGCTCGCTCGAGACGAGCGGTCCGTCCGAGACCTGTCCCTGCACCTTGCCGTAAAGCTGGAATCCTTCCGGCAATTCCTGGGTATGCGCGACATCGACGTTGAAATGGGTGAAACTGGGGGAAGCCGCGTAGCGCTTGTTGTCGAACGGCACCACGCCATCGCCCAGCGGGCGCAGATTGTAGGTGACGGCGGCATTGAACTGGGTCGTGAACCCCTCGTCCTGGAATGTCGCGCCATAACTCGCGACAAACGGATAATAGGTGACCGGAGACGAGAAGCCGACACCGCCGAGCTTCACGGTCTGATCGAAATGCTTGTAGTCGACCCCGGCCGAAAGCGTATGGAACAGGTTTTCCCGCGTCGGCAGCGTCATCACCGCGCGACTGCCGATGATCTCTCCGGGCCCGATCACGTTCGTGCCGCCGACGGTCGCGACATCGCTGCTCGATTTCACGCCGTAGACCAGGACGCTCAGCCAATCGACGTTCTGCACCCGCGCCAGATAGGAGCCGGAAAACACTTCCGCGTCGCCCGGACGCTCCGGCGCGACCTGGTAGCTGAAATTCACGGAGTGGCCGAGCTGCCAGAGATTGTCGTAGTGCACCGTGCTGCTGACGCGCAGCGCCGTCGTATTGGGGGACTTGCGGTTATTCACTTCGACGTTGGCATGTATCGGGACCTTGTCCTCGACGTTCAGATCGACGTCGACCGTGCCCGGCGTCACACCGGCGCGCAGCGCGGGAGTTACGCGTCGGTTGGGCCACTGGTTGAGCGCGACGATATCCTTGGTAACCTCGTTGAAGTTCGGGACCGTCCCCTCCTTGAGAGAGCCAGCCCCCTCGGCGATCTTGTCGAGCCGGAAATAGCGCGCGTTCTTGACCCGCAGACGGCCGACCTTCAGCTCCGTCACCTTGAGGGTAATCATCCTGGCCTGCGCATTCTGCTGCGGAACGGAGACGCTGACGGTCTGATAACCCTTGTCGTGATATGCCTTCTCGAGTGCCGTCCGCGCCTTCTCGACGTCGTCGGCACTCTTGTTCGGCCCGAGATATGGATAGACCGCCTCCTCGATGTCGATCTGCGGGAGCGTCTCGGCGCCCTGGATTGCGAAATCGTCGATGTCGAACCGCTGCACGACGGCGGCGGGCTGCGCGGCAGCAGCTTCACTTGCCGCGGGAGCAGACGGGTTGTTCGTCTTCGGCGCGCCGGCTGCGGAGACCTTGGCCGCATGGGCTGGAAGCGCGGCAACGAGGCCGCCGGCCAACATGCCCGCCATCAGACAAAACAACGCCGTGCCCGCCGACGCACGCCGGCGGTGCTCGCGATCAATTCGACTTTTCACAGATGCCCCGCCCGACTCCCGAACCAGCTAAACGAGGTCACGGCCGGACACCGTGATCACGTCCCCTCGCTCTAAAGACGACTGGGCTTTGCCCAACCCGCAAAACTTTTTTGCGAGATCGGGAAACGTTAGCGATTATTTTACGAGCAGCATCCGGCGTGACGTGCCTGCATCGATTCTCGCGCAGTAAGGAGAATGGGCGCGGCAACGAGTCTGCGCATATTCGAACCCGACGGGATGGGGTTCAACCGAGCAGCACAACTCCGCCCGGCAGCGACCGCGCCTGGGCCCCGAACAGCTGCTGCACCTGGGGCACGAAATCCCCGAGCTTGTCGATCTGAAACGTGCCGTTGACCATGCGGCGTTTGAGATCCGCATTGGTGATGATGATTTTCCCGGAACGATAACGATTGACCTCTTCCACGACGTCCGCAAGCGGCCGATCGCGGAAGATCAGGAGCCCTGATTGCCAGGCCGTCACCTGCCCCGGGTCGACCTGCACCGAGGCTTCGATGCCGCCCGGCGAATAGGACACCTGCTGTGCCCTGCCAAGTCGCACCGTTCTCTCGCCTTGCGCGACATCCACGCTGCCGCTCAGACAGGTCACCGACACGGCGCCATCGAGACAACGCGCATTGAAATCCGCTTCCACCGCGGAGATCTGACCATTCGCCGCCAGCAGCACAAAGGGGGTGGCGGCGGACGTCGCTGCTACAGAGGCTTCGCCCGATATCAATTCAATCCGGGTTTCTTTCGACGCCGAACGCAACGCGATGCTGGTCTGCGTATTCAGCTCCAGAGACACGTTCGGCGCGACCGCGATTTTGCGCAACTCGCCCTTTCCCGTCCGGTAATCGGCGGAGAGTTCTCCGAGCGACGGCCAAAGGCCGAGCGGCGGACGAACGATTGCGTACCCCACCGCGGCCGCTGCCGCGGCGCTCGCACCTCCCAGAAAGGCGCGCCGCCCAATGGGCCGCGACACCGGTCTTCGCGTCAGCCGTGCGACGTCTCCTGTCACCGGCCGATCCGCCAACTCCTGCGCAGCGACGCCAGCATGACGAAAGACCAGGGCGGCGTTCCTGAAGGCGGCTTCGTGCGCGCCGCTTTGCTGACGCCACGCTTGCAGCGCCTCGACATCTGCCCTGGTCGGTTCACCCGTCTTGAGGCGAACGACGAAGTCCAGGGCTTCGTGCAGAAGCGCATCCGGCTCAGTTGTTTCGTTGGTCGCGGTCAAGATCCCTAGCCCATCTATCGCACTCGCCAGACCGGTACCCACACCGGGCCAAAGACGGTCAGAGGCGATATATTATCGATTCCCCTCAATTTCGAACAGCGCCCTCTGGACCGGGACATCGGCCGCAACGCCCCGGCAATCAACGGCAAGACACATCCGCGGTCGGGGAAGCGAGCGGCCGCGACTGCCGGCTTAGCCCACCTAGCAATCGCTGTCACTGCCGTCACCTGCGTCATCCCCCCGGAAGTCCTCTGTTTAGCTCGCGGCCTGAGACGCCTGCCGGTGCATCTATTCGATAGACGAATGGCGCCCGGCTATCCCGAAGAAAAACCGTGCAAGGATAGCCTATCGATCAAACCTTCTGCCTGCGCAAAAAAGCCCTCCGATGCGCCGGGTTGCAATATCGACGCGCTAGGATCGCGGACGCGGGCCGCCGAGACGGCGTCGCAATGTATGTTCGAGGCTGTCGGCACAATGACCAAGCGCCAGCTTCAGATCGCTCTCGACGGTCCGGATACTGACATTGAGACGCGCGGCGACCTGGTGCGCTGGTTGCCCCTCGATCGAAATGCTCCGAAGAACCTCGCGGGGCCGTGGCGGCAACTCGGCAAGCGCGCGCTTGAAAGCCTCGATTTCCGAACGCGCCTCGACCACTCTGGCCGGATCGGGTTCGTCATCACATATATCGAGAAGCGCATCTATCTCCGACGCGCTGACACGGTAGTTCTGCGCTTTCTGGCGATCCTTCGCGATGTTGATGGCGGTACGAAAGATGTAATCGGCAGGACTGCGTACGGGCTCGGCATCCGTGACTCGGTCGAGACGCAGAAACGTTTCGTGCAAGGCTTCGTGGGCGAAATCGGCCGATCCCAACCGGCGCGTAAGCTTCCGGATCAGGCCTTCATAGTTCTCGACCAACTGCCCCCGCAGCCGTATTCGATTGCTATCAGCCACGTTTCACGTGCCCAACATACTCTGGCATTTCCGGCGCAAACATTGCCTACGCAACTACTGCAAAAGGTTCGGAAGGTCGTAGCGTTGCCGGGCTACACATTTATGACACAAGGCGTGAGCGACGACATCGCGTCCGGCCCGCCACTGCACGGATGCCCTGTCCATCGCCCGGGCACGGACCTCATGACGGGTCAAAACTCGAGCTCCAGATGAATATTGAGCCGATCCGGCAGCTCGGGCGGAATCGGCGGCAGCGGCTGGGCTCGCCGGATGGTCTCGATCGCCTCCTTGTCGAGCAGCAATTGACCCGAGCTCGTCCGAACCCAGACGCCGAGCAGCGTACCATCCCTGGCCATGGCGAACTGCGTGACGACCGTTCCTTCGAGGTGCATCGCGCGCGCCGCGTTGGGATAACGCTGATAGCGCGAAACGTGCCGAAGCAGCGACTGCTGAAATTTGATGGCGGCACTGCTCGCAGGTCCGCTCACGGCCGACGGCGCCGACATGACATTTGAGGGCGGAGCGTCTCCGGGCGAGAAGCTTCTCGCTTTCGGGACCGGAACAGGATCGTCGGATGGCGTCGGATTTGGGTCCTTCAATGGCGTATCGGCGCGACTGGCGACATTCGCCGTTTCCGGTTGAGAATCCGAAGCGACTGCTATCGGAACGGCATCGGGCCGCGGAAGCAGCTGAACCTGCACGATCGCAGCCGACTGTTGTCCAGGAGAGCCGGCTGGCACTTGCATCCTGATCCAGTAAACGCCGCCCACGAAAAGAACGGCCGCCAGGGCGGGAATACCCAGCAGGCGATAGAACTCTCCCGATGGCGAGGCGGCATCCAGCTCGTCGTCTCGATAGGATCCAAAGACCGCCGCTCGTCCCTTCTCGTTCCCGGGGCGGACATCGCTGTCGCTCATTGCAAGGACTTCACCATGATGACGACGCGGACCGGCTGTGGCGTATTCGCTGGCGCCGGCTTGCTGATCGTCAGGCCCCGAAGCGCCGCCGACACCGCAAGGTCCCGTTCATGGTCCCCGGTCGAGCGGAACAACTCGGTGCGCTCGATCGTGCGTGCGGGATCGATCCAGATATCTAGCACCGCGCGATAATTGCCATCGCGCGTCCTTGCGTTCTTTCGAAGTGCATTCTGAATGTCCATCTGCACTCTTTGGCTATAATCCTGCAATCTGGCGGCGTCGTCGGCATCGCCGGTCTGACGCACGCGCAGTCTTCCCAGGAACAGATCCGATGTTGCGAGCGGAGCCGCCGGAGGTGCATAGCCGACACCCTCTGCGCTGGGAAGAGCAAGCGTGATGGCGTCGGGACGAATGTAGCGCACCTTCAGCTCCGTGCCCGCGAGCAACAGGTTCAGAGCTTCATCGGCGGCATACGTTCCTTCAACCGCGACCGACGTTCGGCCGACCGCGGAGTTGCTTTCATAGAGCACTTGAATGCCAGTAGTCTGTCCATAGGCTTGCAGCGCACCGGCCAGGGACTGTGCCGGAATGCGGAATGCGATCGGCCTTTCCGCACGCGCCACCCGGTCTTCTTCAGCGGCATTGGCGCCGAGGATGACCGTCATCAGCCAGGCGGGCAATAGCACCAGCAAGCGGAACGCGGCGCGGCGACCGCCTCGAGGACCGTCGGCATTCAACGCCGCGACGCCATGCAATGTAACTGCTTTCATCGGGCTGCTCTTGTCGACCAGAAACCGCACTTCGGCTGTCTGGATCGTTGAAGCGCGGGCGAATGCCTCCTCTATATCGTTTGCATGACAGTGATCTAACCGGTGCATCCGGCCGGGTGGGGCCCCACCCGGCCGATCGATACGAACCGGCACGACCGCACGTCGGACCCGGATGCCTGCCCGCGCCCCTGCCTTAGAGCGACGCCTTGCGCCCCAGCCGCTGCAACAGCACGGCTCGCTCGTCCTCTGTCAGGTCCTTCAACTGATCGGCCGTGAACTCGCCATTGCCGAGCACGCGGAACATGCCGTTCGGGTCGTAGCTCTGCTTGTCGGGCGCCCGGCGTTTCTCATCCTCGCCCGGGTCGGGCTGGCGCCGCTCGCCGTCACCGCCGCCGTACCCGAGAACTTCGACGATGATCACCGACGGCCGGTCCGACGATCCCTGTTTGGTCACGTCTTTCACGGCGTCCGTTGCGGCCTTGTCCTTGGTCTCGAGCGAGAGCGGTGCAGTCTTGACCTCCGCTCTCGGCACACCCTTGCTCTGGCCCGAGACCTGGATGTTGTCCATGTTCACGATGTTGAAGCAGGCGCAGGTGAAATTGCCGTGGACGCGGATGCCGGCGTCACCGGCATTCACCGTGCCCTTGGGTGCGATCAGGCTGAGGTCGCCTTCCGGCACCCCCGTGAAGCCGAGGATCGTTCCGATGCCGCTGCCGGAAATATCGGCCTTCTCGAGCACGCGCGTCACGGCATCGATATCGGTCTGGATTTCCGGCGCCGACGAAACGCGCGCGGTCTTGGCGCCGCGGCCGGCGTCGATGTCGCCCTGCGTCGACCAGATGATCTCGTTGCCGCCGGCGAAGGTCAGGATGCGCGAGCGGTTCACGGTGACGCTGTCACGGGCGAACAGGTTGATGTCGCCGGGCCCCAGCGTCACGAGACCGAACTCCACCGGCGCCGGCTTGCCGAGCGCAGCAACTTGCAGGCCGCCACCGGGGGTCAAGACCTCGATGCCGCCGCCCGACATGGTTCGGAACTTGGCATTTCCGGTCCTGACGTCGCCCGCCCAGTCGGCACCCGGGAACAGCGTCTCGATCGCGGCATAGCCGCGGTTGTATCCACCGTTGCGCGGCTTGCCGTTGCCGTCGAGTGTGTTCTGGTCGTCGCCTGCCTCGCGCAGCTCCTGCATATAGACCTGCCGCACGAAGCGTTCGCGCACCAGCATTGGCAGAGCCTGGAATTTGCTCCAGGCATCGAGCGGCGACAGCAGCTCGCCGGTCACGTCCGCCATGAAGGAGATGATGCCCGCGCGCGTTTGGTGCGGCCCGGAGGAACGTAGCTCGAATTCCTCGGTGAGATAGAGCGGCACCACCGTGCCGTCCGCCAGCGTGATCTTGAGATAATCGGGCATCTTTCCGACATTTGCCGGATCGAGATAGGCCGCCAGGAATGCGTCATAGGACGGCTGCTTGCCCTTGAGGCCCGCCATCACCGTGATCGCCGCACTCCGGCCGGGCAGGCCGATGATCTCCGTGAAATCTTTCGGCCGATTGTTTGCATCATATTCCCGGTTTCCGGTCCCGAAGATCGACAGTTCCGGCGCGTAGACGTCGCGGCCCGCGCTCACCTGCACTGCGCCCGGCCCCTGCACATAGATCGAGCCCATCACCGGGCCGCCGATGATGTCATTGCCGGCCTCGAGCAACGACACGTCGGTCGGATGAATGTTACGCAGTGAGTAGTTGATGTTGCGGATGTCCGTGCCGGCGCGGAACCAGGTCTGCTCGTTGGCCATGACGCCGGCCGTGAAGATCGAACCGCTCTGGGTTGTGAGCGAGCCGACGATCGACCCGTTCAGGGCATAGACGCGGCTCGGCTCGTAGTCCCCCTCGTTCGGCAGATGGGCGGGATTGCGAAGATTGTACAGATGCAGCGTGTGGCCGGCGATATTGCTGGCCGGCGCGGAGAAGGGATTGACCAAAACGTTGTGGAGCCCGCTCAGGGTGTCCGGCGAGGAACCACCGAGGTTGACCGGAGAGGAAACGGTGCCTCCCACAGGCTCGAACGGTGACGGAATCATCTCGAGCGCAGCGCGGGACATGGCGATCTCGCCGACGAGGACGTCGTTTGCGGCGAGAAGCCGCAGCTCCGGATTTCTGCTCGGCATCGTGTACAGCGTGCTGTTCAGCACGGAGCCGTTCAGCGCCGTCACACGCGTTTTCGACGGATAGATATTTGCGGCCAGCGAGTTCACATTCGCAAACACCTGCAAGGCCGGCGTCGTTATGTCCTTGGACAGATATGTCGCCTGCCCGACCAGGATCACGTCGCCGCCCGTCGATGTCAAGTTGAGCGCGGTGCGCTCACTTTGACTGCTCATGAACGTCAGTTCGTGGGACATCCCCTTGCCGACCAGAAGCGGATCGAGGACAGTTTGCAGCCGCAGGTCGCCTGCGGTTCGCACGTCCAGGGTTGCGTCACCGAGCGACAGGATCGGGGCGATCGGATAGGTGACGATTTGCGTTCCTACCAGCGCCTTGACATCGCGCCCGACCACAAATTCACCTGCGGTAATCGTGCCGGCTCCCCGCCCGATGTAATAATAGCCGGCGCGAACGGCGCCGCCCGCCTCAACGGTCATCGCGCCGCCGTTGCGCAGTTCCAGGAGCTTTGTCTCCGTCGTGGAGCGCCCTCCCCGCACACGGCCATTGGTCGGCAGCGCGACCGTCAGATTGTTGAGATCGCCATCGGCGCGGATCTCGACATTGCCGCCGCCGAGCGCGCCGACCCCCCGCAGGAAGTTAGCGTAGTCAACCCACCAGGAGCTTTGTTGAGCCGGCATCTGGCCGTATGCGGAATGAGCCCAGGGACCGAAGACGTAGGCGTTATCCGTCGCTCCCTGCCGGTTTAGCCACTCCGAATAGTGCTGCATCTGCGAGCGGTCCGCCGGCAGGGCCACGTCGATATTGCCGCCGACCGCAACGGCGAGATGGCCGCCGCCCACCCCGTAGGTCGCGTTCGCCGGCGCGGTGGTGAAATCGTTGAACGCGGCGAGATCGCGCCGGCCAGCAGTATAGATCGAGGCGCCGCCTTTGAGCTGCAGATCGCCACGCGCCGCGATGTTGATGTCGCCGGTGCCGGTGCGAACCATGGTGATCGGATTGACGGTGGTCGTGGTCGGCCCGGGCTTGGTCGTCGCATAGAGCGAAGTGATGGTCGCAAGATTGGGGACGATCTTCGTCAGGTAGAAGTCCTTGAAGGTCGAGTACTTCGTGATGACGTTGAGGCGGCTGCCGCCGCTCGCGGCCGTGCTGGTCCATCTGAAGTCGGCCTGCGGTTGCGCCGGATTGGTGTTCAGGCCCTTCGCTGCGGCGTAATTATTCCAGAGGTCGAGCACGTAGCCGTAGGCTGGATCCGTCGGCAGACCGAAAGAAATCTGTGCGCTGGAATTGCTGTTGAGACGGGTGCCAGAGGTGGACTCCAGGCTCGCAGGCCAATCGGCGGGGTTCATCGTGGTCGAACCGGGCGCACTGCCCGCGCCAAAGCTGGCAACCGAGTCGACAAGAGCAGTCGCGGCGACGGAATTCAGGCCGCTGACGTAGGTGTAACCCGCCTGCTCGCTGAGGGTAATCTTGCCCGTCGCGCCGCTCGCGAGGCGCATCGGGTCGGCGCTTTCGCCCATCGGCGTGGCGCCCGCGACGAGCCCCAGACTCCAGGACGGCACCGCCACCCTCGAGCCGTCCGGCTCGGTGATGGAGGGGAACAAGACCGAATAAGCGAGCGTACTCGGCGCATTTGCGCCCGGAGAGTTGGCCTCTGCGCTATAGGGAACACCGACCAGCGTGGGCGGCGGCGTTACGGTTTCGGTTTTCCTCGTGCCGACCGTCGCAAAGGTGATACCGGCATAGACTGAAGGGTTGGTTGTACTCGCGCTGTCGTAGGGCGAGAGATTGGACGTGGTACTGGTGCGGCCGACGTTGAACACCATGCTCAGGTTCGTCGAGATGGTGCCTTTGGCGGCGACGTAGGTCGAGTCCAGCGGGTTGGCGAACTGGAAGAAGCCATCCGTCACGCTGCCCTTCAGATCGATATTGCCCCCGGCGCGCATAGTCAGGACGCCCGGCTCTCCGAGAATGCTGCCGCCGGTGCGATACACCATGGTCGTATGGTCACGGAGCAAAGCGCTTTCCTTGCCGGCAACCACATAGGCCTTGCCCAGTACCGGCTCGATCGCCATCACGCCAGCAGCGAGCGCCGAGGCCTGATTGACCACGCCAGCGCCGAGATTCCAGTTGCTCTTGAGCACGATGTCGCGGGAAAAATTGAGCTCCATGCCCGCGCGCGCGTGGAAGTTCGACTGGCTCGTCAGTGAGCCAAGATCCGCATAGCCGGCACTGACGTCGAAGTCGCGTACGAATTCGACCAGCGTGCCGGCGCCGTAATCCGCCAGCACGTTGAGCTTGCCGGCCGAGGCCGCCGTGAGATCGAGTTCGGCCTGGCCGCCGCTATTGACGGTGACGCCGACGAAGCGCGGATCGGATGCAAGCGTCGCAAGGTCGAAGCGTTTGTAGCCCTCCAGCACGATCTCGCGCGCGCCGTTGATCGTGCCGGCAAAGCTGACATTCACCTTGTCGGCCCCTGGCTGCTCGATGACAGGCGCACGCAGGGTGACCTTGCCGCCTTCGCCGCCCGCCACGTCGATCACGCCGCCCAATACCCGCAGCACGCCGTTCGAGATTCCCAGTGTGACTCGGCCGGAGCCGAGCCCGTCCACCGTGTCGGTCGCACCTGCCCGCAGCAGCGCCGCATTCGTCACGGTCAGACCCTGGCCGCCATAGATCGAGATCGAGCCGCCATAGGTCGCACGCGCGTCGACCGAGCCTGCGACGGTCACCGTACCCTGATCGGCAGCCAGCGCGAATTCCTCGGTCGTTGTCGCGCCGTCGAGCGTGACGTCGCCAGAGCGAATCCGGAAGCTGCGTGATTTGGTGAAGCCGGCGGCATTCAGGCGCTGGTTGAGCCCGCCGAAATCCGACAACGCGGCGATGTCGAGCGAGAAGGAGCCGCCGCGTTTGCCCGCCGCGGCCCTGGCATTGATCGTGCCCTCCAGCGTGACCTGGCTGCTGTCCTGTTCGATCGCGAGCGTGCCCGCACCGCCACCGATGGGACGTCCTTCGGAGTCGCGGGCCGAGCCGAGATCGAGGGTCGCGCCGGACGCGAGCAGCACCGAGCCGCCGCGGGCACCCAGCGAGATGGTTCCGGCATCGGCATATTCGGACACGTCGAAAAACTTCTTCTCGAAGCCCCCGACGTCGATTCGCGAACCTGCCGCGAGATTGACGTTGCCATTGGTGGCGTTCAGCTTGACCGTTCCGCCCAGCGCGTCAATGCGTCCGGCGAAATCGACGGCGCGGCCGGTGAGCGTCCAGCGGGAGCCGAGGCTGTCCTGGTCGCGCGCAGGGCTAGCCGTCCCGTGAGCAGCAACCGTCAGGATTCCGGTCGTGGTGACCGACTGCTGGCTGCCGCCCCGGCCGGTCATGACCGGCGCTGACAGAGTCAGCGCCGCGCCGGCAACATCGAGCGAGCCCTTGCCTTCGCCGGCAATGCGTGTCGTTCCCGTCAGCGCGATGGTGTCGAAGCCACGCAGTGCCTTGGCACCCTCGCCCAGGGTCAGCTCGGTTGCTGTCAGCTTCAAACTGCCATGACCAGCGCCAACCGGCTCGCTGAACGTACTCGCCGTATTTTCCAGCACAACCCGATTGCCGTTCACCGCGATCTCGCTGTTGCCGCGGCCCACCAGCCCTGCGGCATCGAGCGTTACGGCCTGGAGGCCCGACAGGTCCACCGCGCTGTGAAAATCGATGGTTGAATAGCTGCGCAAGGTCAGGTGCTGGGTGTTGTTGAGCGCGGTCAGCGCCGCGGCATCGAGCACCAGTCCGCTGCCACCGCCGAAGCCGATCCGGCCCGACGCCAGGGACAACGCTGCGCCCGCCAAGCGCGCTTGGGCGACGAGGGCGTTTCCTGTGGCGTCGATCAGAAGACTCTTGCCGCCATCGAGGACGGCACCGGCACCGATCTTCACCTGGCCGCCGACGGTCGTATCGACGTTCTTGCGGCGGACCCGCACCGCATCGCCGTTGGACAGGCGGA
The DNA here is from genome assembly GCF_054863025.1 of Bradyrhizobium sp. 23AC. Classification (NCBI taxonomy): domain Bacteria; kingdom Pseudomonadati; phylum Pseudomonadota; class Alphaproteobacteria; order Hyphomicrobiales; family Nitrobacteraceae; genus Bradyrhizobium; species Bradyrhizobium sp. 23AC. The sequence continues at coordinate 427,627 of NZ_JAVAYN010000006.1, forward strand.
TCAAAGCACCCCAGTCGCGATCGGACGCTTGCGGGGCCATCACGAGATCGCCGGCGCCGGTCGGCGCCTCGCCGCGCGCGACGATGACGCTGCCTGCGGAGACATCGATCGTGTCGCTTGCAGCCAGGATGATCTCCGGTCCCGTCAACACCGAATTTGCACTGTTGCGCACGACGATGTCGTGAGCCTGCACATCAACGCGCAGACCGCCGACGTCGCCGCTGCGGAAACCACCGACCAGCAGGCTGCCGGCGCCGAAGCTGGACAGAGCAGCGGCATCGATGACCAGATAACCATCGGCCCGCAAGGTGCCGGCGCTCTGGTCGGCACCCAGGATTGCGATCTTGTTGGCGGCGATATCGACCAGGCCGCCGCGGCCACCCACTGCGGCCTGAGAATGCAACTCGCCCTTCAAGATCAGGTCCTGCGTCGCCTTGAACACCACCGAGCCGCCGTCGACCGGCAGACGCGGCGTGACGATCTGCTGACCTGTGAGCCGATACTGTGTCAGCTTGAACGCATCGGAGGCGAAGAAGGTATTGGCGAAGGCTTCATTGTACTCGCTGTACTGCCGGAGCACCGAGCCCGACATCACGCGCCACGCGGACGACTGCTGGTCGCGGCTGCCGTCGAGCGCATTGGCGCGATAGCCGGACACGATCGCCGTGCCGTCGGCCATTACCGCGGACGTCGTCGCCCGGCCTGTCGAACCGGCGACCGACTGGATCGCATAAGCACCCGGAAGCATCGCGTAGGAGGCGGGCAGCAGCGTGTACCAGCCTGCCGGCAATCCGCTGCCGGCGTCGAGCCAGATGCGATCTCCGCTGCGGATCGAGGCCGAGCTGGGTGTAGTCGCCCCCCCGAAAGCCGGCATGACCGCAAACATGCCCGGAAGCGCCAGCATGTCGTGCGAGCCGCCCGGTCCCGGCACGTGCTCCCATGCCATCAAGTCGCCGCCGCCTCTGATGTTCACCGCCGATCCGGGGGCGAGCTCGACTGTTGGCGCCTCGAGCGTCACGCGCTTTTCCGGCAGGCTGGCAATGGTTGTCGGCAACGGCCCGGTCGTCACCGTCCAGTTTTCGTTGTTGCTGAGAGCACCGTAAGGCAGCACGAGGCCCTCGCCGGTCACCGAGGTGACACTGCCGGAGCCGAGGGTGAGGCGCTGGCTGGCCTTGAGCGTGATCTGGCCAAACGGCGCACGCAGGGTGCCGTTCTGCTCGATAGTCGGAGCTTCGAGCGTCAGGGTCCCGCCGGCCGACAGCGCCAGACCGGGAGTTCCGTTCTGCTCCACGATCAACTTGTCGCTGGCCCTGATCGTCGCATTGATCTGCGAGGTGGGATAGATCTGACCGGCCTTCATGATCAGCGTGCCATCGACGTCCAGGAACGCGGATTGGCTGACATTGCTGTGCGTCAGCCGGATGTCGCTCGCCTCGAGCACCGTTCGTTCGAAGCCGCGGATGTTTGCCTGCACGATGTCGATCACGGACCCGGCCAGCGTCAGCGTCCCCGCACGCGCCGGATTGCTCGGTGCCAGGCTGAACAGCGAGATGTAAGGCGCCCAGAATCGCGAGCTGGCGCCGTTGCCGTTGATCAGGGATCCCGTAATCGAAATCGAGCCGCTGAAGGCGAGGTCGACACCATCCAGCCGTGTCGTCGACGGGAGAACGAGATCGGCGAAGCCGGCCCCCTGCAGGCTCGAGCTGCGCACGACCATACCAGACTGGGAAGCCGCCGTTTCGGACAGGATTACGGTCGACAGCGCAGACGCCAACGTCACCTTGCCGCCACGTGCGCCACTGCCTCCACTCTGGCCGAGCCAAGTGCCCTGGACCAGCCCCCGCTGTGCCTTGACGCTGATGGAGCCGCCATTGCTGGCGAGGGTGACTGGCGCGAACCGGTGGTCATCCGACTCGATGTCGAATACGCCGCTGGCGCCCGCGACGTCAACCAGCGAACCGGATTCGAACGCGACCGCGGCGGACTCGAACGCGACCGCGCCGCCATTGCGTACGACGCCGCTGCGATGCCCCATGACATCGGTTTCGCCGACGGCCGTCCCCCGCGCGATGATCGCGCCGGTACTACCAACAACGATCAATCCCGCGCTTGTTGCGAGATTGATCGTGCCAGCCAGCGCCTCCACTTTGCCGGCAATCCGCAACGTGCCGGTCGAAGAATTAACCAGGGACAGCGCAATCGTGCCGCCGGTGTCCGTCCGCACCGTCGCCCCCGCGCCGACCGTCAATGACCCGCCGCTGAGCGAGAGCGACGTCGGCTTGAGCGCCAGGCGCTGCGACGGCGACAACACGGCGAGCGGACCCATCTCGCTGATCGACGTGCCCGTGCTGAAGCTCGAGACGTCGACGCCCTTGAGATCAACGTTGTATGGGAGCTGCGTGACGCTTACTCCTTCGGCGATCGTGATATCGCCGCCCGTGGAGATCTGGAGCGAACGGAAACCACGCTCCGCGAACAAGGTTTCCGACAGGCGGACGGTGTTGGGGGACGTCGGCGTACCGCCTCCGATCTGCAGCGACTCCATAGTCAGATTCATGGCCAGACTGCCGCCGGAGCCAGCCGCATAAGCGCGCATATCGACGTTCGCCAACTCCGCCACTTCGGTCGTGTTCAGCGTAATCTTGCCCGCGTCGCCGAATTTCACTTGCGGCTTGCCGCCGCGCAGCCTGTACCAGCCACCGCCGGATACATCGAGCACGACGCCCGGCTGATAGTGGGCCTGATCGAGCGTGATGCTGCCGCCATTGACGACCGGCGGCAGCGCGGAAGCAGCGCCGCCTTTCACCTGGTTGACCCATTGGCCGCTCACGTCGATGGCCGCACCGGCTCCGAATGACACGTTCTCCGCGCCCAAGAGGTTGACACTGCCGCCGGGTGCGTGAATCACCCCGTCGATCTTGAAATCCTGGCTATATGCAACGGTGGAATTGGCCTTGATCGAAAATGTGCTGCCCGGCGTCAGCTCGAGCGTCGTGCCCTTCTCGATCGTGACGTTATTGGAGACGTAGAGCTCGATCTTCCCCAGTCCGGCATCTGCAAGCACATCCGAGTCGAGATAGGTCGTTCGCAACCGGAACGAATCCTGGTTGCCGGGAGCGCCCGAATACCAGGTGGACGGAAGCTGCGACGTGGCTGTGAAATTCGTCGGCAGCTGTGTGGGATCCTTGGAGATCACGAGCTTGCCGAGCAGCCAGAGCCGATCTTCGTCGCCGTCGCCGCCAAACGTCAGCGAGCCGGCCTTGGCGGTCTTGCCACTTACTGACTGACGCTCGCCGACGATCACGCCGCCCCAGTAGCCGCCCTCCAGCGCAACACCTTCGGTGGCGTAGAACTGGATGGCGCCGGCGTCACGTCCCTCGGTGAAGCCACGTTCGAAGTGGCTCGTCGACCACGGCGTGCTCCAGGAATCCGATTTACCCCAATTGTTGTGCGTGCGATTGAACCCGCCGGCGAAACCGACATAGATCCTGTCAGGCGTCGCCGAGGCGATGTCATAGATTTTTCCATCGGCGCCGAGCAGCTTCGTCGAGTTGACCATTCCGTCCTGATAGCGGAACGACCCGCCCGAGACATCGAGCAGCGAGCCCTGACGGGTGATGATCGAGCCGGCCGATTTGAGCGTGATGTTGCCGCCAATGGTCGACAGCTCGGCGAGATTTGTCTTGCTGTTGCCGATCCAGGCCGAGACGTCGCCCAGCGGCGTCCCGATCCATTCGCCCGCGGCCCCTCCCCAGTTCACGCCGGCCATGGCGCCATCGGCGAAGACGCCACTGGCGCTGCGATCGACCGTGATCTTCTGGCCCCGCAGCCACGAATTCCGGAGCAGCGGTGAATCACGCAGCTCGTTGATGCGCAATTCGGCCTGCACGAATCTCCGCGACATCGGGATCAGGACGTCCTGCACGCCGGCGGCGCTGACATAGGCATCCTCGCCGATATAGATCCGGCTACCGTCACGGACCGGCGTCTCGCCGTTGATGGGCTCCTCGGTGGGCGCGGGCACGGTGCTGGCCACGATGCTGATGGTGCCGGCGGGAACCAGGATGTTCGCCTGCGCCCCGATATCGATCAGGTTACCGCGTAATTCGACGCGCCCCGGCTTGTAGCGCGTAGCCTTCGCCGTCTCCTCGATCTCACTCGTGTCGCTGGCATCAGGCAGAACGGCGGTGACGCTGCCCGGCGAAAGATGCAGGTCACCCGTCTTCCAATACACCAGCTGGGCGTCGAGGCTGCCGCTCGAGGCCATCATGCCGTTGCTGTAGGCATCCAGCCGGATCGATCCTTCGCGGTTGTTGAGCGCGGTTGCCGCCAGCATCACGCCGCCCTGGAAGATCTCGCGCCCCATCACGGTGATGTTGCCGCGATCGGATTGCACGACGCCGGTGTTCACGACCTTGTAGCCGACCGATGCCGCGCGCGCGTACATCTCGGGCAGCAGGATGTCGCGAACGCTTTCGCCCCAGGGTTTCTCCGTGAAGAGGTCCCAGCCGGCGATCGCACCCATCAAATGGTTGTAGTTGAACAGCCAGGGCATCGGGGCCGTCACGGCGACGTCCACACCGCGCACGTCGCTCGGATTGGTTCTCAGATAGACCTGTTCGCCGGCAGCCATGATGATCTGGCCGTCGGGGACGCTGATTTGGCCGGCATTGGAAACGATCGGCGCGAACAGCATCGCCTTGCCGCCAGTCTTCGCGCTGATCTGAGCTCCAGCCTGGATGGTGACGTCACCCGGCACGCCATCCGGCGTGAAGCGCGCAGGTTGGCTCGGATCGGTGGCCGGCTTTTGCGAATTGGCCAGCCGCGGATTGTATTCGCCGAAGGTCGGCAGGTGAATGTCATTGGTGAGCACTATGGAGGTGTTGATCCCAGCCAGGAACTGCGCGTTCGACAAGGCGAGAGATGTGGCCACGAGGGTGCCGACATCCACCTGGCTGGAGCCACCGAAGATGATACCGTTCTTGTTGATGATATAAACCTGCCCCTCGCTCCTGATGGTGCCGAGAATCTGGCTGGGAACGAGGCTTGGGTCGAGCACACGGTTGAGCGCGATCCAGTTGGCGGCGCCACCCCCTCCGGCGGACTGGTTGAAGTACAAGTCGGTGTCGCGTCCGACATTGAACTTGTTCCAGGTCAGGATCGCCTTCTGCTGGTTCTGCACGACCTCGACCTGGACCCGCCCATTTGAGCTTGTCGATTGGGTCGGCTGAGCGGCGCCGGTCCAGGCCGGTTGTCCGTCGATCACCGCGGCGGGATTGCTGGTCGGATTGAGGCCTCCGGGAGCCAGACCATTCGGCACATTCGGAAGCAGATTGCCGGGATGATTTTTGTTCAGGCCGAGATTATTCGGACCGATCAACGCGCCGGCTCTCGCCGCCGCCTGCACATCGCGCATCGCGCGGAGCGACGCGTTGATCCGGCTCATCGCTTGTGCCGACGCGATCGACGCCGCCTGCCCCGCCGCGTTGGTCGTCACGGCGACGTTTGCCACCGGGCTCGCGCTGCCGCCGCCGAGGTTGCGCGCATCGGCCGCAGCCGACCCCACCAGCAACGCAGCCACACTGGCACCGCTGAGGAACATCGCGTGCCTGACGGACCGGAACGAGCGAAAACGGACGGGACGGTGGGACAAGACGGCATTCCTTCTGGCAGCACGGCCAAACCCGATGAAGGGTCGCGCCTCGTCATCCCCAGCGATGACGATCTAGCTCTAAGACGGAAGCCTGTAGGCGAACGCGCACGGTTTCTGTGTGAAAGTTTCTTGTCAGCGGGACGTCAGCCCAACAGAACCAGGCCGCCCGGCAGCTTGCGGGCCTTGACATCGAAGGCCTGTTCGAGGCGCACGAGGATTTCATCCATCTGATCGATGCGGAAGCGGCCACTCACCGGCTTCTGCGCGAGGCCCGGATTGACAAGGAGAATCCGGCCGGCGCGATAACGATTGACCTCGTCCACCACATCCGCGAGCGGGGTAGCCCGGAACAGGACGATTCCGCGTTGCCAGGCGGATTCCGCCTCTGCGTCAATCGCGGCAACCCGACCGAGCCCGCCGGCGTCGTAACGCAAGCTCTGCGCCGGGCCGATGACGGCAGAACTGTCGTTGCGCTCGATGCGCACCTGTCCGTCGAAGCAGGCGACGCTCACCACCGTGCCGGCCGGACCGTTCATGCAACGCACGTCAAAACGTGCATGGCGGCCGATCGAACGCCCATCCGCCGCCAACACGACGAGCGGACGTACGCTCTCGACCGACTCGAAGAGCGCTTGCCCTGCAAGCAGCTCCAGGCGATTGCCCTCCCCGCCAGCGGGGTGGACCGCAATGCTGGTCTGCGTATTCAACCGGACCGCGACGTTCTCCGCCGGACTGACTTGCCGCTGCTCGCCAACGGCCGTTCTGTAGTCGGCATTCAGTTCGCGGAGGGACGGCCACAGGCCGAGCGGCGGGTTGGCAACAGCGACATAGGCGGCCGCGGTGGCAGCCAGCCCGCCCCCGAGAAGGAGCCGGCGATCGAGCACCGGGCGTGACGTCTGGTGGACGGGCAACGCCTCGATTTGGCTGCGCGGAATGCTCGCGCCGGCCCGGCGGATGTCGCGCCATACACCGCTCGCCGCAGCGAAGGCAGCCGCATGCTCCGGGCTCGCGGCACACCATCGCTGCAAGGTCTCGGCATCGGCCGACGTCGCATGTCCGGAATCGATGCGCTGGACCCACGCGATCGCCTCGCGTTGCAGCAGGTCGAGCCTTTGCGTCTGTCCCTGAATCATGGAGTCATTCAGCCTGGTCGTGGTCGCGATCACCGCGCGGCGGCGACAGGTCTCGGTTCAATGACGAATTTCGCTGGTCCGGTGCGCAATCCGTGTCACTCATTTGCCTTTGCCGCGCCAGACAATACTCATGGGCGAGTTGCAGCTCCTTTGAGACGAGGCGCAAGGATACGCCAAGGCGATCCGCGATCTCCTGCCGCGCCATGTTGTCCACCCTGGCCGCGAGCAGGATGGTGCGACGGCGCGGCGGCAGCTCAGCGAGTATGGCGGCCATCGCATCCAGATCCGACCGCGCCTCCGCGACTTCGGCGGGACCAGGCGTCTCGTCGGCGACCTCGAGCAAATGCTCGATGTCGATCTTCGTTAAACGGCGCTTTTCAGCGCGACGATGGTCGTGTGCCACGTTGAAGAGTATGCGCAGCAGATAGCTGGCCGGATTGTGCAAGGTGCCAATCGTCGTATCCGTGCGGGCAAGGCGCAGCCAAGTGTCGTGCAGGACGTCACCTGCCATCTCGGACGAGCCCAGGCGGCGGGTCAAGCCCCGCTTGAGATCGTCATATCGGTCGAGCAGCAGCCGGCGCAGCATCGCCACGGAGGCCTCGGTCACCGCACGCCTCCGGCCGCCTGCGGCAACACCGTCGCACCACAACTCATTGTGACGCCCGAGGCCTGCGGCAGGACCACGATCAATACCGGCTGTGCAAAGCCGGGGGGCACCGGGGCACCCACACTGAACTGTCGAAGCGCGCTGTCGATGCCGCGGTCCAGCTCGGCCGTGCCGGCCGATCCAAGTCGTTCGAACCTGGCTACGGCCCCCGACGGCGCGATCCAGACCAGGGCCGCGATACGATAGCTTCCCGGCCGCGCACCGTTGGTCCGGCACAGAGCATTGCGCAGCCGCGCCTGAACGACACCATAGTATTGGCGCGCGAGAGCAGCAGCACTTTCTTCCGGCGGTCCGGCAGCTTCGGGCGCCGGGGCTAGAACGAACGAGCCGTCTTTCAGGAAGCGGGCGGTAAGGCCGGTGCCCGCAAGCAGCAGCTGTAGCGCCGTCTCCGGTTCAAAGTTGCCCTTGACGGCTTCTGAGGTGCGGCCCTGCGCAAGCGCCGGACTGTAGAGGACTTCGCGACCGGTCGCATCGCCGTATCGCTCGAGTGCGGAGGCAAGCTGCTGGGCCGGAATGTCGAACGACATAGGCGCGGACATTTCCGAACTCGCGCGCGGCGACCCGATTGTTGCACCGTTTGGCTCCGCTTCGGCTGCAACGGCCGCAAACATCAAACACACAGCCAGATACGGCACGCGACGTGACACCGATCAATTGCTCCGGCAAGCCATCAGCACCGCGAGAGGCGAATGACGATCGTCCCGAACCCTTGCCTGGATGCCACAAGAAGTTCTCAATATACGAACGTTTCTTGACAAGGATATGTCACTGATCACTTCCCGAGCCGGAAGCACGCAATCGGCGCGGCGCCCGCTCTCGAGCACTGGCCCGAGCTTTCAAAGAAGGTCGGTTGCGTGAATCACGAAGATTGCATCGATCAATAACGATGGAGCGCTTCAAATCAGGAAGTCATGAGGCGCGGCGTGATGCGGAACGTTATGAACGGGGGCGACCGCGTGTTCGTCCATTGCATTAGGAATCGATTTGCCGATGACGTGGAGGTCCTTTTCCTGACCGGGCGAAACGTGCGGACCGAGCGGGCTATCAAGTTCAACTACCGCGCCGAATGTGGGAGGAGTCGCATAGCTGTCGAAGCGAAACGCCAATTCCGCGCGGCCAATCTCGGAGGCAATTTTAGCCGGCTGTACGGGTTCCAACGCGGTTGCAGCAGGTTGCGCAGCCTGCGGCCAGTTTCCGGCCTTACTGCCATTTGCGACGCTCGGTTCGACCATCTCGGCTGCTTCCGGTGCGTCTTCAGAGCCGTGTGAATCGTGCCCGGAGTTGCCATGCTCCACGACGGTCGATTCTTCCCCAGCTGACGCGGCCGCAACTTCCAAAACCGGCGCGCGATGCTCGGCGCCATTTCCCGGTGCGAAGTCAGCTTCAGCCAACTCCGTGGCTGCCGCCATTGCTGGCCCTGGCTCTGAAACGTGCTGTGAGTCACCGCGGCCCGCGCTACCGGCCGTTGCGATGCCCGGCTCACCGATCTCAGCTGCTTCAGGTGCGTCTGAAAAACTTGAGTGCCCCGAATTTCCGCGTTCCACGCCATCTGCTTCAGCCGTTTTCGCCGAACCTGGCGAAGCTTCCGAAGCCTGGAAATGATGCTCGTTGTCGTTACCGAAATTGTGCCCTTGCATAGAACCAGCTTCAGTCAACTCCGTGACTGCCGCCTTTGCAGGCCCTGGCTCTGAATTGTGCTGTGAGTTATCGCGGCCCGCGCTACCGAGGTCTGGCTCAGGGTCGGCTGCTTCCGGTGATTTTGCAGAGGTTGAGTGCCCCGAATTGCCGCGTTCCACGCCATGTGCGTCTGCCGTCTTCGCCGAACCCGGCGAAGCATCCGAAGCCGGGAAATGATGCTCGTTGTCGTTGCCGAGACTGTGCCCTTGCACAGAACCAGATTCAGCCAACTCCGTGAGTGCCGCCTTTGCAGACCCTGGCTCTGAATCGTGCTGTGAGTTATCGCGGCCCGCGCTACCGAGGCCTGGCTCAGGGTCGGCTGCTTCCGGTGGTTTTGCAGAGGTTGAGTGCCCGGAATTGCCGCGTTCCACGCCATGTGCGTCTGCCGTCTTCGCCGAACTTGGCGAAGCATCCGAAGCCGGGAAATGATGCTCGTTGTCGTTGCCGAAATTGTGCCCTTGCATAGAACCAGCTTCGGTCAACTCTGTGGCCGCCGCCTTTGCAGGCCCCTGCTCTGAAACGTGCCGTGAGTAACCGTGGCCCGGGTTACCTGGGGCACCAGGGTTGGCTGCTTCCGGTGGTTCTGCAGAGGTTGAGTGCCCCGAATTGCCGTGTTCCGCGCCATCTGCTTCTGCCGTCTTCGCTGACCCTCGCGAAGCCTCCGAAGCGGGCGGATGATGCTCGTTGTCATTGCCGACGCCATTCCCCCGCACGACGCCGGCTTCGGTCAACTCCGCTGCCGCCTTTGCAGACCCTTTCTCCGAAGCTTGCTGTGAGTTACCGCCGCCCGCGCTACCGGCCTTTGCAACGCCTGGCTCACCAGGGTCGGCTGCTTCCCGTGGCTTTGCAAAGGTTGAGTGTCCCGAATTGCCGTGTTCCACGCCATCGGCTTCTGCCGTCTTCGCTGACCCTCGCGAAGCGTCTGAAGCGGGGAGATGATGCTCATTGTCATTTCCGACGCCATTTCCCCGTTCGAAGCCGGCTTCGGTCAACTCCGCTGCCGCCTTTGCAGACCCTTTCTCCGAAGCGTGCTGTGAGTTACCGCCGCCCGCGCTACCGGCCTTTGCAACGCCTGGCTCACCAGGGTCGGCTGCTTCCCGTGGTTTTGCAGAGGTTGAGTGTCCCGAATTACCGTGTTCCACGCCATCGGCTTCTGCCGTCTTCGCTGACCCTCGCGAAGCCTCTGAAGCGGGGGGATGATGCTCATTGTCATTGCCGACGCCATTCCCCCGCACGACGCCGGCTTCGGTCAACTCCGCTGCCGCCTTTGCAGACCCTTTCTCCGAAGCGTGCTGTGAGTTACCGCCACCCGCGTTACCGGCCTTTGCGACTCCTGGCTCACCAGGGTCGGCTGCTTCCGGTGGCTTTGCAGAGGTTGAGTGCCCCGAATTACCGTGTTCCACGCCATCGGCTTCTGCCCTCTTCGCTGCCCCTCGCGAAGCGTCTGAAGCGGGGGGATGATGCTCATTGTCATTTCCGACGCCATTCCCCCGTTCGAAGCCGGCTTCGGTCAACTCCGCTGCCGCCTTTGCAGACTCTTTCTCCGAAGCGTGCGGCTTCTCCGAAGCGTACTGTGAGTTACCGCCGCCCGCGCTACCGGCCTTTGCAACGCCTGGCTCACCAGGGTCGGCTGCTTCCCGTGGCTTTGCAGAGGCTGACCGCCCCGAATTGCCGTGTTCCACGCCATCGGCTTCTGCTGACTTCGCTGCCCCTCGCGAAGCCTCCGAAGCGGCGGGATGATTCTCGTTGTCATTGCCGACGCCATTCCCCTGCATGAAGCCGGCGTCAGTCGATTCCGCTGCCGCCCTTGCAGACCCTGGCTCCGAAGCGTGCTGTGAGTTATCGCCCGCTGCGATGCTAGAGCCAGCCCCCCCATTGATCGGCTCATTCTTCGATGTGAGATTTTCAACTGCCGTGACCGTCGCGCTATGAGAAAGCGCGACCGGTGATACATGAGCCGACCCGCCGGACCCATCATCGCTCTCATTCGTTGTACCCACCGAATCGCTAGTGAAGGTTCTGAACCTGGTCGCTCCCCCTGAGCCGGTCCGAGCCTGCCCGAATTCGAACGTCAAGCCGTTGTCGGCCAGAGTGCTCCAAACTGCAGCGGTCCCGAGTGTGCTCTCGCTCGTCCCGATAACTGTTTGGGCACTATCCGCACTCAGAACAGCTTCGGTTGCGGCCGCCGATGTCAGCGCTTCGAGCTGCTCCAGGGTGATCGCGACAGCCGCGCCTTCCGGCTGGCCGACGAAATCCGACTCCGCAATGGAGACAATCCCCTGCAGATGGATTTCCAGCAGGCCCCGGTCCCCGACATCAAGACTCCGATCGGTCGGATTCACGTAGACGATCGTTTCGTCGGTTGCGGGATTGTAGATCCAAGCGAGGGTGTGCGGCGGTATGGACTTGCTTGCTGCCGTCATATGGAGCCAGGCAAGCGCTCCGAAAGCTGCAAGATTGATCCTGCTCGATCCAGATGCGAAATCGAATCCAGAGTGGGAAGAGGTCGAATTGGAATCGATCGGGGAGCGATAAACAACGTTTTCGCCAACGTCGCCGCCCATCAGTTGATCGCGGCCATCTCCGCCAATACCGGCATCGCGACCAGAGCCCAGTGAGCCATGGGGTTCTTGCAGGTTGTCGTCCGCAGCACCATGACTCATTTCGTTCGAAGCGCCTTCTCCAGCGACGCGTTCGTTGCCGGTGGTCACAAGCGCGGCAGGCAGGCGCAAATCGTGCAAAGGGAAAGCCGGGGGAAAGCCGTCTACATCATTGGTATCGGCATCGGTTATCGCGGCCAGTTTTGTGGTCGCATTCTCGCCGGTGACCACCACGAAGCTGTCGATCGACGCTTTGCCCGGGTCATGCAATTGCGCGGCAAGATGGGGGTCGTTCAGTGCGTAGATCAACGCAGCGGTCAGAGTGGCGAAGGTGCCATACCCTTCGTGTTTCAACGTCGGAGTGGAAGCAAGCCGCGGGAACTGATGTTCAGCGGCCGGGTCAACACCGATCTGTGCGTCGCTGGTTCCCCGCAGCAATGGCGTAGGAAGATTGGGCGTGCCCGATCCAACAGGGCCGTAGTCTTTCCACGGTTTCGAGCCTACGGATTGCTCAGCCGGGCGCAGCGTTTCTATTGCCGCCGCCGGGTCCGTGACCAGGCTCGCCTTGGCAAAGGAGTCCTTCTGTGTGGGCGTCTCGCCAGATTCCCAGACTACGAAGTGTCGGAGAATAGCTCGTTTCCAGGGCTCATATTCGGCATGCTCTCCCGCGCGACCGACGCTGTCGTCATCCGGATCCACGTCGTTCGCTTCCGACGCCTTGAGTTCGTCCGCAATTGCGACCGCCAGAAACGCCAGGGCAAGCAGGCCGAAGCCCGACGGTCGCTGCAACAACGCGAGCGTAGCGAGCACAGTTCTGTTGGTAATCTCAAGCTTCTGAAATATGTTGTATAGGTGTACTTTGACTGTCCCTGGGGAAACGTTTAGCTGGCGCGCAATCTCCTTGTTTGACATTCCTTCTGACACTAGTCGTACAATTTGAAGTTCCCGGTGCGTCAACAGCTCCAGCATCGTTTCCACTTTGCCGCCGCCGTCAGCTCCCTGGCCGGCTGGCAAGAGATCGGATTGCTCGCGCGACACACTGCGCTCTGTCATCAGGCGCAGTAATCGCAGCATAGTGTCCGAGGAAGCATGCTTCGAGATTACGCTGGAGGCGCCAGCAGCAATAGCGGCGGCTAGATCGTGATCTGCTTCGGATTCGGTAAACAACACCAAGCGCGTGGAGAGATTCTCAGCTTTCGCAATCGCGAGGATCTCGGGGACCGTCAGATCTGGCAGGTTGTCAGCAACAAGCGTGACGTCGGGTGTCAAACTCCGAATTGCTTCGAGACACCTTGTCCCATCGCTGCACGATGCGACAACGTCGAAGTCCTGCTGTGCCCCGAGTACCGACTTCAGCCCCTGTAGAACGATCGGTTGTCGATCTACGATCAGAAGCCGGATCCGTCTCTGCTTCACAGATACGTCTAACATGGACTCTGCCTCGGCCCGGCCATCTATGTACTTCGGCATATGGCCGACGCCAAGCGGGATTATTAAAATACAATTAATAGAATAGGGAAAGAGGCTTAGCGGGCTAAAAATGACTTAAAATCGCAAGCTTTTATGGCATTTAGCTTTTATGGCATTTAGGTGAGAGATATATCATTTGACCCGATGGCCATTGCGATTGACTGGCTCGATGCTTACCGCGCGGGCGACATCGAGGCGATCTTGGGAATGTATGCCGAAGGTGCCGTGGTTCGCTGCGGCTGCGGGGGCGTCAAGACCATTACCGGCAACGAGGCACTTCGTGCCTATTGGGATTGATCGCCTCCGAGAATATCCGGCGGGCACGTTGGACGATCTCAATCCCTGGCACGAGGGGGCCATTATCTCGTACGTCACCAAGAGTAGCGTCATGAGTGCGCTTTTCTCGTTTGACGTTACCGGGAGGATCAAGGAGCTAGACTGCAGTCCCTGCCACTAGACCCTGGCACGATCCAAGCCCGCGTTGGGTCACGTGTTGGCCTTGCGGGGCAAGGCCGGCATTCCCGTACGGACGCGTCGTTGCGAGCCCGTTGCGTGCCACTCGTCAGCGAAAGCATGTCGAAGGACGATACGCCTCCAGCAGAGTGAGACTGCCAACTCGTCGATGTTAAGGAGGCTTCCCAGCTTACTGCACCGCCAATGCGGCGCGAGCGCGCGAAGGCGCTGGAGACTCGGCTTCAGCTTGAAGCGATGCCGCCCGAACTCGTCTTCAACACGGATACTAGCGGGCCATATGCCTACGACGCGACATGCGATTGTCGGGCCACCCGTACTCGCCATTGATCATGGGAACCATATCTGTGGTGGTCGGTTGGCTTCCTGTTGAGCTGGCACGCCGCAGAGCAGCTCGACACATCGGCATGAGTTCTAGTGCCGAGTATCCGTCGGGAGCCAATCCCATGATGGACCATGCGACTAGAATTGGTAATCGTTTGTTAGCAGCGTTGCCGCCAGCGGATTTTGCTTTGCTTGCGCCTCATCTCCGGAAAGTCGTGATCGAACGCAATTCCGTGCTCATCCGATCGGGCGATCGGATCGAACATCTTTTCTTCCCCCTCAGCGGCGCCATCGCCGCGATCACGGAGCTGCCGAACGGGCAAACAGTTGCCACGGCGATCATCGGGCACGAGGGCGCCGTGGGTTTGACGTCAGCGTTTGGCGCATCCGCCGCGCCTGCCACCGCGGTCGCCCGCCTATCCGGGGCCGCGCTGCAGATCTCGCCTGCGCAATTCCTGGCAGCCCAACATCGCAGCCCCGCAATCGCATCCATGGTGCAGGTCTTCACGATGTCGTTGTTGACACAACTCCAGCACGTGGCGGCCTGCAATGCACTGCATTCCGTCGAAGCGCGCTTAGCGCGCTGGCTTCTTCACATCCATGATCGTGCGAATGAAGGTGACCTGCTCCCGCTGACGCAAGAAACATTGTCGGAGTTGCTCGGCGTTCGTCGCACCACGGTCACGCATGTCGTGTGCACAATGCGCGCGTCAAGAGCGCTGAAATCCAGCCGGCGCGGCCAGCTCGAGATTGATCGGCCGCGGCTCGAAGCCGTGGCATGCGAGTGCTACAAGGTCATGAGCCGCAGAATCGATCGGATAGTCTCGCACGGCGCGGTCGGGCTCATCCCTGGGGCTCCAGCGCGCCCCCCCTCCCGTTCGCCAGGTAGCCGAATAGCCGGGACAGGCTCGTAGGCCGGTTCGCTTTTGCGAACCATCCGCACGCACCGTTTCGGTCGTCCATTCGCTTTGGGACGCTCGTTACACCGCGATTTATTGCAACCGAGCAGCACGGGCATGAGCTTCGCCTGTGCGAAGCTGGAACGACTGCCCGTGGTCTGAGCTCGGGCATGGGGGACTGTCCGCCTCGCGCAGCTTGCGCTGACGATTCTCTTCTCGACCTACCCGGTCTCTGAGCTTCTCGAGTTCTGCGAGCCGGGCGACAAGCGCTTCGAGACGCTTTCGAAGAAGGGCCGCAGGACTCTCCGCTCGAATGCGGGTATTCATGACACGCCTCCTGACCGAGTCTCCCGGGAGGCCGCTCGGCTGGCCAGATATGCTCTCGGCCTCGCGTTTGGCCTATCGGAGCACAGGGCCCAGCCTGGCTTGGCCGCACGGCAGCCCATAGGTCTCCTTCATGGGCTGAGAAGATCTTACCGGCTGGATTGGGTTGCGCTGGAAATCCGAGTACTAGCTCCGGGACAATCGGCCTTGCGCTTTTCCTCGTTCTCTTCGTCTGCGCAATCGACCCCACCATTTGCACTTGGAATTCCAGAGCCGCCGCCGGTTGCGAAGGGCCCTTTTGCATTGCCTCCGCCAGCACCGGCCCCGCCGCTACCGCCGGCCCCGCCGCCGGATGTCCCTCCGGCATGAGAAGATCCAGCAGGGCCACCACCAGGTGCTCCCCCACCCCCTGATGATCCGCCGCCGGAGCTCCCCGGCCCTGCCGCGGACGACCGATCATTGTCGAAGAACGACTGGCCGCTGTCGCTTTGCCTCGCCCCGTGCAGGCCGCCCGAACGTGCAATGGCTTTTGAGGTCAGGGAGGTGGACAGAAGCAGCGTCATGACGGGGGGCGTCACGGCTGCAAATCTTCCGCAGGTCTTCAAAAATGCCCGCCGGTCGTCATCTTCGTTGCCGTCCCGGGTCACGATGCGTCCTCCTCGATTTAAAACGTCATTTTTACATTATTATATATTAAATATAGATTTTCAACCAAGAATTTTCTTTGCCCGGTGAGAGGTTACTGGGCGTGCGTGTCCCGGACAGAAAGCCGGCAATTTCCCGTGTTTCCTCCGATTTTTCCCGCCGCGCCTTGCCGACGCACCCAATTTGAGTTGCGCTCGGGCATTTAATTTAGTTAACTTGAATTTAACCAACGGGCGCGGGCTCGGCTACAATGGATCATTGCGATGCCACTGCAATTCAATCGGTCCGTCCGGGACATGGAGATCTGGAGTGCGAGCAGCCACGGCTTCTCGTTCGTGATCAGTTTCGAAAGCCCGGGAGGTCCGGGTTTTCACGGACGCTCCGGCTATCTGGCGAGTTGGCGTCCGCTCCACAATAACCAGGCCGCAATCAAGATTGGCGGCTCGCCCTTTCGAACGTTGGCCGAGGCCGAAGGGGCCTGCCTCAACATGATTGAGCATCTGGCACCGCGATAGGCCGCCCCTCGCGCATATTGCCGAAGACGCGCCAGACGTACCCGTCAGTTCGCGCTGGCTGGATCCTGATGCAACAGATCAAGGGAATCCGGCTCACCTGGCGCTGCATGCAGCTCGCTTCGCGAGATCGCCATTGCCGCGAGAACCGTACGATTGCTGATTTCCAGCTTCTGGAAGATATGGTGAAGGTGGACCTTGATCGTACCGTCGGCGAGATTCAACCGACGCCCAATCTCCTTGTTCGATAGCCCCTCCGATACGAGCCGCATGATCTGCCGCTCCCGGTCAGTTAGCTGTGTCAGAGGCTTCACACTGGCCAGGGGGGCCTCGCTGACGTGGCCGTTGCTCGACAGAACCGCAGCTTGGCCCTGGGCAGCTTTTCGCAGGGTTGCGACCAGCATCTCCGCATCCGAATCCTTCGAGAGGACGATGCAGGCGCCGTTCAAGGCCAACCTTTCTAACTCACTGTCGGCCGTAATACCGGTGAAGAAGATTATCGGAGCACGTGGGCCGACGGCGTTCGCACGAGCTAGCATCTGCTGTCGATTGAAGTCGGGCAGCGCAGCATCGACAAGCGCCACGTCCGGGGCAAGAAATCGAATTGCCTCGACACAGCTTGCGCCATCGCTGCAGGAAGCAACGACCGCAAAATCACGCTGCGCCGCAAGAACGCTCCTAACCCCTTGCAAAACGATCGGGTGTCGATCAGCGATAACAATTCTGATACGGCGCATGCTTCCCTTGCCTGTTGCTAACAACCCCGCTTGCAGCCGTTTAATCCCACCCTCCTTTTGAGACGCGCGAGCTATAACCAGTCAGCTCCGTCAATAATGTCGCAGGGTCCGAGATCGAAGACAGCACCTGGCGGCAACGCTCGATGGCCACGCTATCGTAACTCGCCCAAAGAATGCGTGCAGCACCGTAAGAATGCGGTGCTCGATGCAAAATTCGAAACCGCGAATTCTGCGAGGATAACGACCTTCCGACAACAATTTTTAATAGCTTCGATCTGAAAATTCCCGCCAAGAATGTCATCGGCGCACTGATCGACCAGGCTTGCTATGATAGTCAACATCCAATTAACTTAGTAGAACCGGATATTACCAACGATATATAGGGACATTCACGATTCAAATCTAACATTCGACGAAGTTTCATTGAAGCGGGGCCGTTCGCGAAGCCCCGCTCCGGGAAGGGAGGAGAGAAAGTATTACTATTCATCAAGCAACGGCTGGCAATCAAGGACAAAACAAGGCTGCGGTTGATCGTAGCCCGTGTAGCACCGACGGAAGTCCCAGTACCGCGCTTGAGGCCGAATTTCGTCAATTCAGCAAATTTTCAATGATTGGCACGGATTCGTCGTCGGTAATGAGTAGGTGGTCACATGTATTCTTCGGCAGTTTTGCGTCAAACACATAAGGCCCTCATCGTTCAATTCACAGAATTGCAGAACTTACGTAATCGCGTGTTGAAAGCAGAGGAGCGATTGCTCGCGCCCAAGCGACGGGCCCACGGACGGAGGGGGCTCAGGAAGCGACCGCCCGGTCGGAGATGCAGCCTTAACCGCTAGCACCAAGTACCGCGCTGCACACAAGCGCCGCCGCGCGCCGGGATCGCGCTTGCCCAACCCTGCCATGACCTGATAATGCCCCTTCCTGTTTCGGTTCGGAAGTAGCTGGGGACGGCTTCCATGGGGAAAAGTGACTGGGTCAACTTGACCACAGCCGAGCTGTGGGGGCTTTACGATGAGGTCACGACCGTTCTCGGTCGCAGGATGACCGCGGAAAAGGTCAAGCTCGAAGAGCGGCTGCGCAAGATTGAGGGGACCGCCGTTTCGTCCCCGAACGGGGAACGTCCGCGCCGCCCCTACCCGCCGGTGCTGCCGAAATACCAGAACCCGAAGGATCCGTCCGAAACCTGGTCCGGCCGCGGCAAACAGCCCCGCTGGCTGAAAGCGCAGCTGCGCGCCGGCAAGAAGCTGAACGATCTCCTGATCGACCGCTCGCCCCCACAAAGACGCCGCCGGACCGGCTGATTCCAAGCCGCACCGCGGCGGCCCAATGGGCCGCCGAATTTACCGATTGTCGTCCTCTTTCCCGTTGGGAGTGCCGTCACCGCCGCCATTCCCGAAGCCATTGTTGCCACGCACAATGCGCCCCCCTGAACTGGCTATCGCGGCCGAGGTCAGGGAAGTGGAGAGCAACAGCGTCACTGTCGGAGGAGTAACCGCGGCGAATTTTCCGCAGGTCTTCAAGAACTCACGACGATCATCGCCTTCCGCGTCGAGTTGGGTCATCGGCTCGTCCTGCTGTATTCCAGCCCAATCCTCAAGGTAGACCCAAAATCGTCGACCCTCAAATTAAATAAGTTAATCGAGTGATTTGAATTACGCGACTGGGGATCACGATTGCGTTGGCCGGCGGTGCCCGGAGGTTGAAATCTCCGGTGCGCCAGAGCTCAAGCATTCAGCCTACGGTTTATTTTTGACATTTAATCCAGGATCAATTAATAATAACATTTAATTTGAAGGCGGACTTGGAGGTCCAGCTCCAAGCACCGCAGCCGGAGTCTGCGGAATTGCATGTTGATTTCCAGCTTCACTCGTTGAGCGGCCTCTTTGCCCGAGCCAGCTCCCTGCGCGCCGAATACGCCGCCGCAAGACCTTGGCCGCACGTTGTCCTCAATGATGCCTTTCCGGAGAAGCTGTTGGACATGGTGGCGGCCGAATGCAGCGCCCTCCCGGAAGCGCGCCTGATTACCACGACCACCGATCGCCTGGTGAAGCAGGAGGTATCGGACGGACTGGGGCCGGCCACTCAGCATCTGCTGAGCCTGGTGGACAGCGCCAGCTTCCGAGCATTCATTTCGGCAGTCACCGGCGTTCGAGATCTTCATTCCGATCCGACGCACAAATTTGCGGGAGTTCATCGAACGCCCCCGGGAGGCTTCACGAAGATTCACCGCGATTTCGAGGTTCACCCGACGACCGGGTTGTTCCACCGGGTCAATGTACTCATCTATCTCAATCGTGATTGGCCCGACGCCTACGGCGGCAGCCTCGAATTGTGGCCTGCGGACATGTCAGCGCTCGGATGCCGCATCTTTCCCCGGTTCAACACCATGATCCTCTGGGAGACGCACGGTGCCACTCTCCACGGCCTTCCGGATCCGGTCTCCTGTCCCCCCGGTCGAATGCGCCTTTCCGTCGCATCCTATTACTACACGACGACGCGCCGTGTCGTCGCATCGGGCGAACGCCGCGTGCGGTATTGGGCAGCGCGACCCGGCGAAGATCCGGGGATCGAGCAAATGAGCTGGCAGGATCACTTGCGCGCGCTCCTACCCGATCCGCTCCACAACGTACTCCGGGCGGCACGCGATTGGATATCCAGAGCGCACCGGTCGAGAACACCATGAGGCCGGCGTCTTCCAACGGCAACAGCGGGACCCATCAATGACCGCGACCGGAACCTCAGTCGCGCAATTGCGATCTGATGCGGATAAGAGAGCACTTCGCAGGCCAGGTTTCTCACCTGTTCGACTGCGAATGCTGATGAAGCGCGCCCTCGCTGAAACGGGACTGGACATGTCGGGAATGACTGTGCTGACCGAAGCCGCGACTGGCGCTTATGCGGTCACCCCAGTCTTGGCTGCAATGGCCGGAGCCAAGCAGGTCTATGCGTTCACGAAACCTGGCCGCCATGGGACTGTGACAGATACCAAACGGGAGACGTTCGAGATCGCGGCCACCCTAGACGTCGCTGACCGCATCGAGATTCTGGAAAAAATCAGCCCCGAAGTGCTTCACAGCGTCGACATCGTGACCAACAGTGGCCACCTCCGTCCGCTTACAGCTGCGCTGATCGACCAGCTGCGCGGCGACGCCGTGATTGCCTTGATGTTCGAGGCCTGGGAGTTTCGCCGCGAGGACCTGGATATCGAAGCGTGCGCGCGACGCAAAATCCCGGTGGTCGGCGTCAACGAGCGACACCCCGCCATCGACGTCTTCTCATTCCTGGGCCCGCTCGCCGTGAAGCAGCTGCACGATTGCGGGCTGGCGGTTCTCGGCAACAAAATCGCCCTGCTCTGCGACAATGACTTCCTTTCCCCGCTGCACACCGGGCTGACAAACCTGGGGGCGAACGTCGAGACGTTCGACAGTATTGCGGCAGTCCATCCTGGCGCATGGGAGGCCTTCGTAGTCGCGTTGCAGCCAACGGACTCGCCGCGCATCGGCCGAGCGGAGGCTGCGCATCTGGCCGCATGCGCGCCCGACGGCGCCGTTGTGGTGCAGTTCTGGGGCGACATCGATCGAGCCGTGCTGGCCGACAATGGTCTTGCGGTCTGGCCCCCACAATCGGTCGGACAGGGCCATATGGGCATTCTGCTGTCGGAGATCGGCCCCGAGCCGATCATACGATTGCAGACGGGCGGCTTGCGCGCGGCCGAGTGGGTCCGCCGGGGCGGTGCCGTCACAGAGGACGGCTTCGCCCAGCTCGTACCATGGCCGGAGGTGACATGACGGAGCGGCTGCAGCCCGATGTCGTACTCCTCGCGGACGGACCAACGGGCTTCGCAGCGCTTCGCTCGTTGGCTGCGCACTGCCGCGTGGTCCAGATATTCCGGAGACCGGACCAGCCCGACGCGAGCGCGTTGAGGGCATTTGCCAACAACCGCGGCATCCCGGTCGCGGCAATGCAGGACCTGAACCAGCTTCAGAAAATGATCGCAGAGCTGCGCCCGGCGGCCGTTGTGATCTCTTCGTTCGATCGGATCATCCCGCCGCAGATTCTTGCATTGTGTCGCTTCGTCAACGTGCACTATTCGCTTCTGCCGCATTATCGCGGCCGCGCCAACGTCAATTGGGCAATCATCAACGGCGAGACGACCGCCGGGATCAGCATTCACCTCGTCATCCCGGAACTTGATGGCGGCAATCTTCTGTTTCAGCAGGCCATTCCGATCGGCGCGAATGACACGGTCACCTCACTTTACGAGCGCCTCAACATGATTCAGGAACGTGAGCTCGGCGGGGTCGTCGTACGAGCGATCACCGGCTACCAAGGCACTTCTCAAGACACCGACAACGCCTCCTATGGCTGCGCCCGTGTTCCGGAAGATGGAGAGATCGACTGGCGCCAGCCTACCGACACCATCGATCGGCTGATCCGCGGCTTAACACCGCCATTTCCCGGTGCCTTCAGCCACCTCGACGGGCAGCGGCTCATCATCACCAACGCGTCGCCGCGGCTTGATGCTCCCTGCTATATTGGCCGCGTACCAGGCCGGATCGTGGGACGGTCACCTTCCGAAGGCTGGGTGGATGTGCTGACCGGCGACGGCGTCCTGCGCATGTTCAGCGTCCTTCCTCCCAACGCCGAGCAACCCTGTGCTGCCGCTTCTGTCATCGGATCGACGCGCGCGACCCTGGGGTTGTCGCGCCTAGATCTTTTTCGCCGGATCGTCGCGCTTGAAGACAGGCTCGCTTCGCTCGAGCGGCTCAAATGCGCTCACGAGTAAGCGCAACCGCTCTGGCCAAGGAAGGCTCGGGGGCTTTCGCGCCGGTACCTTACACCCCCTCTCGTCCAATCGTGACCCATAGCCCGTCACGCCCCGGGCTTTGCACGCGAACCCAGCGATAGGGCGTCCGCGACCAGGGCTTAACCTGTGGCGTGAGATTGTCGAGGACGAGATCGCCGCTTCTGGTCCGCACGAGGAGCACCAGATGATGTTCACCGGAACTGACGACGACTTCGCTCAATAGCAGGACACGCGCCGGCCAGCCGCGCCGAAGCAGCTCGTGGCGCTTGCTCACCGCGTAATCGTTGCAATCGCCACGTGCGGGATTAATGGTCCACGCCTCGCCCGCAAGGCCGAGCTCGTTGCGGGCGGGCTCAATCGCCAGATTGACCGCGCGATTGACCTCCCGCAACTCCGCCCATCGCTTCTCGGTCAATCGGATCGGCCCGCCGCGGAAGAAGCGCCGCGGGCGGCATTCGGCCTCATAGCGCAGGCAAAACGTGGTGTAAGTGAGGGGGGGAAGAGCCGGACGCCCCAGCTCGATGCGCGCAGGGTCCGCTTGCGGGGCCCTCGGCACGGCCGGCAATGCCGCACCCGCCCATTGAACGCCCCCGATGATGATCACGATGGCTGTCGCGATGATCGAGCCTGAGGTTCGTTGCACCTGCCGCTCTCCTGCAAATGCCAAATCGACGCGGGCCGCGGCACGACCCAGCCGAACGCTGCAGCCGCAACCTCATCATTATTAAATTATATATTATAATTTAATTCGCAAGATTAAACTGAATTAATATCTGCATTTAAACCGCGGCGGACACGATCAGGCCGGCAACGCTTGCAAGCGAGGAACTCGGATGGATCGAAAAACCCCGATCAGACAGGCCCTTTTCATCCAGGCCGCGCGAAGCCCAATCACAGGGAACATGCGTGGCCGCCCCAGAGCGAGACGGACGGATTCGGCCCGCACATTATTTTATTGATTTAATTGGTCGCCATGCTCAAATCGCAAAAACAGCCCTCGCAGGCCGGACCGATTTCATATGCCGATTGAGTTGCTCGTCATTGTGGGAGCTGAAGCTTCAATACTCGGTTTCGTCGTCGCGATGGCCCTGCGCGCCAAGCGGATGGACGTGCTGAGCAGGCGATCGCTTGAACAGCCCGTGATCTCAGCGCGGCGCGACAGGCATCCGCCGCGGCCGATCGGTCGGCGGGCGCGCGATCTGCTGCGAGAGTGGGCGCAGCGACGCTGACGCCCAGGTGTAGGGCGCCAGCCCGCGTGCGTTTCGTCGAGCGCTGCCCACGCCTTGCACCGAGACTCAGCGCTCCTTGAATGCACGCTCCGCCTGATCGTGCAGTGGCTTAAGCAGATAGGACAGCGCGGTCCGACCAGCCGTCTTGATGAAGACCTCGACCGGCATTCCTGGCAGCAGCTTGGCGGAGCCGAGCTTCGCCAGCTCCTCCGGCTTCAGCAGGATACGGCCCGTGTAGTAACTCGTGCCGGCGCGCTGATCCTGCGTGATATCTGCCGAGACCATGCTGACCTCGCCGTCGATTTCGGGCGTGGTCTTCTGGTTGAACGCTGCAAAGCGCATCGTCGCGGTCTGCCCCACATAGACCTGGTCGATATCCTTCGGTGGGATCTTGACCTCGACCGCAAGCGAGTCCGCATCGGGAACGATCAGCATGATTTGCTCGCCGGGAGAGATCACGCCTCCGACCGTGTGGACGCTGAGCTCATGGACGCGGCCGGATTGCGGCGCCCTGATATCGATCCGATGCAATTGATCGACCGCCGCAGTCTTGCGTTCGCCTAGTTCGGAAAGTTTTGAGCGCGTTTCGATCAGGTCCTTGCCCACTTCGGTTCGGAGGTCCTGGTCAATCTGAATGATCTGAAGTCCGATTTCGGAGATTTTTCCCTTCGACTGAGCGATCATTCCTGCGAGCTGGCTGCGCTCGCCTTCGATGCGGGCGGAGTCGCGCTCAAGGGAATTGAGCCGCGTGATCGGCACGAGATTTTTCTGCCAGAGGCTGCGCACGCCCTCCAGCTCCTGGCGGATGAATTCGACTTCCTTCTGCTTGGCCTCGGTCTGTCCCGTATAGCCTTTGATCTCATTCTCCAGCTGCGCACCTTTCTCCTGCAACTGCGCTTTTTGGCCGCTCCTTGCCTGACGTCGGAGGTCGAACAGCTTCCGCTCCGCAGCGATTGCACGGCTCGCCTCGGAGTTGCTCTCCTTGGCTCGGTCGAGCAGCAGCTTGGGGAACACGACCTGCTCGGCACCATCGCGCTCGGCCTCGAGCCGAGACTGGCGCGCGAGCAGCTCATCGATGCTGTTCGTGACGATCGTCGCATTCGCGAGCGTCTGCGTCTCGTCGAGCCGGATCAGAACGTCGCCTGCATTGACTCGATCGCCCTGGCGCACGCGCAATTCACCCACGATCCCGCCCGTGGCGTGCTGAACCTTCTTGACGCTCGAATCCACCACGACGACGCCCTGGGCAATCACCGCGCCCGACAATTGGCTCGTTGTCGCCCAACCGCCGACCCCAAAAGTCACCAGACCCAACATGATCATACCGACGATCATGTAACGCTGGATGGATTGCATCGCCGGCGCTACCAACTGGCCGTTCATCGGTTGCCTCCTTGAGCTTCCGCGACCACCTTGAGCGGCACGGGATTTCGCAAGACCTTCTTGAGGACCTCCTCTCTCTTGCCGAAGGACTGAACCCTGCCTTCCCCGAGGCACAAGACATGATCGACGGCTTCAAGCGCCTTCGGACGATGGGCGATCACGACGGCGATCCCGCCGCGACGGCGCACGTTCAGGATCGCCTCGGTCAGCGCCTCCTCGCCCTCAGCGTCGAGATTGGAGGAGGGTTCATCCAGCACCACGAGGAATGGTTTGCCGTAGAAGGCGCGGGCGAGCCCGATGCGCTGCCGCTGCCCCGCCGACAGTGCCAATCCCCCCTCGCCGATCTTCGTGCCGTAGCCGTCCGGAAACGAGAGGATGAGATCGTGCGCGCCCGCGGCATGCGCGGCCTCCAGAACAGCGGCGGCGGTCGCCTGCGGATCGAACCGCGCGATGTTCATCGCAACGCTGCCGTCGAACAATTCCACGTCCTGAGGCATGTACCCGATGTGCTTGCCGAGGGCGTCAGAAGACCAGTGGTCGAGTGCGGCGTTGTCGAGCCGTATCCGGCCTCGAATGCCCGGCCATACCCCAACCAGCGCACGTGCCAGCGTCGATTTGCCGGATCCGCTCGGCCCAATGATTCCAACCGCCTGCCCGCGCCGCAATTGGAACGACACGTCATTGACGGTAGGCCGCTCCGAGTTAGGAGCGCCGATAAAGAGATTCTCGACCGTGAGAGCTTCAACAGGAGGAGGCAATGCCAGCCGTTCTTCCTCGCCGGGGAGAAGCTTCAGCAAAGCATCAAGCCGTTGTGCCGACTGCCGCGCAGCGACGAACCCTTTCCAGTTCGCAATGGCCAGTTCGACGGGCGCCAACGCCCGCGCGCTCAGGATCGATCCGGCGATGATGATGCCGGCCGTCGATTCCTGGTTGATGACAAGGACTGCGCCAACGGCAAGAACCAGCGACTGCAGGATTGCCCGGAAGATCTTGGAGGCGCCTCCGAGGCTGTTGGCTACGTCGCTGGCCCGCTCATGAGCCGCGAGGTACTTCGCGTTGACATCGCGCCACCGCAACGCCGCCTGCTGCCGCATGCCCATGGCCTGCAGAACCTCTGCATTTCGTCGACCCTCGAGCGCGAGTGCCGTTCGCGAGACTGCGAGGCGCGAGGACGCCTTTGCCGGCCCGCGGGTCCTGGTTTCCGTGAGCATGGTAATGCCGATCAACACCAACGCGCCGACCAGCGCAGTGACGCCAATCCAGAAGTGAAAGAGGAAGCAAACGCCGAGATAGATCGGCATCCAGGGTAGATCGAAGAGCGCCGTCGGCCCGCCGCTCGAAAGAAAGCTACGGACCTGATCAAGATCCCGCACCGGCTGCAAGCCGTCGCCATCGGCCCTGGTCTTCAAGGGCAGGCGGACAAGCGCGTCGAAAATGCGAATGCCGAGCCGTTCATCAAAGTACCGGCCGACCCGCGTGCTGATCCTGCTTCTGACGAAGTCGAGCCCACCCTGAAACAGGTAGAGGACCGCGGCCAGGACCATCAAGGCGATCAGCGTCGGTATGCTGCGCCCGGGCAGCACCCGATCATAGACTTGCAGCATAAAGAAGGAGCCGGTGAGCATGAGGAGATTGCTCATCCCGCTGAAGGCCGCGAGCGCCCAGAATATCCGGCCGCACGACCGCAGAAATGCCGACATCTCTGAGTGCGGCTCCTCATAATCCTCCGCCGACCGGAAACGGCCGACGAATATCCGTTGCCGAAGGGCTTCAACCCCGCGCCTTGCCCAGCCGACGAGCCGCGATGTCGGCGCTTCGGCCTCGTTCGCCAGCCGGCGCCCGGCCGACCATAGACCTGACAAATGCATAATGGGGATTCGATAAAGATTCGCAGGCGGGGGAATCACCCCCCGCCGTCCAACGTCAGTCATGACACCTGCCCTTTAATGATGCCTTTGTCGGGGGATCCCCAAGCGATCCCCCGAGGCAGTTGTTGAATATCAGCTTGTGCGGCTGACCCATCTCCTACGCGAAGTGGAAGTCGTGGCTGTTCAGCTTGTCGAGCTGCGTGTTCTTCAGCGTAAGGGTGTCGCTCCCCGTCGCGATCACGACGTCGTGGCCTGACTGGGCCGCATGGGAGAGAACGCTCGCAAAGCTGTCGAACACGCTCTTGCTGAACTCGATCGTGTCGTGCGTGGGTCCACGGGCAGCGAAGTCCTTGATGACGTCCTGGCCGAAGTTGGACGCAAACGTGAACGTATCCGCGCCCGCCTTGCCCACCATGACGTCGTTGCCGGTGCTGCCGGTCAGCGTGTCGCTGCGGCCCGAGCCGATCATCGCCTCGCCCGAACTGGTTCCGACCACGTGACCCGTCGTGTCAACCTGCTCCGCGGTAAAGGCGTGGCTCTTGCCCGACAGGTCGGACGTCTGGAAGCTCCACTTGCCGTCGGC